>JBIINB010000026.1:0-42570 GCA_044337705.1 Pirellulaceae bacterium | reverse complement strand
CCGAAGCCGATGGCGACTCACCCGATGGCAGAGAACCGGGCAAAGGTTCGGCACTGATCGGCCGGCCAGCGCCACCGATCCAACTGGATACTCTTGACGGGGAAACCTTTCAGCTGGACAAGCTGCGAGGCAAGGTGGTGGTGCTCGACTTCTGGGCCAGCTGGTGTGGTCCCTGCATGAAGACGATGCCACAGGTCGACGAAATCATCGCGGAGTTTCCAGCCGACCAGGTGCAACTGGTGGCAGTCAATCTAGAGGAACCAGCCGACCGGGCGCAAGCCGCCATGGAACGGCTGAAGCTGAAGACCCGAGTCGCGCTGGATCTGGACGGCGTCGCCGCGCGCAACTACCAGGCCAATGCCATCCCTCAAACGGTCGTGATCGACCGACAGGGGGTCGTTCAGTATCTATTCGTTGGAGGTGGACCGACATTCCTCAAACAGTTCCGCGAATCTCTGCAACGGGTCGTCAATGAAAAAGGGGAGGAAGTCCCAGCCCCCTGATCCGATTGCCATCCGACCGGAATCCCAGCCCCATCAAGGAATTGGTGCGCCCCTCGGGGGAATCATCTGGCCGATGAATTCGCCAAGAATGGGGCTGGTCTGACGAAGAATATCTACCACAATAGGTCGCGGTTTTTCGATCCCGTCGCTAAGGAACCATCCGCAGGCCTTCTCTCTAGAACGAAGATTCGGAATCTCCCCGCAAGGTGTTGCAGCATGATGCGATGCATCCCATCGAACCCCAGGTTCTGCTGGCCACCCAGCATCTGCCTGCTCTGCCTGCTGCTGGCAACCGTGCTAAGGTCAAGTCTCTCCGCAGCGGAAGATCGATCGGCATGGAACCAGATCGCAAGCGAGATCGAGGCGGCGGAACGGTCGGCCAAGGGAGGGGAGAGTCCGAATGAGACTCCCCAGCCGCCACGATTCCGGGTGCTGGGTTTTCTGGGGAGTGAGTGCCCGCTAGCCAATCTGTATGGTTCCAAGCTTCAGTCGCTGCGACAACTCTACCAGCCTCGTGGCGTCGACTTTGTGGCGGTCTTCAGCAACCTGCAGGATTCGGAGCAGGACATTGCCGAATATGTCCGGCAGCAGAAGCTGGAATTTGCCGCAATTAAAGACTGGGATCAGCGAATCGCCAGGCATTTTGCGGTTAAGAGAACCAGCGAAGTGGTGCTTGTCGATGGCGAGGGAAATGTGCACTACCAGGGACGTATCGATGACCAATATGCCCCGGGCATCCAGCGCAGCCAGGCCACCACGAACGATCTATCGGATGCAATCGACCAGCTGCTTTCGGGAAGGGCCGTCGCGCGGGGGAAGACCGAGTCGCAGGGATGCCTGATCACCTACAGGAAAGGGGTCGATCTGCAGTCGACAGTGACCTTCTGCCGATCGATCGCCCCGATTCTGATCGAGCACTGCGTGGAATGCCACCGGCCGGGCGAAATCGGCCCATTCAGCATGAACGATTATGAGGAGGTCCGAGGTTGGGCCGAGATGATGGTGGAGACGGTGGAGCAGGGGAGGATGCCCCCCTGGCATGCCGCCGCCGGAAACGAACCTCTGAAGAATGAACGGCACTTCCCCCGCCAGTCGCTCGATCTCCTGAAAGCCTGGGTGGAAGCAGGAACGCCCTACGGAGATCGGGCCGAGCTGCCTTCTTGGCCTCAGTTTGCCAACCACGGCTGGCGCATGCCGATCGCCCCTGAGAAAGTCATCGGGATGGCCGAGCGGCCTTATGCCGTTCCGGCCAAAGGGACGGTCGACTACCAGTACTTTGTTGTCGACCCTGGATTCGAGGAAGATGTCTGGATCTCCAGCGCAGAAATCATTCCGGGGAACCCCGCAGTCGTACACCATGCGATTGTCTTCATCCGGCCGCCCGATGGCACTCCGATGTCTGGGATCGGTTGGCTTACGGCCTACGTTCCTGGCCAAAGGTCGACTACGTTTCCAGGCGGTCAGGCGCGGCGAGTGCCCGCCGGTTCCAAGTTTGTCTTTCAGATGCATTACACACCCAACGGCACTCCCCAAACAGATCGATCCCAACTTGGGCTCTGTTTCGCCGATCCTCAGAAGATCACACACGAAGTGATCACCCTGATCGCGATTGATCAGGATTTCGAGATCCCTGCCGGCCGGCCAGATCATCCGGTGCGTGCCCAGATCGATCTGCTTCCCGAGGGAGGCAGACTCCTTGCTGCGATTCCCCACATGCACCTTCGTGGCAAATCCTTTTTGCTCACCGCGCTCCAAGGAAACCAGAAGAAAACCCTGCTGGAAGTGCCCCGCTACGACTTCAACTGGCAGCATACGTATCAGTTTCGCGAGCCGATTGATCTGGACCAGGTGGATGGCATCGAGTTCGTGGCGACCTTCGATAACTCCCGCGACAACCCAGCCAATCCGGACGCTGGCCAAGTGGTGATGTGGGGAGATCAGACCTGGGAGGAAATGGCAGTCGCATTCTTCGAGGTATCCGTGCCGCGCGCAGCCGACGGGGAGAACCGGCGGGGATGGCGGCAGGCGGGGGGCAACATTCAGGCCACAATGGCCAACACACCTAGCTCCCCCAGGATCGACGCAGACCGGTATGCCGATGAGTTTCTCCGTCGATTCGACAGAAATGGCGATGGGTTTGTTCATTTCGCTGAAGCAACACGCATCGTACAGGACTATTCGTTCCAGATGATCGACCGCGACAGCGACCGGCGCGTGACGCGCGAGGAACTGCTGGAAGCCAGCCGCACTCTGGACGCGCGGAAGTGAGCAACGTGGTATCCCGTAACGGTTGGACCGGACGTTTTTTTGCCTCCTTCATCGACTACCCTCGCATCGGCGTAGCGGTGATTGTGTTGCTTTCGCTTCTGGCGGCAGGTGGCTACCTGTCGCCTTCTTGGCCGAAGGACCTGGCCAGTTGGTGGAAGGACTGGCGCAATCCCGCCAAGTTGGAGGAAAGCCAGGGACAGCAGTCCGAGGCATCGGAAGTGTCGACGCCAGCTCCCTCCCGGGGACGTCGACGCGGTTCAGCGATGCGCTCCGGACTGGGACAGGCCGATGCGATCCTGGTGGCAAGAAGCCCCCACTTCTTCACGCCGCAGGGATCCGAAGCGATCCGCCAAGTGGTTCAGCAACTGGAAGCACTCCCCAGCGTCGCCTCCGTCCAATGGCTCGATCAAACCCCTCCAGTGAACATCTTCGGACTGGCCGAACCGGTGTTGCCTCGTTCGAAAGCGACGCAGCAGCGATTTGATGCAGCGCGCAAAAAAGCGACCCAACATCCATTGGTAGTTGGCCAGAGCCTCTCGCCGGATGCCCAGACCCTGCTGCTGGCAATTCGGTACAACTGGATCCATGTCTTCGACGAAAAAGACAGCACCGACCGTTTGCTGGAAACCGCTCAGCGCCAGGCCGAACTCTACCCGGAAAGCCCTATCCGCTTCTCGATCACTGGACCGGTGCCGATTCGGCTGATGATGATCCGACATCAGGAGCGCAATCAGAGACTCTATCAGATCATCGGTTACGGGATGGTGCTGGCGATGGCGATGATCCTCTTTCGAGGACTCTCCGTCGTGTTCACCGTGGCATTGGCACCGATCGTGGGAGTCGTCTGGACCCTGGGAATGCTCCGCTACTTTCAGTTGCAGCTGAATCCCTTCAGCGATGTCATTCTTCCGGTGCTGTTGAGCCTGGTCGGCTTCACCGACGGAGTGCACATGATCGTGCATATTCGACGCAAGCTGAGTGAGGGACTAAGCGCTTACGAAGCATGCCGACAGACGCTGGAGGAGGTTGGAATGGCCTGCTTCCTGACCTCGCTCACCACCGCCATCGGCATGGGGTCGCTGATCTTTGCCAACCACCAGGTGGTCCGGGAATTCGGCATCTCCTGCGTCCTGGGTGTGACGCTGACATGGATTTCTGTCATGCTGGTGATCCCTCTGATCTGCCGGACGGGCTGGAGTCGTAGGCTGGCCGATGGCACCGAGCGAAATTTGGTCGATGGCTGGATGCCGGGGATCGAACGGATCATGGAACTCTTCCTGGCGCGTAGCCGCTGGGTCAGCCTTTTCTCCATAATCCTTCTGGGCTTTCTGGGCGCAGCAACCTTGACCCTCCGTCCAGACGACCGGCGTTCCAGCAGCTTTCCCAGCGGCAGCCCCGAACAACAGACGCTGATCTGGATGGATGAATCGATGGGGGGCCTGGATCAATGCCGCATCGAACTGCGTTGGGACGATTCGGCGACGCCATTGCCGAAGATCCTGACGCTCCTGGAAGAAGTGGAAACCTTTCTCAAGGAACGACCGTTGATCGGCCACCCACTGTCGGTTGCCCGGTTGCTGGCATGGCTTCCTGGAGATCAATCCGTCGCGGATAAATGCTCGATGATCGACCTGCTTCCGCCCCCACTGAAATTGATGTTGCTTGATGAAGAGGCCCGGCGAGCCACGATCAGCTTTCGCGTCCAGGATCTGGGAACACGAACGTATCAGCCGATCTTCGAAGAGATCGAATCGCTGCTGAGCCAGAAGGAGAAAGAGTATCCCGGAGTGGAATTGACGATGGAGGGAGAGCCGATATGGCGCTGGCGCAATTTGTATCAGATCGTCACCGATCTGGTGCAAAGCCTCGGATCGGCCGCGATCGTCATCTTCGGAGTGATGGCCCTGGTCTATCGATCCTTGCGCATCGGGATCATCTCCGTCATCCC
The DNA here is from genome assembly GCA_044337705.1 of Pirellulaceae bacterium. Classification (GTDB taxonomy): domain Bacteria; phylum Planctomycetota; class Planctomycetia; order Pirellulales; family Pirellulaceae; genus JBEISR01. The sequence continues at coordinate 37,851 of JBIINB010000026.1, read as the reverse complement.
GAACTTACTGCCACTTGCCGTCGCGGGAGCCTGGATGGCGGCCACCGGGCAGCCTTTGGAGATCGTCAGCGTCTGTGCCTTCACCGTCTGCCTGGGGATCGCCGTCGATGACACGATCCATTTTCTGTCGCGTTATCAGTTGGAGCAACCGAGGCATCCAGACCGCAAGACAAGCATTCGAAAATCGTTTAGCGCCGTGGGCAGCGGGATGGTGATGACCACACTGGTGCTCCTGGCAGGCTTCAGCTCCGTGCTGTTCAGCGATACACGCGATCATCGCGTCTTTGCTTCGCTGGGGGCGATCACGATCGCCGTCGCTCTCCTGTGCGACCTGCTGCTGCTACCCTGTCTTCTGAACGACTTTGACCGTCCTTTCCAGCCTGCCGAAGATGGCTCATCCCGTCCAACAGATGGCGATCCATCGAATCGGTAGATCATGATCTGCAACGATCATGCCATGTGATCGACCTGTCCGATGCTGCCATGAGCATCGATTCGTTCGATCGCACAGACCACAGAGCCTGCCAGAACCTATCCCCAGCTCAACCCCGCTCCACCCACTCCACCGGTTGAGGTTCAATCTCTGCCGCTAGTGGCGATCCACAATCTTTGCGGCCACTTCCCTCCAGTCGGCTGATGACTCGGACATGCATGTCCTGTTCGCATACGATCTGGCAGCTGAGCCGGACTCCGCGGACACCTCGCTCTCGGAGAATCGTCTGTTCGGCCACCGTCATCTGCTTGGGTTCCCCCGCCAGGAATTCCACCCTGCAGGTGGTACAGCGCGCCTTTCCGCCACAGGCATGAAGCTGATCGGTGCCAGCTTCCTCGCGCAGAGCTGCAGTCAAACGCTTGCCCGAGGGCACTTCGAACTCCCCAATTCCTTCGACGGTCAGTTTCGGCATGGTTTGAACAACTCCTCAGGAAACAGCTGGCCCGTTTTGAAGCAGATCGCAGTTGGGGCATTCTGCGGATCGGATTATAGCGATTGTACGCAGACGCCTAGAAGTGGGTCTGTCGGGAGTGCCTCAGGAATGCTGCGTTACCCCGGCGTGCAACAGGGAACGTTCCATGTCGCTAGAACCGTCAGAATCATCAAGCTTGGAAGCGACTTTGACGATCCGGGAAACTCTTGCTGGGCGATCGAGCGGCAACGAATTAGGGTGGAGGTATATTCATAGCGATCTACTGGATCGTTGAAACATCCAGGCATTTCGCCATACGGCTCAAGCCATTTTCTTTTGAAACGCCAGGAATCTCGTCGCCATGGTGACCAAGCCGACTGCTGAGGGGGTAGCCGATCAATTGACTCGCAATGTTGCGCAGTTTGTCGCCTTTCGGCTCGACAACCAGGACTACGCATTCCGGATCGAACAGATCCAGGAGATCGTGATCCTCAGACAGGTCACGCGAACGCCGCAAGTTCCTGACTACGTCGAAGGTGTGAGCAACCTCCGGGGCGCGATCATTCCGATCATCAATCTTCGAAAGCTTTTTGGACTGGCCCCCAAGGAGGCAGACGACGAGACCCGGACGATCGTGGTCAATGTTGGGTCCCGAACCATCGGATGCACCGTCGATACAGTGACTCAGGTGGTGCGAATCTCCGAGGACGCCATTCAACCTGCACCCGAAACGGTGACCAGCCATGGAGCAAATTACATTGCGGGCTTCACGCGTGTCGCCGGGACTCTGGTCATTCTTCTTGAGATCGACGAACTTCTGGATCCGGAAAAGTTGGACCGCGTTGCACAGGTAGGCCTTCGCGAGCTAGGAAGCAGCTGAACATCAACACAGCCAAGGGCTGAGCGATTGAGGGGGAATGCGATGGGCCCCCCGTTGGAAGAAGGATCTGGATCAGGATCTCAAGTGTTGGCCTAGGGAAACGAGAGGCAGCAATGGCAAAACGATCTGCGTCACGGGCTGGCGCCCAGAGAACAGAAATGGGTGGCACGGAAGAAGACTCGTCGCTACCGGGCGCGAATCCCCATTCGATGTTTCACGCCGGCATCCAGCTGCGCACCTTCGCCCAGATAGTCGAAAATGTCCCGGTGCGAATCATCCTGGCCGATCGCCAGTCGATCATCCGGTACATGAACCCTGCATCCTTTCGCGCTCTTCGCCGTTTGGAGCATCTGCTGCCTTGCCGAGCCGACGAGATCATTGGTCAGTCGATCGATATCTTTCACAAGCGCCCCGAGCACCAGCGGCGGATTGTGTCCGACTCCGGCAATTTGCCCCACCGCGCCAAAATCGGCCTGGGAGATGAAATCCTCGACCTGAACGTCACAGCGATCATGGATGAGGGTGGTCAGTATCTGGGTCCGATGGTGACCTGGGAGGTGATCACTGAGCAGGAGCATGCCAAAGCTCGGGAAGAAAAGTTGAAGCTGGAGCGGGAGTCGCAGCGTCGGGACACGGTCGAAAAGGTGGAAGCTCTCCTCCATTCCGTGCAGGCTGCCGCCCAGGGAGATCTGACCCGGGAAATCACGGTGGTCAGCGATGACGATCTGGGCCGGCTGGGTAACAGCATGCGGAAGATGTTCGCCGATCTGAGCACCCTGATCAGGGAAGTGATCGAAGCGGCCCATCAGCAGAATGAAGGAGCCAGGACGATCGCGGAGAGCAGCGCGAACCTGAGCGAGGGGGCTCAGACGCAGGCGGCATCGGTCGAAGAGGTGACGGCTTCGATGCAGCAACTCCTGGAATCGGTGGAAGTCATCTCCAGGAATGCCGGTCTCGCACGGAATCAGGCAAGTGAGTCGGCTGGACTGGCGAAAAATGGCGGCGCTGCAGTCGATGAAGCTATCCACGCGATGCAGATGATTCAGAAATCCAGCGAACAGATCAACGACATCATCCAAGTGATCAGCGAGATCGCCAGCCAGACCAACCTCCTGGCCCTCAATGCCGCCATCGAAGCCGCCAGGGCTGGCGAACATGGACTGGGGTTTGCGGTGGTGGCCGATGAGGTCCGCAAGCTGGCGGAAAGGTCCAGCGAGGCGGCAAAGGAAATCACCAATCTGATCAAGGAATCCTCTAGGAGGGTTGAAGAAGGCGCCAGCTTGTCGGAGAAGGTAGGCCAGGCGCTTCGGCAGATTGTTCAGGCAGTCGACCGAACCGCCAACGGAATCATCAACATTGCCGCTTCCACGGAAACTCAGGCCACCAGCGCCCACCAGGTCAAACTGGCGATGCGCAGCGTCTCAGAGACGACGGAATCCAATGCCGCAGCCGCCGAACAGATGGCAGCTAGCGCCGAGCAATTGGGAGCGCAAGCGCAGAGCCTTCGCGACCTGGTGGCTCGCTTCAAAACCTGATCCCTCTGAAAGACCACACCGCCATGCAACCGCCGCGGATACGAAGTACTCAGCGATTTGGCGGGATGACCCCAGCAACATCGACCGGTGAATCTCCCATGGAACAGGAACGGCTGAGCGAAGAACAGTTCGATAGGTTTCGTCAATTCCTTTACAAGGTGGCCGGGGTGAAGATTGAGCCGACCAAGATCACTCTGGCCAGCAACCGCATCCGAAGGCGATTGAAGGCGACGGGAATCACGGACTTCGATGCCTACTATCGCTACCTGACGTCCGCAGCAGGAAAAGCTGAGGTAGCCGGGTTCCTTGATGCGCTGACGACCAACGAGACCTCCTTCTTCCGCACCGCCAGCCATTTCGACTGGTTTTCCGGGGCGTTCCTGGACGACCTGATCGCCAGAAAAAATCTTGGGCGACACAGCCCGACCATCCGCATCTGGTCGGCCGCCTGCAGCTCTGGAGAAGAACCCTACACGCTGGCGATCTGCCTCCAGGAAAACCGCTTTCGACTGGCCGGCTGGCAGTGGTCCATCCTGGGCACCGATATCAGCACCCAGATTCTGGAACGAGCACGAGAAGGTATCTACCCATTGCGTTCGGTAGAGGGGATTGAGCCGCAGAGGTTGCGGCGCTATTTCCAGGCCGACAAGAGCGGCCAGAACTGGGTGGTCGGCAAGACGCTTCGGGACCATGTTTCGTTTCAACAGCACAATTTGATGGAGCCGATGCGGAGCGAGCCGTTTGACTGCATATTCTTGCGCAATGTGATGATCTATTTCGATCGCGAATCCAAGAAGAAGGCATTGCAGCATCTGATCGCATCGCTGGCTCCCGAAGGCTACCTGGTGGTAGGCCCTTCCGAAGGTGTTTTCGACATGCTGGATTCGCTTCAGAAACGCTCGACTTTCCTCTATCAGAAACCGTGAAACTGAAGTGATGGTGTGGATTGGACCGGCGACCTCAGTCGCCTTCGCCAGGAATTGCAAGGTGCATCATGAGTGGTGACGACTTTCAGCTCTCCAGCGGCCTCCCCTCAGAAGAGATGGCTCAGTACCTTCAGATGTTCGTCGATGAAACGGCGGAACAACTGGATGCCGTGGTCGAAGTGCTGCTGCAACTCGAGGAAGATCCAACCAACCCCGATCAACTGAATGAGACGTTTCGCCTGATCCATTCGATCAAGGGCTCGTCTGCCATGATGGGATTGGACAGCATCACGGTGCTGACGCATCACCTGGAGAATCATTTCGAACGGCTTCGCTCCGGCCTAGCGACGCTCGATCAGGAAATGATGGACCTGATTCTCCGCTGCATCGACTTTTTGCGTGAGTCGGTTTCCAAGCTGCGCGCGGGCCAACCTCTAGCGCCTGCCCCCGAGCTGCTGGAGGAATTGATGACGCGACTGGATTCCGTCGCGGCGGCGGAATCGGGTGCGAAATCGGTTTCCGCCAAACCGAAGCCGATGGCTGATGCCAGCAGCGGGAAGGAACCGTCTACACCGACCGCTCCGCCCTACGCTGTCAATGAGGACTCGGCGACCGATCTGCCAAAGCCTCTTCCGCCAGGATCACCGTCGACATTGGCGGGAGGCGTCCAAGACAGTCCCACTTTGGCGGACGAGCCGTTGCATGCCCAAGAACGACCGAAAACAACCGACTTGAGCAGCCAGCGTCTGCTGCGGGTGATCGCATACCTTCAGCGGAATATCGAACTGCCGCATTTGAAGGCAGAGCTCATTGCAATGCGGCTGGAGGAACTGGGGGAACTTGCGAAAGTCAGTCCGCCTCTAGAAGCATGCCAGCAGATGGCCTCGCTGGGAACCTTACAGGTTTGGCTGCGCACGGCGGCCACCGAGTCCCAAGTGCGATCGGCCGCCGATGTGGCCGGAGTGGACCTTTTGGAAATCGAAGCCGTCGGAGACGAATGGGAAGAACCGGACCAGCCAGTGGCCGCTTCCCCATCGCACGATCGTGAGGAAGAAGCCACCGTATCGGCCAAGGCAGCCTCAACTCATCCGGAAGAAACGGCAAGACCTGCCGCTGCATCAACTCATGGCGAGTCTTCCAGAGAATTGCCGAAGGAAGCTCCGGAGTCGGTAGTGGCCGATTCCAAGTCGAAGGTCGTCGAGACCGTGCGGGTCGATATCGACCGACTTGATCGACTGATGAATCTCACAGGGGAGCTGGTGGTCAATCGGGCTAGGTTCCTGCAGCTGGCCAGACAGATGCAGCCTCTTTTCCGCAAATCCGGACTTCTTGGACGACTCAGGGCGCTAGGGGATCGCCTGCAGGGGATGTCTCAGGAACTCGATGGAGACCACCGTAGCGGCCAGGGTAACGTGCTGGATATTCGAAGAGCCCTCGGGGAGCAGATGGAGGTTGTCGAGGAACTCCTCCAGTCGCTGGATCAAGGCCGTCGCTGCATGGATCAATGGAACGAAGCGATCGATCAGCTGACCCGCGTCTCCAACGGCCTGCAGCAGGGAGTGCTCGACACGCGCATGGTACCGGTGGGGCCCCTGTTCAATCGCTTCAAGCGCGTCGTTCGCGATATTGCTTCCGAACTGCGAAAGAAGGTCCAGCTGGAGATCCGTGGAGAAAAAACAGAACTGGACAAGCGGATGATCGATGAACTGGGGGACCCGCTGGTACACCTGGTTCGCAACGCCATCGATCATGGACTGGAATCGGAAGAGGTCCGTCGCAAGCGGGGCAAGCCGGATGCGGGAACGCTGACACTGGAAGCGACCCACAGCGGGAACAACGTTCTGATCACGATTCGAGACGACGGGGGAGGAATCGCCGTTGACAAGGTGCGAGCTCGAGCGATCCAGAGGGGGTTGGTACCGGAGGCGACGGCAGCAACTTTGACCGATCGAGAGTGGATGCAATTCATCTGGCATCCGGGATTCAGCACCGCAGAGCAGGTCAGCGATATCTCAGGGCGCGGCGTTGGGATGGATATCGTCAAGACGCGCATCGCGGAACTCAATGGAACCATCGAGGTCGATTCCAGACCGGGTTTGGGGACTACGTTTCAGATCCGTCTGCCGCTGACCCTGGCGATCATTCGCAGCCTGCTGTTTCGGCTGCCACACGGGATTTTCGCAGCCCCCATCGAGAATGTGCGGGAAATCGTCTCGGTGCCCAGGCGCGAAGTGCTTTCGGTCCATGGCCGCGACTCGGTTGAAGTGCGTGGCGAGTTCATCCCGCTGGTGGGGATCGACGACATCTTCGACTGGAACGGTGTCGTGCCACGTCGAACTTCCGAGCGGGCTTCGGCTGCGACAGGGGGAAGAGTGGAGGTGGTGATCTTGACGACCGGCCGCAAGACGATGGGGCTGGAAGTGGACGAACTTCGGGGCAGCCAGGATATTGTGATCAAGAGCCTTTCGGAAAATTTCGTGCCGATCCGAGGTCTTGCCGGGGCCAGCATCTTGGGAGACGGTTCGGTCTGTTTGCTGCTGGATGTGGCAGCTTCGATCGAACTGGTGCATGATCGCCTGCGCACCCGCCGGCGCGTGCCGGTGGAGATGGCCTGACCGTCGGTTCTTCGATGAAAGGATGCCAGGATGCTGGATGCAGGCCAATGCGAGAAACTGGAGATTCTCTTCCAGCAGGGCGCAGGCGAAGCCTCCCTGGCTCTCAGCCAGTGGCTGGCTCACCCCGCCTCCGTCCGGCTGCATCGCATCCAGCCGCGGTCGCTGCAGGAAGCTACCGAATCGCTAGGCACTGACGATCAGGTGATCGGCATGTGCATCATGCAGGTGGCTCGAGGTCTCAGCGGCCAGTGGATCCTGGCTTTTGAAGATGGGGCAGGGCTGCTTTTAGCCGATTTGCTCTTGGGGCGTCCTTCCCGCGATGATGACGAAGGAAGCTGGGGGGATATAGAACGTTCCGCAGCGATGGAAACCGCCAACATCCTCGCCTGCTCTTTCCTTTGCGCGCTAGAGAAGCACCTGCCCGATGGGACCGCCAATCGCGAAGCACGTTCGGAGGATGCATGGCTTCCCTCGCCACCCATTTTTGTGCGAGACTATGCCCCAGCTCTCATGCAGTTTCTGCTCAGCCACCAGGCGATCGAATCGTCCGAGGTTTTGGTCGCGCAGACGCAGATGGTGATCGAGGACCGCCAGGTGCATTGGCACTGGCTCTGGATACCTGATTCCGCAGGTCTCCAGGTGGCAACCGATCTGCTTCGGGAGACGCCATGAATTCGTTCGACGCCGCAGGAAAAGGGGGTGGAGCGATCGCCGTGGCGATCGGTGAGCTGGCGGTCGCCAGAGCTCCGGCACAGCTGCGCACCCTGCTGGGCTCGTGCGTCGGCGTCCTGCTGCTGGACCGTCGACTGCAGGTGGCGGGTTTGGCGCACGTCGTTTTGCCGGAGTCGCGAGGGGAGACGGAATTGCCGGGCAAGTATGCCGATACAGCGATCCCCGAGCTGCTTCGCCGGCTGCACAAAGTCGCAGGTAACCAGGCCATTCAACCGGTCGCCAAAATTCTCGGCGGCGCCAATATGTTCCCGCAGATCATCGGCAACCAACTCAGTATCGGCGACCAGAATGTACAGGCTGTCGAACGGGCATTGCAGCAGGCGAGAATCGCTGTTGTCGCGCGCCATTGCGGCGGAACTTCAGGCCGAAGGATACTGGTCGATGCGGCAAGCGGGAATGTGCGTCTGGAGATCCTTGGAAGCGAACCGATTCAGATATAAAGACTTCCAAGGAAACGCAAGGGAGCATCCTATGAGTTATCGAATCCTGATTGTCGATGATGCGCTGATCATGCGATTGAGAATTCAGGAGATCGCAGAGCGAGCCGGCTGGGAGGTGGTCGGCCACGCCGCCGATGGAAAGGAAGCCTGCGACAAATATGCGCGGTTGCGTCCCGACCTGGTGACACTCGATATTGTCATGCCCAGAATGGACGGGGTCGAAGCGTTGCGAGCGATTCGCGCTAGCGATCCGCAAGCAAGGGTCTGCATGGTCAGCGCTGTCAGCCAGGCCACCAAGCTCAGCGAGTGCATCCGACTGGGTGCCATCGATTTTGTCGTCAAACCGTTCGACGCCGATCGACTGCTGGACCTTTTCGAGAAACAGAAAAGGAAGGTTTCCGCAGGCGATACGATGGGTGGGGGCTGAACCCCATAGGAAGCGTCGGAGGGGATGAAATGAGAATCCTGGTCGTGGACGATTCTGCACTCTATCGAACCCTGGTGCGCAACGTCCTGCGCGATATTCCGGGTGTCGAGGTGGTGGGAGTTGCCATCGACGGCAAGGATGCGCTGGCCAAACTGGATCAGTTCCAGCCCGACCTCCTGACGCTCGATGTGCAGATGCCCGAGTCCAACGGGTTGGAGGTGCTGCGAGCGATGAAGGGACGCAAAAGCCGAGCTCGCGCCATCATGCTCAGCAGCCTGACCAGCCAGGGTGCCCAGACGACCACCGATGCACTGCTGGCCGGAGCTTTTGACTTCATCCACAAGCCAAGTAGCACCGATGCGAAGGCCAACCGCGACGCTCTGCACCGGCAACTGACGGAAAAGCTCTCCATCCTGATGGCCAGTCAGTCCCAGCTGCCTCCCGCAGCCGCGTTAACTCGAGCCATCGCTAACGCCAGTACCAAAGCCAGTACCAACGCCACTCCCGCCCCCCCTGCAATCCCCAATTCGCCAGAAATCGCTACCAAGGCCGAACGGATCGATGCAGTGGTGATCGGCACCTCGACGGGAGGACCTGTTGCCCTGCGCGAGGTGATCCCCAAGCTTCCCAGTGAGCTGGGTGTCCCTGTGTTCGTAGTCCAGCATATGCCCCCCGGATACACCCACTCCCTAGCACAAAGAATCTGCGAAGCCAGCCAGCTACAGGTCATCGAAGGAGCCATGGGACAGGAAGCCAGGCCCAATACTGTCTACATCGCCCCGGGCGGAAAGCATCTGCAATTGGTTCGAACAGGCGAACGCGTGCGGATCGAAACCAACGAGGATCCACCGGAGCACAATTGCCGACCCGCGGTCGATGTCCTCTTTCGCTCTGCCGCCTCCGCCTACGAAGGCCACGTTCTGGCCGTCGTGCTGACGGGCATGGGGCGCGATGGCGCCGAGGGATGTCGAGCCATCAAGCGGCGAGGGGGTACGGTTTTTGCGCAGCATCCGGATGGATGCGTCGTCTACGGTATGCCCAAGGCAGTGGTCGATGAGCAACTAGCTGATCGAGTGATCCCGCTGGATCGCATCGCATCCTGGATCGTTCGGGAAGTACAGAAGTGACGAAGTGAAGTCGTCTTGGATCCCTGGAGGTCGCTGGCAGCCGGACTCCAGGGCCTTTTACCTTGAACTGCCTAACCGGATGGCTTGAATGAATAACCCCTCAGACCCACCTGCTGTCATCGTCATCGCCGAGGACAGCCGCATCCAAGGAATGGTGCTCAAAAACCGCCTGGAACAGGCGGGTTACATCGCGCATATCGGGGCCAATGGGGAACTGGCATTGGATCTGGTCAGGCAGCATCTGCCCAAGCTGGTGATCTCCGACATCGAAATGCCCAAGATGAACGGCTATGGACTCTGCCGATCCATCAAGACCGATCCCTCCCTCCGCCATATTCCTGTGATCTTGCTTTCTACCCTCTCCGATGCGGAGGACATCATCCAGGGACTGGATGTCGGGGCCGACAACTACGTCACCAAACCCTACGATCCGGTCTACCTTCTTGGCCGTGTCGAGTCGATGCTCGCTCAGCCGATCCAGGACGACCAGCAGCCAGCTGGTCCCGAACTGAAGGTGACGCTTCATGGAAAGACCTACACGGTCCGTTCCGGTCGACAGCAAACGCTCAACCTTCTCGTCTCCACGTTCGAAAATGCCGTCGAGAAAAACCGCGAGTTGCATCGCAGTAACGAGCAGTTGACGCTGGCCAAAGAGAAACTGACCCAGTGGAACGCTCAGCTGGAATCGCTCAACAACCAACTCGCATCGCTCAATCAGCGAATGACTCACGATCTCCACGCCGCCGCTCGTATCCAAAAATCGCTTTTGCCGAACGAATCCCAGCCGATTCCAGGAATCGAAATCGCCTGGCGATATATCCCTTGCGAGGAATTGGCAGGCGACTTCCTCAACTACTCGCGACTCGATGAACACCATGTGGCGCTCTATGTTGTCGATGTCAGCGGCCACGGCGCTGCCAGCAGCCTCCTTGCCGTTGCGGTGGGGCGAGTCTTGGCCCCCCAGGCGTCGGCGACCAGCCTACTGGTACGACTGGATCCCTTCAGCGGCAAGCCGGTGGTTACCCCGCCCAAAACCGTCGTCGAAGAACTCAATCGCCGCTTCCCCATGGACTCCCAGGGAGGCCTTCACTTCACCATCCTCTACGGAGTGCTGGACCTGCGCAACCATCGCTTTCGGTACGCCTGCGGCGGACATCCCCAACCAGTCCTGCAACGACCTGGGGATCCGGCAGAGTTCCTTCCGGGTGAAGGGTTGGCGGTAGGATGGGTGGATGATGTCGAATTCGACGAATGGTCGGTCGATCTGAAGCCAGGGGAGCGGCTGTTCCTCTATTCGGATGGGATTCCCGAAGCGATGGATGGCGAGCTGGCCGAGTTCACGAACGAGAAAATGCTGCATGCGATCGACCGCCACCGCGAACATGCCATCTCCCCACAGGGAGACAGGTTGCTGGAGGATGTCATGGCATGGTGCCAACCCAATGGCCCACGCGATGATATCTCTCTGCTGATCGTGGAGATTCCCTCGGCTCCCGAAAACTGATTCCGGCAGGCCAATAGAAAGGGGCCAGCGGCGCTTTGACCGCTTCCGCGCAAAGCGATAGGATCAAACAAGATGGATGTTCTCCGCCTGAACTCAGGGCATCGTTCCTCTCAGGTGGGGCCAATCTGCCGATCAAGCCGCAGGCTTGGATGGGAAGGGGTGATGACACTTACCGCAAAAAGTCGCTCCGGCTGGGTCGCATTCCTTGGCAGTTGGCTGGTCCATGTCGCTCTGCTTCTGCTCCTGGCACTGGTCGGCGCGGTAGGAGGGTTGGAGCAAGAGGCGGTCGTCGATCTAGTGGTCGATATGGACTCGTCCATGGGTCATGAGGAGACCCTGGAGACCGGCCAATTCGCACTGTCCGCGGAGGCTCCGGCTTCCGCCACGCTGGAAACGCCTTCTCCAGCGACATCCTTGGATACAGTCCAGCCTCTCGCGCTGCCCTCCCTCGACGATTCGCTTCCATCACTTCCCTCTGGAATCAGCAGTCACGCCGCCTCCCAGGTCGCGCTGGCGGGAGGCAAGCTGGGGGCGACAGGATTCGGTGGGACCCAAGGGGCGGGTGCCGGTGCCTCATTTTTCGGAGTCAGCGCACTGGGAAGCCGATTTGTCTTCGTCGTCGACAGTTCGACCAGCATGCGTGGGATGCGTTGGGAGTCGGCGATGGAGGAACTGCAGCGGTCTGTCGAAAGCCTTTCCCCCGATCAGCGATTCGCCGTCATCTGCTTCGACCACGATACCTACCCATTTCAAAACAGTTCCGGCACACACGACGGCTACTTCATGGCCAGCCGAAAGTCGCAGCTGAAACTGCGAGCCTGGCTGCGGCATCATGAATTGGGCTATGAAACCTTCCCGGGCGTCGCCCTGAGAATCGCGCTGGGAATGAACCCGGATGCAATCTTCCTTCTATCCGACGGACAACTTCACGATCCATCGCTGGAGTGGCTGAGACAGTGGAATCTGGGGTCCGATGGAATGCCCAGGATCCCCATCTACACCATCTCCCTGCACAGCACGCAAGGAGGGCAGACGCTTCGGCAGATCGCCGAGGAGCACGGCGGCCAGTTTCGCGCAGTGGGTGGCTGGGCTTCCGAGGCAGTATTTTCCGAACCCAAGACCCCCTGACCCATCACTAGCGGCCCGCTAAAGAATTCTATGGGCCGTGGATCTTCAGGAAGCGATCACAAAACGGAGGAGTATGCCGATGTTTTGCGATCCGCTCAAAACTCCGCTCCAAGTTTGGCGAGGTTGAAAATGGTCGCTCGGATCGTTTTCAACAGGCTAGTCGAGCTTTGCCTGATGGTACCAGGGAGCCAGTTGTATCTTCCCCAATGGAAGGCTCCCCGCATTCCAACCAGTAGCCTTCCGGCAGTTTGATTTGCGCATGACATCCGGCCGCTGGGATCTGCACATCGAGATCGCAGCGTGAACCGCGACAGTTGCCATCTGCCGAAGAGGACAAGATTGCGCAAAAGGTCTCAGCGATCCGGGAAGGGAGGCGGGAGTGCCGGCGATATGGTGTTGCTGGATGGAACTGCAGCGGGCAAAGGAACGACCGGGATTCCCTGAGGCATCATCGCCGGCGGTTCGACCGCAGTTGCCCCAGGTGCCGAAGTGAACGTTCCCGGTCCTGCCGGCGCCATGGGAGAAGCGGGGAATGCAGGTCCGAAACTGGGAGTTGGGACGGTTGTGCGGTCGGATGAAGGAGTGGTTTGAGGGTAAGTGTGCAGTCGGTCCCCCCCTTCGCGAATCGAGTAGTCGGCCCAAACAGGGAGGTGATCGCTGATCTCCAGCGCTTCTTCGATCGAAAGATTGAACTCGCGCAGAAAATCAAAGACGCCCGCTCTGCCTATCGACTCATCCGTCGCGTTTCTGGGATGGAGGATCTGATCGAGCATCGCAGTGCCGCGCACGGTTGTTGGAATCCCCTGCAGCGTGGCTACGATCCCTTCGCTCTTGAGAAACTCCAGCCTCGAATCACTCGCCTCAAAATCCCCTGCGATGATCAGATCGTCTTCTTGTCGACCATCGCGCCGGATCGTCCTAAACAGCTCGGGAAGCAGACCGATTTCATTTTCCACCCGCGAGGGATGGATCGCGACATTGACGCAGGTAAAGGTGAATGCCTCTTTGGGGTCGATTCCGCGTGCGCGAAACCAACCGACCAGCGGTTCGTAGCTGAGAAGGTCCTGAGGATCCTCGACGCTGTAGAGCTGATATCGATCGGTTTCGATGCGATCAGCATCCCAAAGAAAGCCCAGTCGCATCCGATCATTGGCACGCCCGACTTCAGGTCCCACCAGGAAGTCGTAGCGTCGACCGCTCCGCTGCAACTGGTCTGAGAGGATGGCCAGGAGATCCTGCTCGGGACCTCGAATGTCCTGGACCGCAACCAGATCGAACTGCCGAATGATCTTGGTCAGCGCCTCCATGACATGGGGCTTATCGGCCTTGGCGGTACTGAAACGCCCCAGATGAAAAGTCGCGATACGGATTTTGCCAACCGGGGCCGGAGCGCTTTCGGAGGAGGTGATGGAGCTGGCCAGTTTTCCGATGCGATCCCAGGTGCGCTGCAGCAGTGAGCCGTCGCCGGGGGGGGGAGGAAGCACCGGTCCGGTCGACTGGACCGATTCAATCCGAATCTGCTGGAGTCCGGCGATCCGAAAATGCTGAAAAAAGAAATAGAGTCCAACAGCGATGGCGACCAGCCAAAGGAAGCGGGTCACGGAAATGCCTCCAGACCGTTCGGTCGATGATTTGGATTTCCCCCGGCTCGCCTTGGACTGGGTGCTTGGGGAAGGTTCCGATCCCATGGTGATTTTCCTGGCGAACCGGCGAAAGAGCCGAAGCGGAAGCGCACGGGCGGCCGCTTGCTGGCGTTCCCGACGATTCCTGCTAGTCGTTCGGAATTCGCAACAGCCAACTTCAGGGGTTTTCCCCGACTTGGACACCTGGGGAAGCCCGCGCCAGGTAGCGTGCGTTTTGTAGCGGTTTTTCCGATGCAATTGCCTTATGGCCGACTGCGTGGAAAGATTTTCAGGTTGTGGTGGAAAAATGGTTGTCACCGATGACAACTCGAACGATTCTGAAGCAGGCGCCATTCGACGGGTTGTTAGAACGAGCTGAAGCGATGTCAATCACCGACCATTATCAAGAAATCCCGCTGGAGATCCCTCCGCTGAAGCGGCCCCATGGCGTGGTGGGGCGGGGAATTGTGTCCAGCTTCTATGCCGGCGAGGAAAACCGCGAGGTGGCCGAACTGGCTGACCCTTTCGCGATTCTCGGACTGGTCGATCGATCCCCGGTGATTCTCTTTGGAGACACAGCAACCGGTAAAACAGCTCTTGCGATGTCCCTCGCCTTTCGTTGGTGCATTGCCGCCGACCAGGGGCCAGCACTGCAGATCAACGGAGTCGATTTTGCCAGGCAATTCCAGTCGGCGATCGAATCCGATGATATGGAACGCTTCCGGGAAAGGCACCGCGACTGCCGCTGCCTGCTGATCGACGATCTGCATGAACTGGCCGGTCGCGATGCGGCCCAGGAGGAACTGGTCCATACGCTCGACGCACTGGCCGATCAGCAGGCCGTGGTGATTGCCACCACTGCTTTGGTTCCCTCAACGATGCGGGACTTCCGCCGATCCCTAGTCAGTCGCCTGATGTCGGGACTGCAAGTCCATGTCCAGCCTCCAGGGCTTTGGGCCCGCCAGAAAATCATCATGGCTCTGGCGGAATCCCTCCATATGGAACTGGGGGAGGAGGAATGCCAGAGGATTGCATCGGGCGTACCCGAAGGAGTCACCGCCATGCAATTGCGAGGGATCCTACTGCAATGGATGCAGCAGCAGCATCGGGAACCGCAGGATCGAGATCAGATTCTGCAGGCCATGCTCCTTCAGCAACATCGCTCCCAGACCCCGAATCTGGATGTTATCGCCAAGGCGGCAGCCCGCTGCCTTGGAGTTCGCCTATCGGAGATGAGGGGCAATACCAAACGATCGCAAATCGTCCGCGCCCGAGGACTGGCAATTCTCATGGCTCGTCGATGGACCGACCTGTCCTTGCAGCAGATCGGTGACTACTTCGGCGGGCGCGATCACACGACGATCCTCCATGCGGTCCGCAAGACGGAGGCGGATCTGCAAGGGGATGTGGAATTGCAGCGTGCCGCTGAGGAGATGCGGCAGCGCGTTCGCGGATAACATGACCAACGGGTCGCCCCCAACCCCCGTCACTGTGAGGGGCCCGAGTTGGGATGGTCCTGCGGCGGCTCCCCTACTTTCTCCTCACTCCCCGATGGCGGTTTTCCCTTGCCGCTGGCAAGATACTGCTGGCGTCCGCGGGCGTAGGCATCCCTCGCCGGGCTGTGACGCTGCAACCAATTGTCCAGTTCCGACGGGTCCGGGGGATCCTCTGCAATTCGGGTGGCGATTCGCTCCAATTGCCGACGGCACCATCCGCAACCGGTCCCAGCCCCCTGACAACCGCTCAGCTGGCTCGCTCGCCGGATTCGATGGATCCTTGCGAAATTGATCACCTTGCGCCAGGTGACGTGAAAACATAGGCACAGTTCGTCGTCGGGATGCATCGGTTCTCTGGAGTTGACCTCCTACCCTCAAGACTGCGGCACCACAATTGGCTCTCTCAGCGTATCATGAATCGAATCACAGAAAACGCCGGGCAGCAGAGTTCCTAACTGGGAATCGACTTGGCAGCTTCCTGGAGCATCTGGGCGGGAGAGAATCGGCATGCAAGAAGAGATGACGCCAAGCGTCGGGAATTCCGCTTCCAGCCAGCGACCCTCGTTGATCGGCATGTCCCCTTCGGAACTTAAGCCCTGGCTGGCCGCACACGGCCAGCCAGGATACCGTGCCGAGCAGATTTTGCGTTGGGTGCTTCAGCGGCGCGCCGAATCGTTCGATGCGATGTCGGACCTCCCCAAGTCGCTTCGGACAGCACTGGCCGAAGAGTTCGATCTGTTTCAGGTGCGAGTGGAACTGCATTCTCAGAGCGACGACGGGACGGAGAAACTGCTGGTGCGCCTGGCCGATGGCGGGAAGATCGAATGCGTGCTGCTCCGCGACGGCGACCGCCGATCGATCTGCATCAGTTCGCAAGTTGGCTGCGCGATGGGATGCGTCTTCTGCGCCTCCGGGCTCGATGGCGTCGACCGCAATCTGACCAGTTCGGAAATCGTCCAGCAGATGCTTCTTCTGCAGCGATTGCTGCCGGAGGACGAACGACTCAGCCACATCGTGATGATGGGGATGGGAGAACCGCTGGCTAATCTGCCTCGCGTCCTGGAAGCTCTGCTGGTCGCCAGAGCACCCTGGGGACTTGGGATCTCGCCGCGACGCATCACCATCAGCACCGTCGGCCTGCCGCCGGCGATCGAACGGCTGGCGGAAGCCGATGCACCCTACCATCTGGCCATCAGCCTCCACGCCCCCAACGATCCCCTCCGCGATCGACTGGTCCCGGTCAATCACAAGATCGGGATCGCTGCCATCATGGAGGCGGCCGAAAAGTATTTTCAAAAGACTGGCCGGCGATTGACCTTCGAATACGTGCTGCTGGCCGATTTGAATGACTCCATGCAGTGCGCAGAACAACTGGTGAAGCTTCTAGGTGGCAAGACCGCACTGCTCAATGTGATCCCCTACAACCCAGTTCCGGGACTTCCGTATGAGACACCCTCCGCGGACGCCATCCATCGCTTTCGGAGAGTCCTGCTGGAAGGAGGCATCAACGTCATGTTTCGTCAGCGGAAGGGGGATCCGATCCAGGCTGCATGTGGGCAATTGCGCCGACTTCGAGAGAAGGAGCCGGCGATGGTTCCTATGCCAGGAGGCCCGGCCAACGGGATGTCATGACGCTGCGCAACAAGAGAATTTTCGCGGTGATGCTCCTTCTAGGATCGCTCTGTTATTTCCAGGCACGATCGCTGCGGCAAGTGCGGGAGATCGCCTTCGCCATGGATCTGGTGGAACAGGGCTACGTCGAGCCGGTCGATCGACATGCCCTTTATGCTACGGCCATGAAAGCGATGCTCGGGTCGCTCGATCGCTACTCCGGTTTTGTCCAAAAGGAAGATTTCGACCGGATGAACCGGATCATCGAGCAGCAGTTTGGCGGGGTGGGAATCCTGCTGGAACAACCCTCAGCCAATGGCCCCCTCCGCGTTGTCTCTCCCCTTTTTAACACCCCTGCCATGAGGGCTGGAATCCAGCCTGGGGACGCGATTCTGGAAGTCGATGGGATGCCAACCATTGGCTGGGATATCGATCAGGCAATCTCCAGGCTGACCGGAATCGCGGGGACACCGGTCCGCCTGAAAATCGAACGCACTGGGTTCACCAGCCCCATCGAACTGGAACTGGTACGAGCCGAGATCGAGACCGAATCGGTCCAGGGAGATCGCAGAAGAGATGATGGAAGCTGGAGCTTTCTTCTCGAACAGCATCCCAGAATAGGTTATGTGAAGGTCGATTCATTCGGCAGCAAGACCGCAGACGAATGCCGCGTGGCCATCGAATCGATCACTGGGAAAATCGATGGACTGGTGCTGGATCTGCGATCCAATCCTGGGGGCCTGCTGACCGCAGCAACCGACATCTGCGATTTCTTCCTCGACGACGGTCCGATCGTATCGACCCGTGGACGCGATGACTGGCGACAGTCGACGATTGAAGCAACCAAAGGAATGCTGCTGCCTTACAGACTACCGATCGCCGTGCTGATCGACGGGGGATCGGCCAGCGCCAGCGAAGTGGTCGCCGCATGCCTTCAAGATCGACAGCGTGCCTTTGTCGTCGGGGAACGATCCTTTGGGAAAGGAAGCGTGCAGAATATCATCCCTCTGGAAGGCAATCGGGAAGCGATGAAGCTGACCACCGCACGCTACTACCCCCCAAGCGGCCGCAATATCGACCGTAAGGGGAATGACTCCGAAGAGACCCAGTGGGGCGTCGTTCCCGATCCAGGCATGGAGGTCGAACTGACCCAGATGCAGCGATCTCAGTGGGCGTTCCTCCAACGCAATCGAAACATCTGGAGGAATGGCTCCAGGGAAGAGCCTCCAGCCCCTCCGCTGGTCGACGCCGTCCTGGACCGTGCAGTCGAAGCGCTCACCAATTTGACGAAATGACTCCAGAGGTCAGAGCCAACATCCTTACCAACGATCCCACCCTACGTCGATCGGGACTGGCCATCATGAGTCGATCGCTTGCCATCCGCGCTCGGATTCAGCAGATCTGCGACGAAAAAGAAGCGCTGCGAGTCGATGGCTGGACAACTGCGATGGAGGCGTTAGATCATGAAGCGGTCTGGCAGGACCTTGCCCCCTTCTGGCAACCCCGTCCCACCGATGCCATCCTCGATGCGGGAGCCGGCACGGGAGCCCTCTGTCTGACGCTGATGCGACGCCCTCATCGGTCCCTGACGGCGCTCGATCCGTCGGCACCGATGCTGGAGCGGCTGAAGGCCAAACCGATGCTGCGCCTTGTCCATGCCGTGCAGGGATTCTGCGATGATCCCCATGACTCCAATCTCTTCGCATCTAGCTCCTTTGATGCCATTACCTCGCGGCAACTGACCAACGGACTGATCGACCCACTGGCCGCCTTCGCCAACTGGCATCGATGGCTTCGCGAAGGTGGCACGGTCGTGGTGATCGATGGACTGTACGACCGGGATGCGTGGAGCGGTCCGTGGCAAGAATTGGTCGACCAGCTACCGCTGGCCGCATGCCGTACCATGGCTACTGTCCCCTACCTGCTGGAACGCAGCGGATTTCAGATGCAGCATGTCGGCTGGATGCATGCGACCAACCAGAGACCTCTCACGCAGACTCCCCGCTACGCGGTGATCGCGCGCAAGATCTCTCTCCCACCGGAGTGCCAGTCGATCCGGCACCCCGCCCAGGAAGACCTATCAACTCGATCAGTTGCTGTTGAAGCGACGTCGTAAGAACCGCCGACCAATCCCCACAAAGGTCAATCCCCCCATCACCAAAAGACTGCCGGGTTCCGGAACCGGTGCCAAAGGCTCATTCAGCTGCACGACGCGAAATCCAAGATCATCAACGTTGTCTCCGTTGGCGTAATAGCCATCATAGATCGTGCTGAGCGCCGGGTTAGGACCTACATGCCATGTACCTCCACGGCGAACACGATTCGCGGTTGGATCGGTATTCGGCTGAGATGGCCAGGGCCCGCCGGATGAATGCCATTGGGTTTCATTCCACTCCTGGACGTTCCCAGCCAATCCCATCACCCCGTAGGGACTGAGACCTCCAGCCTGATCGACCGCAGCCGGCCCGTTGAAAAACGGCTGGGCCATCACCGCCGTACCAGGCAGAGTTCCGCTTCCGACAAAAGTCGGGACGGAATTGCTTCCAGTCGGATAGTCCCAATATCCACCTGCCCCTCCGTTGGCTGCCGTATCGTAGTAGGCTGCCTTGTACCATTCATCAACCGAAGGAAGTACGTAGCGAGCTCGCTTGCTGCGAAACGGATTGGCTGGGTCATAGTCAAGCGTATCGGAAGGCGACCACATCACCATGTTGGTCAGTGAACCGAACTCCTGCGAGACGAATTTATAAGCCGGACCATACCCTTTGTCCGCATTGAGCCAATTGGCGAAGCGAGCTGCTTCGTTCCAAGCAATCGCCGTTGCCGGACGATTTGCCCCGCGATTGATGAAGCCGATCCCCAACCCGGAACCGCTCATGGCTTCGTTGTAAGCGATCAGGTTGGCTGCGCTCATCTCAAACTTGGCGATGGAGTAACTGTAACTTACCGATCCGGCACCAATCGGTTTGCCCGTCGAATCCCCTGAATTCCCTGGATTGCCGATCGGAACGAACTCAATGGTCGTTTGCGATGCACCGCTTCCAAACGTGACGCTCGCTGCAGTCACCGACGTTACCCTGGCCGAACTCCACACGGATGCGATGAGAATTCCTGTAAAAAATGCATAACGAGACGCCGAAAATCCCATGATTCACTCCTCTTTCAAGACAAGCAAACAGCGAAAGAAGCCCCTACTCAATACCCCCCCACAACCATTGCGATGAGAACTCGGGGTATAGGGCAGCAGAGCATTCGATGTCAACCCCGAAAAGAAGATCTGCACCTTCATAGGGCAGAGTCATGTCAGAATCGGCTGATCAGCTGGCCGCATGCCGTACCATGGCCACGGTCCCCTACCTGCTGGAACGAGCCGGCTTTCACGTCCATCATGCCGGCTGGATGCATGCGACCAACCAGAGACCTCTCACGCGGATTCCCCGCTACGAGGTGATCGCGCGCAAAATCTCTCTCCCACCGGAGTGCCAGTCGATCCGGCACCCGATTTCCTGAATCTATCTCCCAGGCCAATCGGAATGCCAGTTTTCGCGTAAGGTCTATTCCGGCTACTCTGGAGACGGATCCCGGATCGATCGGCAGGTGAGCGTGAGGACGGCCAGGTCGATCGATATCAGAATAGGCTCATGGCGATCAGCATGGCCAGCACAAAGAAAATGAAAAGCCCAACCTGCGCGGCCTTGGCATAACTGAACGGTGCTTCGCCATGGATCTCACCGGTCTGACCGTTGATCAGGACTCGGTAAGTCTGCTTGCGATAGTGGTAGACCATGATCCAGATTGGCAACAGCACTGGCTCACTGGTCAGCGAGCTGATGGTCACGTTGACGCGGACGTTTCGTCCGCCGCCGGGCAGGTAACGCGAACAGGCGGCTGCCTCGCGGTCTTCGATCATGCTGACAGCAAGCGGCTTGGCGAACTTCCTGGCAAGCCGGAACTCTTCGACGATCACCTGTTCCAGTTCGACTTTTTCGGGGGGCACCGCTTTGCTGAGGTCAAACGGCCGGATGCGATCGATCTCTTCAGCCGTCAGGATGCTGCTGGCGCCTACCAGAATGCCGTCGTAGTGGGATTGATGCTTTCCGCTGACAGGAACCCAGTTGCCACGGGCCCCATAGGGAACTTTAGGAGAATCGCCGGTCCAGAACGAATCGGTGTCGGCTGCGAAAACCCAGAAGGGGACGAAGACCTGGGTGACTTTGTCGATCGATGAACTACTGGCGGCGTCTCCAGGACGCCAGAATCCGTTGGCCAGAAACTTTCGGAGAATCTGTGTCGCCTTGTCATAGGGGACCCGGAATGGAACCACCCACCTGGGCCTCAGTGTGCGGACGTTCTCCTGCTTGCTCATCTTCGTGCTGCCACAGAACGGGCATCGCAGCGCCTTGGCCGACGTATCATAGCTCATCGACGCCCCGCACCCATCGCAGCGAAACGAATAGACGCTGGGCTGCTGGACTGGCATCGGCTCAACATCGCGATGGTGCGGATTCTCAGTCCCGCAGTTGCTGCAGAAGAGGTCCTCGTCGTCCAGTCGACTGCGGCAGATCTGGCAGCGGATATCGGCAAGTGGCTTGTTCATCGTCTTCTTGTGATCCAGGTCCAAGTCGCTTAATGAAGAAGTTGCGAAATGCCGAAGGCAACCGCGGCGATCAGAACGACTAGCGCTCCGATCCCGACTCCGATCCGTTTCTTCGACCAGGGTTTCTCGCCGAACACCTTACCGGTCTGACCGTTGATCAAAAAGCGGTAGACTTTGTCCTTGTAGCGATAGCTCAGGACGTACACTGGCAGAAGGATCAGGTCGCTGTCGTTGAGCGTCATATTGGTTTCGATCTGGAGATTCTGGTAGGTATCTCCCGGCATGAAACCGCTGATCGCATTCTTCTGACGCTTGCGAAACTCCTTCTCTGCCAGCGCGATCGCCTGCTCCGGCGAGATCGAATACTCCTCCGTCATCCAGCCCGCCAGATAATATGGTCGAAACCGCGCCAACGCACCCAGTTGGTAGGGCTGGATTTCGACTGCTTCGTTTTGCGGCAGGCCTTTCGATGCCGAGACCATAAAGCCGAAATAAAACTTGTGGTGCTGGCCATCCAGCGGCCACCACTCCGTCTCCTGCACGGTCCTCGTGGCAACCTGCGTTCTTCCTTCACTGTCCCGGTAGGTGTAGGTTTCGGTGCGGTACCAGTGTTGGCCAATGGTGGCCGACCAGAGGCTGTTGGCCGCCATCGAAAAGTGCCAGAAGGGAAGGTAGACGCCTCGCTGCTTTTCCGAGACAGCTTTGCGCACCAAGTCCCCTGGGCGAAACCAACTGTTGTTCCGCAGCCACTTAAAGAAAATCTCCTGAGCTTTCTCCTTGCTGATTTCGAAGGGAAGCAAAAACTCGGGCCTCTGCTTGCCACTGTCCCTTTCGGGGATTTCGGCAACGTAGGTGGAGTCACAGAAGGGGCAGCGAATGCTTCGCTCGCCCATCGTCGCCTGGATCATCGACCCGCAGTTGTCGCATTGGAATCGATGCAGGTCGATCGGTTTGGACTGAATCTGGGAGACCGATGGACTGGAATTCTCTTCGGGTACCTCGAACGGCAAACCGCATGCGGTGCAGAAACGGCTCCCAGGCTCTCGCGGACTTCCGCAGGCAGGGCAGGGGGCACCCCGCAGCAATTTCGGATCAGGAGGCTGCAGTGGCACTTCGATGATGGGGGGACCAAGCGGCTCGGCATCCACCGGATCGGTGACCATTGCCCCTGTGCTTTCCTTCTTCCGGTCGCTCATCCTGCTCAGCTCACCCCTTACCGAAGACTTCTTCCATGCCATGGGCACGGTTGCGGCATGTCCCAGGCCGGCTTCGGTGGCTCTTCTCCCAGCCTGGCATGGAATCACCCCTGCCTGAGGCGTCGGAGACTGGAAAAGCTAGCCGGCAAGACTTTTTAGTCTAAGCCTCTTGCCTGGGAAAAGGAACCAGTGACAACCCTCCAGTGACTCTTCTTCCTCTGAAAAACCCTGAGAAACCTCGGCAATTCGGAGGCACCACCCTTTCGGGCACCCTTCTCGAAAGAACGCGATGGGGGTCGCAGACGGCATTCGCTGCTTCCCCAATTATCGTGAAGAAAGGCTCACTGTTTCTTCATGAAATGCCCTCGGATCCTTCATCGAATCTAAGCCCACGAACGAAATAATCGTCCCGTATTCCTTTGCGGAGGGCAAAGGTTGCGATTCAAGCTGTAGGGATCACTTCTCACGGGGGCAGTTAGTTTTATGGTTCGTCGCATTTTCAATCGTCGGCAGCGCGGGTTCACGCTGGTGGAACTGCTGGTGGTGATCGCCATCATCGGCATTTTGGTCGGCCTGCTGCTGCCAGCCGTGCAGTCGGCTCGCGAAGCGGCTCGCCGCATGCAGTGCTCCAACAACCTGAAGCAGATCGGGTTGGCAGTGCACAATTTCGAGTCGACCTACAAGCGGACTCCGCTTTCCGGACAATGTGGCTCTACGGGATCTACCACAACCCCTTACACGGTCCATTCGACTGCGACCTACTTGCTCCCCTACATCGAACAGACCAACGTCTACAATCTCTTCAATGTCGACGCCGACCCAGTGGCGGCCTACGGTGGCGTTCTTCAGGCCAATGGCCACTACCTCACCTCCACCGGCGCTTTGCTTCACAAAAACGCAAAGGGACTCGCCTACGACGACCCGCAGTGGCCTACCGGCCAGCAGGCCGCCAAGAGCAACATTCCAACCTACGTCTGTCCTTCGACTCCAATCGCCAATGAAGCACGCGATCCGGTCGGTCGTTATGGCGCGTGGGACTACATGTTCATCGACCTGACGGATATCGACGAGCGGCCAAGTTCGGCGATGTTCCGAGCCCGTACCCTGCCGACCGGAAGCGCCGACTGGCTGACTCAGGTCCGTCAGGGCATGCTGGGATGCGATAAGCGAGGCTTTGCCCAAGTGACCGACGGCACCACCAACACGATTCTTTGCGTCGAAGATGCTGGCCGTGCCCATCCTATGGTCGGTCGATTCGGTTCGATGTCTGCACGCAATTCGTTCGTCCCAAGCCAAACCGACCCAGTCGCCTGGACCGGCGGCTCCACCGGAGGACGCAGGATGTGGGCATGGGCTGATCCGGATTCGGTGACCAACGGATTCTCCGGTCCCCACAATGCCGTTGGCCAACCGAACAAAGTTGCCAAAATCAACAACAGCAAGTTCCCTACCGGTGGTCCCGCAGCTTGCCTCTGGTCGGTCAACAACTGCGGACCGAACGACGAACCATTCAGCTTCCATGCGGGTGGTGTCAACTGCACCATGGGTGACGGTTCGGTTCGATTCCTTGGCGACACAACCGATGCCATCGTGCTGAAGTACTTGGCCGGTGCCGAAGACGGCAACACCGTGACCTTGGACGACTGATTTCATCTCGTCTCTCATTTCATGGGTGGTTGCGGACCTATCGCAGCCACCCTTTGTTGTCAGGTGCAAGCGGTTCAAGTATCGAACTGCTTTCCCTTCAGATTTAAGGAAGCACGACGAGCGCTATGATTCCACGAAACCGTTTTCTAATGGGTGTTTCTCTTCTGGCGATCTTCGCTTGCCTCGGTTGTGGATCGGTCAAGACGGAGCCGGTGGCAAGTCAAACCGATTTCACGGGCAAGATTTCGATGTCCCAGGGATCGTTTCCTGAAGGCGTGAAGATTGCATTCCAGCCGACGCAAACCGGTTATGCCAATTCCTTTGCACTGCAGAGTGACGGATCCTTCAAAGGCTCGCTGATTCCGGGGCCGTACATGTACTACTTCACCGCCGACGAATCGGCCGAAGGAGCAGCGGCACTGCAAGCAGTGCCCAAGGCGCTGCAAGAAGCCGACTTGAACCGTACGGTGCAGATCGTTTCGGGCCAATCGGTTGCAATCACGATTCCCTGAACCTGAACTGGAAATCCTGGAAACAGGTAGCATCAGCCTCCAGACAGCTCAAAGCCAAAACACCCTGGGTGTGGCCGCTTCGAGCTGTCTTTTTTTTTGTCGCAAGTCGTCCGCTGGTCGGCCTGAGTTACGCGTTACGATGAACAAGGGTCATTCCGCTTGCTGTTCCCACGGAATGCCACGCGGTGGAGACCATAGCCTGTTGCATATACCCCCGGAACTTCGGTCTCGCCATGAATGATTCCCACACCCGCTGGTTGCGATGTCTCTCGGTTGCCTTATTCTCCCTCGCTGGCTGCGGCCCTGCCTCTCAGCCGGAAACGTTCGGTGATGCACCAACCCCACCAGCGACCAGCGTTGCTGCGAACAAGACTCCTTCACCAACTTCGGATGCAGGGACCAGCGCACTGCGAGGGCCCAAGCTGGTGGTGGTCGATGGTCCAATCCATCCATTCGGTTCGATGGAGTTTGGATCTTCCAAAAGCCATACCTTTCGGATTCGAAATGACGGCCTGGCTCCGCTGAATCTCTCGATCGGCGATGTCTCTTGCCGTTGCACTTCAGCCAAGCTTTCTGCAGAGCAACTGCAACCGGGTCAAGAGGCAGAGGTCCAATTGACATGGAAGGCTGAGAGCCTGCAATCGCCGATGGAGCAATCGGCTGAAATCAAGAGCAACGATCCACTTCAGCCAAAATGGACATTGCGGGTACGCGGCGAGGTGACAACGCGATTCAGCTGGTGGCCAAGCAGCTTGGAACTGCGATCTCCCAAGCGACCGGGTTCTCCCCAGGATGCGACCGAAACTGTGGTAGCGGAAGGGGAAATCGTCCTGGTGGATCGCGATGCTCAATCGCTCTCGATCACCCAGTCCGTCTGGGAGGATGAAACCACACGGCATCTGGTGCGACTGGCGTGGGAGTCCTGCCCAGTCCCCGAACAGGCAAAGAGATCCAATCCCAAGGCGACGCAAGCAAAACGACTTCGCATCGCACTGGCAAAGGGGTTTCCGGAAGGACCGATTCAGTCCTCGGTCCTGGTGCGACTGGACGGAGACCAACAACCTACACCGCTGGTGGCGCATGGGACGATCGGTGGATCGATCCGATGGATCGCCGGATCCAATTTCGACGAAAACAAAAAACTGCTCGACCTCGGCCGCGTCTCGGCCTCCGAAGGCAAGACCTTCCGGCTGAATCTAGCGGTCCAGGGAGTCGCGGCGATCGAGCCGGTGCCAGCCGATCCCACGCAGCCAGTTGGCAAGAGGCCAGAAGTCCTCTCCATCGATCCGCAAGGATGGTGCGAAGTCAAAATCGGCGAAGCGACGGTACGTGGCGATCGAAAGCTTTTTCCAGTCGAGATTGTAATCCCTCCCGGTAGCCCGCCACTTTCTTTGCCCGCCACCAGCGCCGACAACGCGGGGCACATTCTCCTGAAATCCCCCTGGTCTTTCGCCACAGAGGTGCCACTGCACGTCCGTGTTCGAGTCGAGTGAAACCGGTGCTGGGAAGCAAGTTGTGAGGCCACACAAGCACGACTGGTAAGAACAAAAGGCTTGATGGCAGGAAAGAAACAACTGCTGCAATAGCTCAGCGCTGGTAGATCGGCAGGTAATGGTGATCGACGCTGAGGCTGAGAATGGCCATGCTGGTGGCGTAGATGCGCGAGCCACCCGCTTCTTCTCCTTCCGGGGTCCAGCCCCCATCGGGATTCTGCTTGGGCAGCAGCGCCTCCCGCACCAGTCGCCTGGCTGTCTCGGCCACCTCGCCACCCTGCTGATGCATCCCTTGCGCATAGTAGTAGGTGCCGTAGAGGAAATACCTTGTGCCCCAGGCGGGCGGATGGTCCTGCAGCCATTTTGTAGCCTGCGCTACAAGTGGCGAATCGTATTGTCCGCAGACCTGCATGGCGAGGATTCCGGCTGCAGTCATCGAATACTGAATGTCGCCGCTGCCGGGTGTGTAGGCAAACCCGGTTACCTCCTTGGTCGGCGTCCCGGAAGGATCGAGCGGTGCGGTGCAGGAACGCTTCAGATACTGAATCGCCAGTTCGATCGCCGAGGAAGGGACCTCGATCCCATCGGTCTTGGCGGACCGGAGAGCCATCAGTTGCCAGACGGAAACCGAGAGGTCGGAATCCGCCGCATCCGGGGTATAGCGCCAGCCCCCGCGATAGGCTCCCTGCTTGTTCCGTCGCTGCGCTTTGAGGATCAGATCGATCCCTTCCCTGCAAGCCCGCTCGATCTTCTCGTCCTGTTGCTGGTCGGCTCCCATCCCAAGCATTTCCGAAAGCATCAGTGTGGTGATGCCATGTCCATACATCCGGGAGCCATCTTTCTCGCCAAAGTAACCTTCTCTGTTGCGTCGGTCGTCCTGGAGCACAAAGTCGAGGGCACGACGCATCGCATTGCCGCGAGGAGTGGGATCCGATGCCGTGGTGCCTACGCTGGCCATCGCCATGATGCTCAGGGCGGTCATCGCGGTATCGTGCTGTCCCATCGTGATCGCTCCCGAATCCTTCTGCTGAGTCAGAAGAAAGTCGATCGCGCGCCCGATGGCAACTCGGGTTGGATCGTCGTCGCTTTGTGCCGCAACAGGATCTTTCGGGCCAACGACCAGTAGGGTAGCAAGCAGCATCATCCAGAGGGTATTTCGCCCGAATTTCTCTCGATGGGTGCAAGGAAAAGCCGAATCGAAGGCCATCAGCGTTTCTCCTCACCATCGCGATCGGAAAGACTTCGGAAGTAACGCTCGATCTGCCGTCGATACTTGGGCGACACCATTTCCCTCTGGCTTTCGACCACCTCGGCCGCCTTCTTCTCCCGCAGACGACTCCAATTGCCCAAAGGCACTCCCTCGAGCGGATCGGCGGCCAGGGTCCTCCCTGGGCCGCTCCCCTCCTGCTGTGGTCCGCTGGAACTAGTCTGGCTGGAGGAAGTGGCGGTGGTATTCTGAGTCGGTTTTCCCTGATTGTTCAGTGGGCGAGCAGCCAGTGAGGTATTCTGCGAATCCTGCTGGGCACTGCGTTGCTGCTGGAGGCTTTGAGCCAGTTGCTGGGCAGCTCGCTGCAGAGCTTCCCTCGAAGGCATCGAGGCGGAATTGCTGCGTGGACTGGCCGAAGGAACGCTTCCCTCGGGAGTGCGCAGCTGACGGTCCAGCTGATCGACCAACTGGGCCATCTCCTGCGGCGTCAGCAATGGGGACTGAGTGGGCGACTCCCCGGACTGGGAACTGTCCGACTGGTTGGCACTGGATGGATTCGATGCTTTGGATGCCGTTGATTGGCTGGAGTTTGAGGCCTCCCCCGATGTAGATTGCGGATCTCCTTTCGTCGGCTCTGTCGATTGGCTACTTTCGTTGGAGGAAGCACTGGGGTCGCT
Organism: Pirellulaceae bacterium; assembly: GCA_044337705.1. Lineage (GTDB taxonomy): Bacteria > Planctomycetota > Planctomycetia > Pirellulales > Pirellulaceae > JBEISR01. The sequence goes on along the minus strand of JBIINB010000026.1, from coordinate 9,574 downwards.
GGCCGCATCGCCGTTGGTCTCAGCCGCTTCTTTTTGCGCAGCATTTTGCGCCGCTTCTTGCGCTGCCTTCTCTTGCAAGGCGGCCTGCTGCGCAGCCTGCTGATTGGCTTGCTGATCGAGCCATTGCTCCAGCGCATCGGCGCGCTGCTGGATGGCTTGCTGGGACTGCGCTAAAGATTGCTGAGCGTTTTGGGAAGTGGGGGCGGAAGCGCGAGCGGCGGGGGATTGGGCTTCTGCAGACTGAGCGGCTTGCTGAAGTTGCTGCTGGGCTTGAAGCGGTTGTTGCTGAGCGGTGGTGCCAACGGCCTGTGCCTGCTGCTGCAGGGCGTCGGCTGTCGCCTGTTGTTCCAGTCGCTTCTGGTGAGCTGCGGCCCGGTCCAGATCGCGCGCGGCATCGGCCACCGATCGCTGCACGGCCTGCTGCTGGTTGGCCGAGGCCGCCAGTTGGCTTTGCGATGCCTGCCATTGTCCTGTCCATCCGTTGTCCTGAAGAAGTTCCTTCAGCGTCCCGGCGATCTGACTGGCGCGCATCGCAGCCTGCTGCGTCAGTCGCGATGCCAATTCCGAACTGGGGTTGGGACTGTCCAGTGGTTGCGAAGGCTGCCCCACCTGCTCGCGCTGCTGACGCGTCTGCTGGAGGCGATTGTCCTCCTGCTGCTTGATCGACTCGGCCTGCTGCGCGACTGCCTGAGCCAACTGCAGTTGGGCTTCCGCCTGTTGCAATTGCTGCTGCAGCGATGGATTGTCGGGGGTTTTATCGGCCTGCTGTTTGGCCTGATCTCGACGCTGCTGTGCCTGCTGGGCAGTCCGCTGGTTCTGCTCCAGTCGACTTTGTGCCTGTCTGACCTGCTGCTCGCGCTGCTTGATGCTCTGATCTGCCTGACGGACATCCTGATCACGCCACTGGTTCTGGGAACGCTCCAGATTTGCCTTTGCCTGCTGCCGCTGCTTGTCGTCCTCGAATTTCTTCTCCTGCGCGGCGTTTGCAAGACCTTGCTGGGCGTCCTGGAGCGAGGGCTGTGCCTGCTCCAGCGATTGGCTTAACTGCTGTGCGGCCTGGACAAGGCTTTCGATCGGATCGCCGCCCCCTACCTGTCGCGCCTGATCGATCGCCTTCTGGATATTCTTGGCCTCCTGCTGCAGCTGCTGCTGGCGATTGGCCTGACCGGCCGAGGCGGCTTGGCTGGCCGCTTCCTGTGCCAAACGCTGCGCCACGCGCGCTGCCTGATCAGCCTGGAATGCCAATTCCTGCTGGAGCTGATTTCTTTTCGCTTCCGCTCGCGGATCCGATTGCTCGATCGCCGCGCGCATCGCCTTCTCTCTCTGGGCGGCAAACTCCAGCGACTGCTGAGACTGCTGAGCCAGATCCCTTGCGATGTCATCCAGCGCCTCCCGCATCGGCTGATTCTGCTTCAGCTCCTCTTCCAAACGCTTCAGCAAGGCTCTAGGATCCGCCTCGGCAAGGTCGGACAGTTGCTGTGCCTTCTGGTAGGCCTCGTCGATCGCATCGCGCTGTTCGGATGGCAATCGATCAGCCAGCGATTCCAGATCGCTTTTCTGTGTGCTTCGCTGCGCCAAGAGATCTCGATCGAAATGCTCGGCGATCGCCTCGAAGGTCTCCTGAGCCCGCTGATTGGCTTCCTGCCACTTTTGTAGTGGCTGTGGGTCGGTCAAGCTGTCGGATTGCGCGAGCTGATCGGCCGACTCCTCCACTTGCTGTCCGGCGGCCAGCGCCAGCTGCCGACTTAGATCGGCATCGCGCGCCAGGGAACGACTGGGGGGAGCGATCAGGTCTTGAGAGACGGCCAGGTCGACAAGGGCGGAATCAAGCTGTGCTTCGGGAGCCTGATTTCCGGCGGCCGAGGGACGCTGGCTAGCCAGCTGCTGTGCCTTCGCGGTAGACTCGCCTCGCTTGGCCTCCTGGAATGCCTCCTCCGCCTGCTCCGCTCGATCCTGCGCCAACTGCGCAGCAGAGCGAGCCAAATCAGGAATGGTGGGTGCAGCCTGCTGCAATTGCGAGCGAGCCTGTTCGATCCGGTTCTGAATTTTGGCAGATTGCTGGGCCAACTGGTCGCGGAGAATTTCCAGATCGCCGGCGGCTGTTGTGGGATTCTCTCGATCCCATCGTCTCCTGCCGATCTTCTGATCGATCTGCTGTGACTCAGGGGACCAACGAAGCGCCTGGACGGCGTCGGCTACTTCGGCCGGCAGACCAGCCTGCCGAATGGCCTGGGAGGACTGTTCGATCGCCTGACCGACGTCATCCCACTGGCGAGGATTCTCACTACGTGCTTCCACACTGGCCGGTGCAAACCGCTCGGTCTGCAGCAATTGCTCCACTCCGTCGAGCGCTTCCTGCAGGCGCTGATCGGCTTCCAGAGTGCGAAGGTTCGCTGCGATCTGCTGAACCGCTCGGTCGCTGGCTTCCAGGTCCCCCTGATGTTCTTCCAGAGCTGCCTGGATCGCTCGATACGCGGTTCCCAGATCAGCGGCCAGCATCCCGGTCTGCTGGGGTTTGGCCAGCATTGCATCCCGTCGCTCCATCAGTTGGTCGATTGCATCGCTGGTGGCGTCGGGGACCTCGGTAGGATCTGCCTGCTGCGGTCGCTTCTGCCGCCACTGCTCGTTGGCGCGCTGAATCGCATCGGCCGCGCTGCCTGCCGCATCGCGCAGATCGCGTCTTGCCTGCAGGGACTCCTGGGGAAGCGACCCGTGCAGTTGCGCTACCATCTGTCGGTCTTCCAATTCTCGCAGCCGCTGGGCAAAGTCTTTCCGAAGCTCCGCCTCCTCGTTCTTATCCTTGGGAGCCTCGCGCTGTAGAAGGTCATCGACCCGCTCGGACCACTGCTGGGCCCATTCTCCCCAGGTGCGCAGCTGATTGGCCGGACCATCGGGTAGGAAGGATGCCTGCTGCTCAATCTGCTTGGAAAGCTGCTGCATGTGATCGACCATCAACTGCTGCTCTTTTTGCCATAGAGCCGATCCCACCGGTTCCGAATCGGCGAGCAAGGAATCCTGGAAGCGTCGGGCAGCGTCGAGTTGCCTGGAAAGTTCCGACAGCGTGTCATGACCTATCAGTTTCCGATACTGCTGCTCAATGCGCTGTAGTCCCTGCCTTGCCTGATCGGCCGCCGCCAGGGCGCGCTGCATCGGTGCCTTGGGATCCTCACCCGCCAGGGGCACTGCCTGGTCGATCGCTTCCTGCGCCTGCTCCATGGCACGCGTCTCTTCGGCCTGAAAACGCGCCAGCGATTCGGCCGCCAGCCTTAACTCATAAGCCGACAGAGGATCCTCGACCTGCTGGATAGCCTCGATGACCGATTGTCGCGTCTGCTCGATCCGTTCGGACAGCTTCCGCGCATCTGCCAGGAGCTGCCCGGCAAGTTGATCTCGGTTCTCAGGCAATTTGGGGTCCGAGTTCCAGCCATCGGTGGCCGCCTTTCGATCCTCGTGCAGTTGCTGTGCTTCCCTGGCTAGATTCTGAAGTTGCTGAGCAATCGACTGACGCACTTGGGTTGGCATCGACACGGTCGAATCCAAGATCGCATCGCTGACCACCCACTCCAGGATCGACGAGGTTCCTGTCTGCTGCTTGCGATCGACGGCAACCAGTTGAATTTCGATCAGATCACCTGGCTGGTGGGAGACCTCATCTAGCGACCAGTCCCAGGAAATCTGCTGATTCATCCTGGGATCCAATGTCACTGGGCGTTTCGTCCATGGCCCGCGATTGACGCGCGTCCATTGCTCCATCTGATCCACGACATACTCGTCCACGAGGGATGCGTTCATCGCATGAGCCGAATGAGGACGGACCGTACGAGATCGCATCGGTTGAACGACCCATGCCGGGACCGGTGGGCGATCTTCACGCGCCGTCAGCCGATACGTCGGCGGAAAGGTGCTTGCCAGCCCTTCCTCTCCAATCAGATCGAACTGAAATCGACGATTCTCGGTCGCTTCGGTCTCAAGCTTCCATCGCCCTTGCTCATCCTTCTCCATCGCGATCGGATTCGAGGGGATCTCGGTGTCGATCCATCGCACCGAGGCCGAAGCGAGGGGGCGATTGGAGGAGAGCGTCCAGGCGATCTTCGATCCGATCACCGTATCGACATCGGCATGAGGGGCAATCACCGGGGGCAGGGTGGTTCTCGCATAATCGGGCGGGGTGACATCGATCTCGTACTGTTCGATCTTCGGTCGTGGGTAGGCCTGCAGAGAATGCCACGGGGTTTCCGCGACCGATGCAACCAACCGATAGGTGACAGAGGGGCGATCGATACGCCAGAGAGCCGCATATCGATGCTGGAGCTTCCCCGCCGGGTCGCTCGTTTCGATCTGCTGTGGGTCGGAGAGCGGAAGCGTCAAGGTTCCTTGCTCGGGTGTTTGGCCAACCGATTTCCATTCCAGCATGATGGATTCGGGGATCGATTCGGCAGAATCCAGTGGCATGGTCAGCTCCACCTCGACCGGCAGCAGCTCATCGATCGCGACGACACCGGAACTGGGTTGAGGCAGGAGGATCTCCAAGGTCGCAAGGGAGGGACGAGCCAGGTTGGCCGCAGGGAGCAGGACACGCAAAAGGTGTTGAGGCAATTGCAGCGACGGGATCGCACAAAGCATGCCGAAAAGCGCCAAGGCTGCCAGGCAGGCGTAGAGCCATCGAGCGATCTGTTTCCAAGGGAAGACTGAGGCGGGAGAGACCTCCTGCAACTGCTGCGAAACGGACTGCAGAAGTTGGTCGCGCAATTCGCGTGAACCGTATCGAGGATCGTCCGAATCGACCGAAAGTTCCACGGCCGAAAGCACTCGGTTTTTCAGTGCAGGTACTTTGGCTTCCACTGCGTTTGCCGAATCCACCCAGCTCCATCGACGAAACACTGGTGCGATCGCACCCACAGCAGCGGTCGCCAGCAGTGCGTAAACCCAGCCACTGATCTGCCGGCGGCCAGACTGGGAAAGAGGCATCCAAAAATCGATCAGCGATGCCGCCAGAAGCAGCAGGCAAGCGATCGCCAGGAAGATGGAAACGGATCGCACCAGCACCAGAGACAACCGCCGCTGGCCTAGTTGCTGCAGCCGCTGGGCCGCCGCCTGCGGCAGGCGATGGCCTCCCGTCCAAGGCATGCTCATATCAACCCCGCTTTCTTGCGGAACCACCATTCCGCAGCCAACAGTGCGATCAAGGGGATAAACCACCAATAACTTTGCGACAGCTGCCGGTCATTTTCAACAAGCCGACTGCTGCTTTCCAGGTCCATGCGTTCCCACAGCCGCTCTGCCTGTTCCTCGGGAACATACAAGCCCCCGGTTGCTTCGGCCAGCTTGCTCAGCAGGCTGTCATTTCGATCCAGCCGCAGGGACTCCTCGGTCGGAGGCACCACGACATCGACGGTCGAAGTCACCTGCAATGCCTCCTGGGAGAAACCAGGGGCCTCGATCCCTATGGTAAAGGATCCCTGGGGCAGGTTGTCGAAACTGCCGCGATAGAGCCCCGGGTAGTCGGGATCAGCAAGCAGTGTCGTCGTGGCAACCGACTGGCCATCAAGCCATACGACCGCCTGCAGGGAGTCCAGTTGGGCTGGTTGGCCGGCGGAATCCTTGACCAGAGCACGCACAGGGACAGCTCGACCACCATCGATCACTGCCGGCCCGGTGTCCAGCGAAGCGTATTGGCTTTGGACTGCAAAAGGCAACCGCATCGCCCATCGGGCAACTTGGTTCCAAAACCTCTGATGAATCTCATCGGCCACTTCATAACGCCAACGCCAGGATTCGTCGGAAGCCAGATGCACCACTCGCCCCGCGCCGGCCAGGCGGGTCGATAGCAGCGGTGCGGTGGTCCCTTCCCGTTGCAGCTCCAGAAGAACCTCCGAGCCGGGGGTGGCCTGGGTAGCGATCGGGTGCATCAGGCCTGGAAGCCGTTGCCATGCCTCGAGATTGACCTCAGGGGAGCCATCGGCCAGTTGTAGTGCGGCGAGCGACTGGCCGGCCGTGGTGGGCTGCACTTTCCATGGCTGCAGCGATTGGGCGAATGGTTCGGAAAGCCACGCGACGGGGAGCAAGGGCTGCAGGGTGGCCAACTTCGGGCTACGAAAATGTTGACGCTGTCCATCGATCGCGATCCAACCGGTTCCCCCCCGCTCAATCGCCCCCCGCAGCAGGTCGACCGACTCGCTGGAGATCGCATCGGGATCCAACTCCCCTGTGATCACCAGGTCGTAACTGTTCCAGGCATCCTGATCGACCGGAAACGGCTTCGGCTCTGCCACCTGGGAGTACCACACCGGAGGTTCACCCGCCAGCATCAGAAACGAATCGACTTCCCACTGGGGATCGCGTTCCATCGCGTTGCGCAGGTAGCGGGTTTCCCAGCGACTTCGGCTATCAAGAAGGAGGACACGGCGTTGGCGTGTCTCGATGCCGATCGTCCATCGCTTCTGCTTACCTGGATCTTCCGATACGCTACCTCCCTGAACGATCTGGGCTCGCAGAGATACGGCCAATCTTTGCAGCTGGAGGTTGCTTTCGGCCGTCGCCAGCCGGCGTTCCACCATCGCATCGGTGGCGATCGAAAAAGGAATCTCACGCAAGCCACTTCCGTCGCTTGTAAGCGTCTGGGTCCAAAGAACTTCCTGGCCATCAACCAACTGCAACTGGAAGGGCTGGCCTGGATCGAGTCGATCGACCAGCTGCAAGGTTCCCTGAAGCAGATCGCTGCGATCGATCTGCCTGGGGGAATCTACCGACAGGATAGCAAGCGTCTTGGGAGGGCGAGCGGCCCCCATGCCGAGGATCCAGACAGGGGCCAGATCGGAACGCCACTGAGGTGCTAGGTCGACAGGGGAGGGCCCCAGATTGTGCTGGCCATCGGTGATCAAGAGCAGTGGTTGACGCACCGTCTTCTCTACTACAGCTTTCTCTGCTGTGGCAGGACCGGACGGCCAGCGGCTACGTGCCGCCAGCAATGGAGATCCAAGCGACGTTGACTGCCCCCACGGGTTCGGGTTCCAGGTGCTGTTTGGTCTGGCGGGATTGTCCTTATCCTGAAGGGTGCTTCGCCAGAGCAGAGTCGGCTGATCGGAATCGAAACGATGGACCAGCACATCTCCCTGATTGCTCCACTGCTCCAGCTTGGGGACATCACCCCCTGCGATCAGATCGATGGCGCGCTGGTAGCGTGAGGGCGGCTGGACGGAATTCCCAAGTCGCTCGTCCTGATCGGTCTGCTGCATGCTGGATGAGCCATCGATCCAGATGTGGAGTTCGCTGGGATCCCCTTCGTAGAATCGGGTTCGAAGTGCGGGTTCAAGCAGCATCGCCAAGGCCATCGCGATCGCCGCTGCACGCAGGGTCGGCAACAGCCATCGATACGGGGTGGAGCAGAATTTCGATTCGCGCCAGTACAGCCACCATGCAAGAGCCGCCAGCGCGGAGATCAGCAGCAAGACCAACAGCGGGGGATACGGTCCGGGCAATCGCAGTTCCGTCATCGACCACCTCCTGTCAATCGCTTTTCAATCAGCAGTTCACCGAAAAGCGCAAAGACCAGAAGTGCCAACATCCATCGCCAGATCTCCGTGGTGCCATGCTTCTGGGAATGCGACTGGAGAAAAGTTTCGGCATCGGCGTGCAGAGTAGCACCCAGTTGACTGGCAAGCTGCGAAATCTCTTCAGGAGACATCGGTTCGATTTGCGATTCCCTCCTTGCCGTAGCAGTGGGTCGTGGGATCGCTAAAGCAGCATCCCAAAGCAAAAGGCGTTGCATCAGCGGAACAAATGCTGGACGCACCGGAAGATCGCTCGACAACTCATTGGCGCCGATGGCCCATTGCTGGACCACTCCCTTGCCGAAGGGTTGAACTGCCAGCAGGGGCTGACCATTGGCGAGTTTCAGAAGGACCGAACCTGGACCACTGGCCTCTACGGAGCTGGTCGACCTGGGATCGCGATCGGTGGAATTCGTCGCGGTTGAGCTAGGTTCGTTCCAGGGAAGCAATGGGCGAAGGGCACGGACGGTCGATTGATCCAGCCGCCCTTGCTCGGGCTGATTGAAAAAGGTCAGTGTGGGGTCAGAATAAGGAGCAGGTGCAATTGTCTGAGGCTGTTCCTGGGGGTTGGCCGAGTCCTTGGAAAGCGTCTTCCAATCTCCGTACCGCATCGGAAGCAGTGGGGCGGGGCTACCGATACCAAAGAACTGGTGGTACCAGCCGATGTCGATCTGGGGGCCACCGAAAACACAGAGCCTTCCCCCCTCTTCGACTCGTCCCGTAATCGCTTCGACCAGATTGTCTGGCAGCCTCGCGACATTGGCCAGCACCATCACGTCGGCACCTCGAATCACTTCCGGAGTGAGTCGGTCGGGGCTGGTGCGCACTAGGGTTACTGCCGGTGATTCACGATTGGCTTGATCGCTCAAGGTGGCTTCGAGCGCCAGCTTGAGAAATCCGGTTTCGGAGTCCAGCAACCGCTGCTGCGGGTTGGGATCGACCAGTAGGATCCGGCGGGTTGGAAGGACTTCAATCGGAAGTTCGTCCAGGTCGTCCTGGTCGATGGTTGATGGATCTTCGACGGAAACGCGCACGCTGTGAGCTCCCTCGCGATCGATTGCGATGGCGAACGCAAGCTGCGCGGAGGAGCTAGCGGCTACGTCGATGCGTTTGGTGGCCATGTCCATACCATCCAATTGAAGTCGCACCGGGACCTGGCTGGCGGGTTCAGCCGCCTGGTTGGCGACGGTGACGCGTAGCTCCAGAGGTTCCCCAAGCAGCGAAACTTCCGTCGATTCCGTGTCGAACATCACCTGAAGATTGGCGATGGGAGTCGCGGTCGATAGCGGGATCCAGTGGAACTCAGGTCGAACCACCATCGACTCCGCACGCTGGCGGACGCTTGCCATTGAATCGCTTCCTATAGCCTGCCAGTCCTGCTTCTGAAAATCGCTCCAGATCACGACGCGCCGGACGGGCTGCGAGGACTTCTCGAGCAGATCAAGCGACTGTTGCATAGCTGCGAGCGGGTCGATGGGGCCCTGGTTGGGCGCCATGCGCTGTACCTGTCCCACGATGGGACGTGGATCGGTATGCGATGCCATCGTCTGGGGTTCAGCCGAAGGGCGAAGGGGACGAAGGTGACGACTATCGGATCGACCGAGACCTTCAGCCACTTGCTTCACCGACCGCTGGGCGATCTGCCAGAGGGTTTCCGGTGAAGCTGGATCGGTGGACCTGGCGGCTGGCGCCTGCATCGAGTAACTGTCATCAATGACTAGCGCGGTGGCTGACGGGCCGCCAGACGCCGCAATTTGGAAACGGTCGAGGATTGGGCGAGCCATCGCCAGGGCCAGTAGGATCGGGATGGCGCATCGCACCAACAGCAACAGCAGCGCTTGCCACTGGATCTTCTTGGCATTCTGCAGCGCCACAGATTCCAGCAGATGCATCGCACCCCAATCGACAGTCTGAAATCGCGAACGATTCAGCAGGTGGATGACCAGCGGGACCAGGAAGGCAATGGCCCCAAGGAGCAGCACGGCATTGAGAAAGCCCATCATGCGCCTCCCCGCTGTGCCAGA
>JBIINB010000103.1:0-15119 GCA_044337705.1 Pirellulaceae bacterium | reverse complement strand
CATTACGCTGAAAAGGTCCGACAGAAAAAGTACCAGGTCGACGACAACCAGCTGAAGGCCTACTTCGAACTGGATCGCGTGTTGATCGATGGCGTTTTCTCGACCATGCAGCGACTGTATGGTGTCAACTTCCGGGAACGGACCGATCTGCCGGTCTACCACCCGACGGTGCGCGTCTTCGATGTGCTCGATGCCGACGGCAGGCAGATCGGACTGTTCTATGCCGACTATCTGCAGCGCGATTCCAAGCGGGGTGGTGCCTGGATGGATTCGTTTGTTCCCCAGTCCCGACTGCTCGACCAGAAACCGGTCGTCGTCAACGTGATGAATATCCCACGACCGGCCCCCGGTCAGCCGACCCTTCTGAGTCTTGATCATGTGACGACGATGTTCCATGAGCTGGGGCATGGGGTTCATGGACTCTTCTCGCAAGTCGAGTACCCGACCTTGTCCGGGACCAGCGTCCCGAGAGATTACGTCGAGTTTCCGTCGACGTTCCATGAGGACTGGGCCATCGACCCATCGGTGCTGGAGCGGTATGCGAAGCATTATCAGACCGGGGAGCCGATCCCGAGAGACTTGCTGGCCAAGGCGATCGAGGCCAACCAGTTCAACAAAGGGTTTGACACGCTGGAGTATCTGTCGGCGGCGCTGCTGGATCTCGCTTGGCACTCGCTGGCTGCAGACCAGATTCCCACCGATGTCGAAGCGTTCGAAAGGAAGGTGCTGTCCGAATATGGAGTCGACTTTGCGCCGGTGCCGCCGCGCTATCGCAGTCCCTACTTCGCGCACGTCTGGTCTGGTGGGTATTCGGCCGGCTACTACGCCTATCTCTGGAGTGAAGTACTGGCTGCCGATGCCTTCGCCTACATGGGTCAGCGCGGTGGGCTTACCCGCGAAAACGGCGACGCCTTCCGAAGGCTGATCCTGTCGCGCGGCGGGTCGCGGGAGGTGATGGATCAGTACATCGACTTCCGCAACCAGAAGCCGACCGTCGATGCCCTGCTGATCCGACGCGGTTTGAAGGAAAAGCAAAGCCGCTAAGTGAGGGAACCTTTACTGCTTCTTGCCACTTCCGATAGGAACCCCGCCGCGATGAAATCCAGGACTGCGATCCACCTTTGGCCTGGCGCGATCCCCCTGGCGATCGTCCTTGTCAGCTTCCTTTGCACCAGCGTCTGGTCCCAGCGACCTCCCAACATCGTGCTGATCATGGCCGACGACCTGGGGGTTGGTGACCTGGGATGTTATGGCCAAAAGATCATCCGCACCCCGAGGATCGATGCGCTGGCACGCGAAGGGCTGCAGATGCGGCAGTTCTATGCGGGGCACAATGTCTGCGCCCCCAGCCGCTGTGCGCTGATGACCGGGTACTCTTCGGGCCATGGTGTGATTCGTGAAAATCGCAATCCTGTTCCCGAGCAAGTTGCGTCACAGCGCGAAAAGTTCGGCTGGGAATTTCCGGGGCAGATCCCGATCCCCGATGCAACCTTTACGCTGGCGGAGTTTTTGAAGGACCAGGGTTATGCAACCGCGGCCTTCGGCAAGTGGGGACTGGGGCATGTCGGCAACAGCGGCGACCCGAGAAATCAGGGGTTCGATCTCTTTTATGGCTACTACTGCCAGGTGCATGCGCACAACCATTTTCCGAAGTTTCTCTGGCGCAATTGCGACAAGGAGTTGCTGGAAGGAAATCGGGCGGAGGTAACAGGAGCGGTCTACTCGCAGGATCGCTTCATCCAGGAGGCGATGCAGTTCATCGAGCAGCATCAGAATAAGCCTTTCTTCGTCTATTTGCCTCTGACCGTTCCCCATCTTTCGATTCAGGTACCCGACGAGGAGCTGGAGGCCTATGCAGATCTTCCCGAAGAGGAGTATGAGCATAAGGCATATCTGAAACATCCCAGGCCCAGGGCAGGGTATGCCGGCATGGTCAGCCGGCTGGACCGCGGCATCGGGATGATCGTCGATCTTCTGGACGAAAAGAAGCTCTCGGAGAACACTCTGATCGTCTTCACCAGCGACAACGGACCGACCTACGATCGCTTGGGGGGATCCGATTCCGACTTCTTCAATTCAGCGGCCGGGCTTCGCGGGCGCAAAGGGAGCATGTACGAAGGGGGAATTCGCGCCCCGTGCATCGTCCGATGGAAGAGCGTAATCCCCGAAGGCAGGCAGTCCGACTGGATCGGTGCATCTTGGGATCTTTTTCCGACGATTGCCGAAGCGATTGGCCAGTCGATCGATCTTCCCATCGACGGCCAAAGCTTCTGGGGAGAGTGCCTTGGCAATCGCGACAGCCCGCCGCATCGGGCGCTTTACTGGGAGTCGACTGGATACGGCGGCCAGCAGGCACTGCGTCAGGGACGATGGAAAGCGGTTCGTACCCAGTTGCAGAAGGCGCATCTTCGAGGCGAAGAGGCACCGATCGAACTCTATGATCTCCAGGAGGATCCGAACGAGCGGCACGATGCGGCCAGCGAGCATCCCGAGGTGGTCGAGCAAATGCGGCGGCAGATGGCTGACTCCCGCTGCATCAGCGTTTCGTTTCCCTTCCCAGCACTCGATGCACCGCAAGATGCTCTCCCCTCCCAACGGATCGTGGGCGCTGGCAAGGACCCTTCGGCCAGCCGGTTGGAGGAGTATCAGTCGATCGAACCATTTGCGATCGCAATCGATTCGCGAGGAGTGCAGTATGTCGCGGAGATGACCCAGCATCGCGTGGTGGCGATCGATCCTGTAGGGAACGTCCGCGTCGTCGTAGGTAACGGTGAAAAAGGGTTTTCCGGCGATGGGGGGCCTGGCGAAAAGGCCCGGCTGAACGGCCCGCATCATCTGCTGCTGGACTCCGAAGAGCGGCTGCTCATCGCCGATACGTTCAACGGTGCAGTTCGCCGTTGGGATCCGAAGACGAAGACGATCGAAACGATTGCCGGGACCGGTACGCCAGGAGATGGCGGGGATGAAGGGGTAGCCAATCAGACGGCGATGGCAGGAGCCTATTCGCTGGCGATGACACCCGGCGGTAAGGAGCTTTGGGTAGTCGATCTGGAAAATCGAAAAGTCCGTTCCATCGATCTGGCCAGCGGCAGGTTGAAGACAGTGGCCGGCAACGGGCAGAAGGGAATTCCGGTCAATGGACAGCCAGCAACCCAACAGCCTCTGTTCGATCCCCGAGCGATCGCGATCGGCGCCGATGGGGTGGCCTACCTGATCGAGCGGGGCGGCCACGCCGTGCGGCGGATCGATCGCGATGGCACGATCACCACGGTGGCAGGAAGCGGCAAACAAGGGTTTTCCGGAGACGGTGGAGATCCGCTGGCAGCAACCTTCCATGGTCCCAAGCACGCCGAAGTCGATGCACAAAATCGACTGCTGGTGGTCGATACCGAGAACCATGCCGTGCGTCGCATCGATTGGAAGGAAGGTCGGATCGAGACGGTGGCGGGAACAGGTCGCAAAGGTGCCCAGGGGATCGGCGGGCCGGCAAACCAACTGGAACTGAACCGGCCCCATGGCGTCTGGGTCGATCCCAGCGGTTGGCTCTGGATCAGCGACAGTTCCAACAACCGTGTCGTGCGGGTACGCCCATGAGCCATCCGAAGGGAGCCGGGAAGGTGCGAAGGCTGATGTTGATGCGGCATGCCAAGAGCGACTGGCATGACGCTTCGCTCTCGGACTTCGAACGTCCACTGAACCGACGCGGACAAGAAGCGGTCCCTATCATGGCCAAGTGGCTGGAGCAGCAAGGGGCGTCGGTCGATGCCATCCTGGCCAGCGAAGCGATCCGCGCCAGGCAAACTGTCGAAGGGATGATCGAAAATCTTGGCTGGAAGGGTGCGGTATTTTGGCGCCAGGAACTTTACTTGGCACCACCCGCAACGCTGGTCTCGGAGATCACCAAGGTCCCAAACCAATTCCAATCACTTCTCCTGGTTGCCCATAACCCCGGCTTGGAACAGCTGGTGGCCCATTGGAGTGGTCAGTGGCAGCCTTTTCCAACGGCCGCCATCGCCATCTTCGAATTTCCAGGCGACTCGTGGGAGGATGCGATTGGTAGAATGCCGGTATGTGTGTCGGTCGGCAAACCAAAAGAAATATGATTTTTCGGGCGCAACCATGCGAACCTTCTTCGGGACCATGCGATGGACTCTCTGGCAAGGCACGACACCTGGCCGGTCCACCAAGCGAACAGCAACTCTGCGAACAGCAACTCTGGGGATTGAATCGCTCGAATCGCGAAGGCTGCTAACTGCGGAAGGAAGCCCCTGGCCGATCGATCAATCGATCGATGTTTCCGCTCTGATCGGAACACCCTCGGCGATTGCCAAATGGGGCGATGGAACCCAGAGCAGCCTTTCGATCGCTTCGCAGCCGGCGGCTGGTTCCGTCAGGATACGCTTCGACTACACCTACGATACCGGCAACTTCTTCGATACCCAGCTCAAGAAAGACCTGCTGCAGTTGGCTGCTGACCTTTTGGTCACTCGGTTCTCCGATTCGCTCAGCGCGATCACTCCTTCTGGATCCAACTCCTGGACCCTTTCTTTCACCCATCCAGCGACAGGCAATCTGCACTCGATCACCAATGCGTCGATTGCAGCCAATGAACTGCTGGTCTTTGTCGGCTCCCGAGATCTGCCGGCCCCAGGCATCGCGGAGGGTGGATTCGGAGGCTACTCAGGATCGGGAAGCAGCAGTTGGTTGCAGACCATCCAAGCTCGCGGCCAGAGTGGCGCATTGGCCAGTCCGCCAACTGATTTCGGCCCATGGGGAGGTACCTTGGCATTTGATCCAACAGTCCCATGGCACTTTGGATCGACCACTGTGGGCTTGGATTCAACCGAGAACGACTTTGTTTCGGTCGCTGCTCACGAGATTGCTCACCTGCTAGGCTTCGGCGTGGCCAGCAGTTGGCAAACGTATGTTTCGGGATCGACATTCACCGGGCCACAATCGATCTTAGCCCACGATGCGGGTGGCGCCATCCCACTGGCAGGCAGTGGGGCTCACTGGGCCAACGGAACGACCGATGCGGGGAGAGAAACCTTGATGGACCCCAGCCTGACCAAGGGAACGCGGAAGTTGCCGACGCGGCTGGACCTGGCCGGGCTGGATGATCTGGGCTGGCAGTTGATCGAACCGACCATTCGGGTGCAGGGGACGCACATCTATGGCGACAACGGGACGTTTCCAGTGGAGATCGAACTGACGGGCAGTCGCATAGGGCTGGAGAAAGGCAATGCTTCGGCTGCCATCACCAATGCTTCCCCTGTTTTCTCCGCCCGCGGCCCGCTCAGTGGAACAGCTCAGGTACCACTGGATGTAGTGAATCTGGGATCGTTCACCGATGCGGGGTTCGGCATCGCGACGCTGCAGCCACCCAAGACCGAGACGTTTCGGTACCAGATCGACTGGGGAGATGGTTCCTCGACCGATCAGGGAGATGCGACGATCGATCGTCTGGGAAGTGCCGGAGTACTGACTGCCGGTTCCTTCGACGGCAATCATACCTACCTCAATCCGGGTAGCTACACGATTTCTCTGACCGTCACCGATGACGATGGAGGCACAGCAACCCAGACGGTTCCTGTCGAAATCAGCGGCGTGCCTAAACTGAACATTCGGCTGACGCCGACCTCGATCTCCGAGAATGCCGGCAATGGAGCCGTTCAGCTGACGATCGAGCGATCGGGGTTCCCGGTGGCTCAAAGCCTCACCGTCCAACTGTCTTCCAGCGACACCAGCGAACTGGTTGTCCCAGCGACCGTCATCATCCCAGCCAACCAGTCCCAAGTCGTTGTGCCGCTGGATGTGATCGACGACACCTTGCTCGACGGTATCCAGTCGGTCATCGTCTCAGCCCAGGCCGGTAGCGTCGTGGCCCAGGCGGTGACGCTGCAGGTGATCGATCACGAAACGCTTTCGGTGACCGTGACACCTTCCAGCATCCGCGAGAACTCAGGGATGGGAGCAGCACTGGTGACTGTAACCCGATCGAATACCGATCGAGCCCAAGCGTTGATCGTAACACTCCAAAGCAGCGACATCAGCGAAGCGACGGTGCCGGCTACCTTGATCCTCCCAGCCTTCGCTGCTTCCGCCTCCACGCTAGTGGATGCCGTCGACGATGAGCTGCTGGATGGAACACAGAACGTGTTGCTTCAGGCAGACGCATCCAGCTACGTGTCGGGCTCTACCTCCCTCGCGGTGGAAGACTTCGAAGCGATCCGTCTGGAAATCGCCCCCGGAAATTACTCGGAAGCCCCTGGAGCCAATCAGGGGTCGATCACCCTAGGCGTTCCCTTCCTGGCACCTGCCGGCGGAATAACGATCCAACTGGCCGCGTCCCCAGCAACTCAGATTCAGCTCCCTGGCCAGGTCACCATTCCTGCGGGAAGTCGGACGGTGCTTGTCCCGTTCCAAATCGTCCAAGACTACGTTGTCGAAGGAACTCAATCGGTTCGCATCCAGGCTCAGGGAATTGGACTTCAGTCGGCTGCCGTCGATCTGGTCTTCGCAGACGATGACCTTCCGATCTGGCAGAACCCACTTCTGTCGACTGATATCGACGGCGACGGCCGGGTCACCCCACGCGACGCCCTTCTGGTGATCAATCAGCTGAACTTGCGTGGCCAGGGCCCCTTGGTTCCGGGAGTCGACCCGATGGCGCCTCCCTACCTGGATGCAAGTGGCAATGGCCTGCTGGAACCGCTTGATGCCCTCCTGGTGATCAATTATCTGAATCTCCAGATGTAGCAAGCCATTCGAAGACGCCCTTGCGGCTGCGCAGTGGCACAAGGACTCAATCCCAAAAGGGCGAAAAACAACGATTTTTCATAGCCTTACCGATGGTGGCTCGAAGTTTCGCCCGGCTCCATCGGGGCAGGACAGCTATCTTCGACGGGCCTCGCTCACCCCCCCCCTAAATAGAGGTGCAGCAAGAAATTCTCTTGCGACTTGTGTAGAATTGTGGCATCAAATGCGGGTGACCTTCTACGCAAGCCAAGTCATAGGGGCGTTTTTTGCTCCACTGCGGTGATGCGGAGACTGGTCCGTGCCGATCCATATCGAGCACCGCAGTTGCCTGCCTGATTCCCACCCACCTCGACGACGGGAACGATGCAATGCTTTCGATCTTCGGGCAAAACAGTCGCCTGTGTGGCGGTCTATCGCGCCGACAGTTTCTTACGATTGGCGGGCTTTCGTTTGGAGCTGGTGGTTTTGGTCTGTCGGACCTTCTGCGTGCCGAGGCAAACAGCGGAAAAAGCACCCACAAAGGTTTGATCAATATTTTCCTTGGTGGTGGTCCACCCCATCAGGACATGTGGGAAATCAAGACCGAAGCACCCAGTGAGATTCGCGGCGAGTTTCGTCCGATCGCGACCAACGTGCCGGGGATTCAGATCTGCGAGGTATTTCCCGAGCTGGCCAAGCGGATGGACAAATCGGTGGTGATCCGGTCGGTGGTTGGTTGCAAGGATCGCCATGAGGCATATCAGTGCATGACCGGATGGTTTCCCGATGACCTGCGGGCGGTTGGTGGAAGGCCTTCGATCGGTTCGGCGGTCTCTCGACTTTATGGGCCGACGGATCCTTCGGTGCCCCCTTACGTAGGGCTGGCCAATAGAACCCAGCATGTTCCCTGGTCGGATCCGGGAAATCCAGGATTCCTTGGTGCGGCGTTTACCCCGTTCAAACCGGACGGTCCCGGGATGGAGAACATGAAGCTCCAGGGGATCGGCCTGGATCGACTTCAGGACCGCAAGGCTCTTCTTGGCCAGTTGGACAATCTTCGACGGGAGATAGACCAATCTGGCTCGATGACCGGGATGGATGCTTTCAGCCAGCGGGCGCTCGATGTGCTGACTAGCAGTCGGTTGCTGGATGCACTCGACCTTTCGAAGGAAGACCCGAAGATTGTCGCGCGCTATGGTGATGGCAAGCCATATCAGTACCAGTACGATGGCGCACCCACCTGCAATGATCATCTTCTTTTGGCGCGTCGATTGATTGAAGCGGGTGTGCGTGTGGTGAGCCTCAGCTACGGTCGCTGGGACAGTCACGGAGAGAATTTCAAACTGGTGCGAGACCACGGATCGAAACTCGATCAGTGCCTCAGCGCCCTGATGGACGATCTCGAGCAGCGGGGCATGCTGCAGGATGTCAGCGTGGTGGTGTGGGGCGAATTCGGACGCACCCCGAAGATCAACAACGGTGCGGGCCGCGATCACTGGGCGCAGGTCAGTTGCGCCTGGATGGCCGGGGGCGGAATCCGCGCCGGCCAGGCGATCGGTGCCACCAATCGTCTTGGGGAATACGCCACCGAACGTCCGGTGCACATGCAGGAGATCATTGCAACGCTGTATCACAACCTTGGGGTCGATGTTTCGTCGACCACCCTGGCCGATCCGTCCGGTCGTCCTCAGTTCCTGGTCGATCATGGTCCCATCCAGGAATTGATTTGATCGGAATTTGCAGTCCAAGCGGAATAAGAGTTCCACGCCATACCCCATCCCTCCCGCACCGATGCCTTCCCTCCATCCTGCCGACCGAACGCCCGCAAGGACCGTTTGGACTAGAATCGAAGGGACCGACCAGTCTGGGAATCTTTCCCCTGGTCGTCTCCAGCAACCTGCCCTACGAAGTTCCACCCACGAGTGTTGCCCCATGCGTCTTCGAATTCGACGATCTGAAGCCTTCACCGGGTCATTGGGCCAGCGTCCCCGCCTGGTTCTGTGCCGAGTGCTGATCTGTGTGGCCTGGGCCCTCCCGTTTGCAGTTTTGCCAGACGTGCTGTCGGCTGCCGATTCGGTCACGACCTGTCTGTCGCAGGAAGGTGAGATTGCGGAAGGAACCAGCTTTCGCTTTCTGGAGCGACAGCTGGGAGGGCAGCCGGTGGCCAACCAGCTTCGTGGTCGCGACAGCCGATGGCAGCTTCAGGTTGTCGGTCAGTTGCCATCGGGCAAGTCGTTTGATGCGACCCATCGCTTGACCTATCAGGTCCAGCCTCCCACCGTGGCGCGCGTCGATGCGATTGGCGTCATTGAACCGCTAGCCAACGGAACGGCGACCGTCGAAGCTCTATGGCAAGGTGCGGTCGTCGCCAGCGCACCTCTGGAAGTTGTTGGTTTTGATTCCTTGCAGCCGGTCGATTTCGGTCAGCAGGTGGTGCCGCTATTCACCAAATTCGGCTGCAACGGAGGAGGCTGCCACGGCAAGCTATCGGGGCAGAATGGGTTCAAGCTTTCCCTCCTGGGCTTCGATGCGCAGGAGGACTACGAACATCTGGTGAAGGAAGGCCGCGGCCGGCGGCTGTTCCCTTCTGCCCCCGATCGCAGTCTTTTGTTGATGAAGGCAGTCAACGCTTCGCCGCATGGTGGGGGCCAGCGCATGGAAGTCGATTCGCACGAGTATCGATTGATGCGTCGCTGGATCGAACAGGCGATGCCACGTGGTTCGGCAAACCCGCCGCTGCTAGTTGCAATTGAAGTCTACCCCAACGCCCTGAAGATGCTTCGCAAAGGATCCCAGCAGCTTTCGGTTCTCGCGCGCTATTCCGATGGACTGATCGAAGACATCACGCAAACCGCGCAGTACGATTCGAACAATCTTGACATGGCCGAGGTAGATCCAAAGGGGCGCGTGCGTACGCATGAACTGGCCGGTGATGTCGCCATCATGGCCAGGTATCAGGGGAAAGTGGGAGTCTTTCGCGCCAGTATCCCGCTGTCCGATCAGCCCCCCAGCTATCCTGAAGCGACCAGTCCGATCGACATGGCGGTCTTTGCCAAACTCAAGTCGCTCGGCATTCCCGCCGCAGCTCCCTGCGATGACAGCACCTTCCTTCGACGAGTGACGCTCGATATCGCAGGCCGCCTGCCGACGGTTGCGGAGACGCAGTCGTTTCTGGCCGACAGCGATCCGCAGAAGCGAGCCCGCTGGATCGACCAACTGCTGTCCAGCAGCGATTATGCCGACTACTTTGCGTCCAAATGGAGCGCCATCCTACGGAATCGCCGAGCCGGCGTCGAAACCCAGTTCGGTTCCTACGCCTTTCATGAATGGATCCGACAGTCGCTCTACGAGAACATCCCGTACGATCGCTGGGTTCGCCAATTGATGACCGCCTCCGGGGCGGTCGAAGCCAATCCGGCGGTGGTGTGGTGGCGCGAGGTGAACAACACCGAGTCACGGGTGGAAGATGCTGCGCAGCTGTTTCTGGGTCAGCGCATCCAGTGCGCGAGGTGCCATCACCATCCTTTCGAGAAATGGAGCCAGGATGATTACTACCAGCTTTCAGCGTTCTTCTCGACGGTCGAACGCAAGGAGGGTCGGCTACCGCAGGAACCGATGTTTGTATCGCGCGTCGGCAAGGCAGAGGCAAGGCACCCAAAGACGGGCAAGCCACTAAACGCGGCCGGCCTGGAAGCGACGGCGATCGACCTGGATCCAACCATCGATCCACGCACCGCGCTGGCCGACTGGATGGTAGCTCCCGGCAACCCCTTTTTCGCTAGATCGCTCGCCAACCGCTATTGGAAGCACTTTTTCGGGCGCGGACTGGTCGATCCTGAGGACGACATGCGCGCCACCAACCCACCGACCAACCCAGAACTGCTCGATGCACTCGCGCAAGGGCTGGTCGACTCGGGCTTCGATCTGAAGCAGTTGGTTCGATCGATCTGCAATTCGCAGGTCTATCAGTTCTCCGCGCAGGCCGAAGGCGAAGTGCTGAAGGATACCACCAGTCATGCCCGTTTCTATCCGCGGCGGATGACGGCAGAGGTGCTGCTGGATGCCATCGATGTGGTCTGCCAGACCAGAACTGGATTCGATGGCATGCCAGCCGGGACGCGTGCCGTCAGCTTGCCGGATACTCAATTCAACTCCTATTTCCTGACCGTTTTTGGCCGTCCCGAATCGTCGACCGCCTGCGAATGCGAACGAGCCCAGGGGGCCAATCTGGCTCAAAGCCTCCATCTGCTCAATTCGAAAGATATCCAGGCGAAACTCTCGGCAGATCAGGGACTGGCCGCGGTGTTGGCAGCCGACACAACCCGTGGCAACGATCAGAAAATCAACGAACTTTACCTTCGGGCTTTCTCCAGGCAGCCCAATCCGCAGGAAATGCAGACCGCTCTCGACTATCTTGAGAAGAAGAAGGACAAGCCCAAAGAGGCGATGGAAGACCTCATCTGGGCGATCCTCAACAGCAAGGAGTTCCTCTTCAATCATTGAGGAGGCTCCTCCCTCCGAACCTACCTCGCCGATTGAGTTGCCATGAGCCTGCGTGCTTTATTGTTTGCGCTGGCCCTGCTTCTGGCCCGTCCAGTTGCAGGCCAGCTTCCGGTCATCGAACTGCGTTCGTTGGTCCCGATGGTGGTGCAGTCCGGGGCGACGATCCCGATGCGAGCCGACGCGGCATCGGGCGAGGAGATCGATCGGCTGGTCTTTTCCCATGCGGCGATTCAGGCGACGCTTGTGACCAGCGACCCGCGTCCTCTGACCGATCAACGTGTCGCCCAGCATGGCCAGTTCCAGGTCTCTTTTCCCGCTGACCTGCCGATCGGCCTGGTGGAGGCCCGTGCCGCAGGTCGTTTCGGCATCTCCAATCCCCGGCCTTTGCTGGTCACACCGCTGCCCGTTCAGGAAGCGCCCTCAGATCGAGGAACCCCTGAGGCTCCATTGGAACTGCCTCCCAACGTCTGGTGGCACACCCTGGCCGGTGGGGCCCAGAAATCCTATCTCAAATTGTCCGCTCCCGCCGGGCAGCTCTGTTCGCTCTGGATTTTCGCTCCACCCAATCACACCCGCGCCCTTCCGGCGGTGGTCATCCGCGACACGACAGGGAGGGAGATTTTTCGCAGCCGCGTGCAGGGAGGGGCGCCATGGAACTGGTCGCAGACGCCCGATGCGGACACGCAGTACATCGTCGAGCTTCGCGATTTTCTCTATCGTGGCGGTGATGAGATGCGGTACTGCATCCTACATGGGCAGGGACAGTTGCCGTGGCAGTCGCTGGAACCCCTCCCCGAATCTTTAGCAGTGGCACCCGCCTCCAGCCTTGGTTTTACCCGCTGGTTCGACCCCGCGATCCCCGTCACCTCCCTGGCAGAATCCCCTGAATCCAAGCCGCTTTCGGTAGCGGTCCCCGCGCTGGTGGAAGGAGCGATGGAAACAGATTTCGATCGCGATGCAATCGAATTTCCCGTCGCCGCCAATCGTCCTGTGGTGGTCGAAGTGCTCTCCGATCGCATGGCGCAGTGGACTGATCTTCGCCTGGTGATCGACAAGGTCGACCGTTCGGCGGAGGGGGTCGAGAAGCTGGAAAGGATCGCCGTAATCGACGATCTGGGGGCGGTGGGAGCCCCGGCGATGTCACTTGGAACTCGCGATCCGGCACACCTGCTGAACCTGCCGGCCGACAGCACGGTCCGGGCGACTTTGATCGACCTTCAGACCGGCAGGCGTATTCCAAGATCGGCCTACCGATGCCTGATTCGCGATGCCAAACCAGACCTGGAGGCGATCGCTTACTGGCCATTCCCCACCAACAACGCCGCGACGGGAAGGCCGGCCGGTGTGCATCTGCTGCGCGGAGGCAACCAGTCGCTGCGCGTGGTGGTGCGAAGACTGGATGGCTGGAGCGGTCCGGTGCGACTGAAGATCGATCCAGCGCCACCTGGAATCCAATGCCCGGAGATCGTTTTAGCGCCGGAACAAAGCGAAGGAGAGTTGATCCTCAGCGCTGCAGAGGATGCGCCGGCCTTTCTTGGTCCGGTGCAGGTTATCGCGTCGGCGAAGATTGGAGATGCCGACGTCGTCCGGCAATCCTCTTACGGCACGCTCGCTCAACCCGCCACCGGGGATCGCGGTGGTATCCAGTCGAGGCAGTGTGACAGCCTGTGGCTGGCCGTCAGCGATCGCGACCTCCATCCCTTGCAAGTGCGCGCTGGAGCCGACCCGGTTCCGGAGATCGCGCAGGGTGCCAAGTGGGCGATTCCGATCCAGGTTGCCAGGCGCCCTGGTGGGGACCAGAACTGCGTGCTCAGGCCGCAGAACCTCCCCCCCAAGGCGGCTCTGGGCGAACTGACCATCGAAGCCGCCAAGACCGACGCGGCTCCCGAAATCCAGATCGCCGCCGATACGCCCCCGGGGGACTACACCTTTTGGTTCCAGGTCGAATCGAAAGTGAAGATGAAGACCAATCCGCAGGCGCTTGAGCGGGAGCGGGCCGCAAGGATGCACTGGCAATCGATCATCGACGACCCCAACCGCGCAGCCGACCACGAAGCCGCCAAAAAGGAGCTGGCCGCCTGCGACCAGCGCATCGAACAACTCAAACCGCATGAAACCGACCGCGAATTCACCGTTTTTTTCCCTTCGACTCCAGTGCGGATCAAGGTGGTCCCGCCACCCCCCGCTTCGTGATCACGCAACTTGGAACTCAACGGATCTCCCATGGCTGGTAGTGAAATGATGAGCACCCTATCGATCGAGAAACGTCCTATGAATCGCAACCATCGGTTGTTCCAAGGCGTGCTGGCCGGATGGCTCGCCAGTTCCCTGATGTTGGCCGCTGCAGCGGTAACACGGGGGGCCGAGCCGGTGGATTTCACCAAACAGATCTTGCCTCTACTTCGCAAACACTGCGTTGCATGCCACAACTCCAAGACCGCCGAGGGTGGATTGATCCTGGAGAACCATGAGGCATTGTTGCGCGGAGGCGATAGCGGCGCCACCATCAGCACCGACGCGGCGGCCACCAGCCTGCTGGTCGATCGGATCACTGGGGCCATCGAGCCGATCATGCCGCCGGAAGGGAATTCGGTCGGCGCCAAGCCATGGACGGCCGAAGAGGTACAACTTCTTAAGCTGTGGATCGCTGAGGGTGCCAAACCAGGCAGTAGTGAGGCGAGCGCGTCGTGGACTTGGCAGCCACTGCCGGGCCAGTTGCAGCCGATCTACGCTGCAGCCGCGACAGCCGATGGGCAGTACGCCGCAGTGGGCCGTGGCAATCGCCTGACGATTTATCGCTGGCCCGCAATTCATGGAGCCGAAGGGGCTCAGGCATTGATCGATCCGGCAGTCAAACAACAACTCGGAGATCAGGCCCCCGATGCTTCGCACCTGGATCTGATCCAGTCGATCGCTTTCAGCCCGGATGGCCAGTGGCTGGCATCGGGAGGGTTCCGCGAAGTCAAACTCTGGAAGCGCAAAGTGGAACCTCTGGCAACCTCACCCTGGCGCATCGAAGGCGCCGCCGCCACGTTGGCCGCTACCCCAGATGGTAGCCGCATCGCCCTCGCCCTGGCCGATCACAGCGTGGTGCTCGGCAAAGGAGAAACCCGTCTGGCTCACCTGTCCCCACGGTCTTCTGCCGTCAAGCACTTGGCGCTCGCTCCTTCGGGACAGCGACTGCTGGTAGCGATGGTCGATGGTCGGTGGGAATGGTGGAATCTGGAAGGAATCCCCGAAGATGGCAGCGCAGCGGCTGGTCCCCTTGGCGACGAACGTCGCTTGGGAGAGAAAGCCGACGGCGCTTCGATGAAGCAGATGATCCTGCTGGATAACGATCGGCTGGCGACTTTGGACGAAGGGGGCGCTGTCGGGCTGTGGGAGTTGGCTCCTCCTGCCGATCCCAATGCGGCGGCAGCTGGACCACGCAGCTTGGTCGCGACAGCCATCGCCGTGCCGCTGGCTCCCGCCGGAGCGATGGCGAGGCTGGAGTCACCAGCTGCAGCACCCTATCCCTCGCCACGAATTGCACTGGCTTCCGAAGATGGTTCGGTGCGCATCGCGGAACTGCCGACAGGCAATGTGCTTGCCACCTTGGCCCACGGGTCTCCCGTGCGATCGGTTGCCTCCTCTCCGGATGGTCAGATGATCGCCACCGCGTCCACCGACGCCAGCATCAAGTTCTGGAAAGTGGCCGATGGACAAATGGCTTCCGAAGTGCGCGGTACGCAGAACTCGCAGCGCCTGCTGCGCCAAACCCAGCGGCAACTGGCTCGGCAGAACGGGCGTATCGAACGCCTGGCAGCCCGAATTCCGGAAATGGAAAAAGGCGTCGCCGCCGAAATGGAGGCTCGCAACAAGCAGCAGGCCGTGCGCGA
>JBIINB010000232.1:0-4413 GCA_044337705.1 Pirellulaceae bacterium | reverse complement strand
GAAGAACATCCCCTAACTCTTCCCAGTGAACTAAGTCTTTGCTGACGGCATGCCCCCAGTGCATATTTCCCCACGACCAGCCATACGGATTGTGCTGGAAGAAGAGATGGTATTCGCCCCGATAGAAGACACATCCATTGGGATCATTGTTCCATCCCCTTTTTGGCGAGAAATGGAATTGGCCTCGCAGGGATTCCCGGTAAAGATCTTCGGAATCAAGTAGCTGATCGCTTTGCTGCACTCGGTCCAAAGCTTTCGAATCCTCGTGCAACCTGTCGACGACCAATGCAATCGGACTCCCTTTCCAATTGCCAATCTCCATCGGCGCCCACCAATCCGGATCGCCATCCGCGATTTCGATCTCGTTGCTGACCATCTCCTTGCCATCGACCAACAGAGTGACACGACGCTTGGGTGCTCCATTGCGGATCGGTAGATGCAGATAGCGATGAGTCGCCTGAAACTCGCGCTTCGCATTGGAAACAAATCCTTTGGGACGTTGGTTGGTCTGAACCAGATGATCGACATTCAGATGTCCCCAGCTGCCCTGAGCATTATCGAGGATACGAATGCGGGCCCTTTTCCCTTGAAGGTCACCGACATCCCACCAATCAACGCTCAGTCGTTCACTGCCTCCTGGGCTTGAATTCCCACCCGTCGCTCTTCTGACCACCTCATTATCCGACGTCATCACCAGTTCCAACGCCAATTGATCGCTCTTTCCGCCGCCAATGAGGAAAGAAATGTAACGTCGCTCCAGGACAAACTCGGGACTGGTGAGCACCCCGATCGAATCGTCCCCACCGACAAAGGAATTGACGAGTCGTTCGCCGAGATATCCATCGACTGGCATCTGCCCAGGAAGAGTCCCCTTCGCTGGCTCTTCGCCGAATGCCTTTCCTTCCTTTTCCCAGTCCCGATACGTCGCCTGTTCGAAGTCCGCGATCAGCAGATCGGGCAGATCCTGCAACGCAGCCACTCGGCTACCTGCGCCCAGGAGCAACAGCCCAACAATCATCGTGATCCGAGTGGTGAAAACCGACTCTCTGGAGATTCGTACCATTCTGATTCTTTCCTTCGATCCTTCATGGCGGACCGCACCTGTCATTTCCTACCGATCGCATGTGAGATCCTCTTAGTAGACCTCGCCTTACAACATGATTCCACTTTGCACAAACGGTGTGACATCGAAAGGCCCAGAACATTCCAGGCCGGCCAAACCTCTCCGGCCGATGAAAAATGAAAGCGGTACTTCGAGAACCGTCCAGCAGGTCAATTTCTATCGGGAAAATCCGGTAAGCCTGCGTGGCACCGTTACTATTTTTTTGTTTTTCAACTGGCAGACATGGACCATCCCACGCCTCAACCTGCAGGCGGGAATACATTCTAAACTTCATTAGAATGTTGACACATGAAGCTGCGGTTTGGCGTCTACAAGGAGGGATCGATCCAATGGTAAGCGCGATCGATCGAGCGAGGGCGGGCTAACGAACCAACTCCATCAAGACGCGAATTCCGATATCATAATCGCGCTGTGCAGGGTCGTCCCGGAAGCGGTATGCGGACCGACAGAACGCGGCAGGATTGTGCCATCCGCCACCTCGCGCTACTTTTGCTGTTCCCTCTGCCGGTCCCTGCGGGTCGGTGACGGTCTGTTCGGGATAGGCGCCATACCAGTCCTGGCACCACTCCCAGACATTCCCATGCATGTCATGAAGCCCCCAGGCATTGGGCAGTTTGACTCCAACTCGACTGGTCGAGCCCTTATTGCCAAGGATCCGCTCCATATAATTCGACTGATCCTCCTTCCAAAGGGCGGTGGCATCCAGCGGTCGAAGGCCGCTGTTGTTGGCGAACCAACCATGGTCCTCCAGTTTCTTTCCATCGGCGACCGAGTAATCCGCCGCACTCCCTGCGCGACAGGCATACTCCCACTCGGCCTCTGTGGGCAATCGATACTGACGCCCAGCTTTCTTCTCTTCCGGCAGTTCTGTCAAGCGACGGCAGAATTCAACCGCGTCCTCCCACGTGACGTTCTCAACCGGGTAGTCCTTCTTGCTGCCATCGGCGGCACTGAAGTGACTGGGATTAGACCCCATGATGCGCTGGTACTGCTCCTGAGTCACTTCGGTTTGACCGAGAAAGAAAGGTTGGGTCAGCTGGACGGAATGAAGCCTCTCGTCCGCTTCCGATTCCCTTCGATCGGCCGGACTGCCCATCGCAAACTGCCCTTGGGGAATAGGAACCAGAGGCATTCCGACACTATTGACGACAATCGGCTGTTGCTGAGCGACCGCAGAAGTCGAGACAGCTATCGCCAACAAAAACGTCATCATGCAGAGTTCCCGCATCGGGTATCCCCCAAGATAAAAGTTGTCATCTTTCCCAAGAAAGGCTTGGTCTGTTCCCGACACTTCGGATCGATCGGACGAAAGCTCCCGAGATTCTCGGATCTACGATACCTTTCAACTCTCACGACTTCCAGCAGCCTCTCAGAAGTGGCGGGTTTTGCCATGAGACAACGGATTCCCAAAAGGTCGAGATACCTCAAAAGATATTCTCTTTGTCTCCAAGCCGCAAAAAAACCATCTCTCGACAACGCCGAGAGATGGCTGAAAATTCGATCCATTGAGTGGAAGCAAAACAACTTAACGCTGAACGCGAGCCGACCCACCCTTGGCCATCGCTTCCACTTCCGAGAGACGTGCCATGGTCACATCACCTGGGAAGGTGGTCAGCAGGGCACCGTGAGCCCAGCCGAGTCGCAAGGCTTCTTCAGGACTGCGGCCAGATAGCATTCCGTAAAACAATCCGGAAGCGAATCCATCGCCACCACCGATGCGGCAAATCACGTCCAGTTTGCAGGTCGGGCTGACATACTGCTTGCCGTCATACCACAACACTGCCGCCCAATCATGGCGATTGGTCGATTGGACTTCGCGGAGCGTCGTAGCGACGGCTTTGACGTTCGGAAACTTCTCAGCCACCCGTTCGATCATCTGAAAGAACGATTTAGGATCGAGCGCCGAACTGTGCTCGACGTCCTGCCCTTCAATCCCCAACCCCTTCTGCAGATCTTCTTCATTGCCCACCAGCACATCCACATGCTCGACGATCTTGCGGATCATCTCCTGGCCCTTGGCTTCGCTGCCGATCGTCTTCCACAATTTGGCTCGGTAATTCAAATCAAAGCTGGTCACCAGCCCCTGAGCCTTGGCAGCCTTCATCCCTTCGAGAATCAATTCGGAAGTGGTTGGCGAAAGAGCGGCGAAAATGCCACCCGAGTGGAACCAACGCACGCCGCTTGAAAAAATCTTGGCCCAATCGAAGTCCCCCGGTTTCAGCATCGCGCCGGCTTCATTAGCGCGATTGTAGAAAACCACCGGCGGCCGCACCCCCTGACCACGATCGCTGTAAACAGTCGCGATGTTGGGCCCCCGCACTCCATCATGCTCGAACCACTTGTAGTAGGGCCGAACTCCCATTTCGCGCACGCGTGCCTGCACCAGTTCGCCGATCCCATAATCGACCATCGCCGTCGCGATTCCCGTCTTCAGCCTGAAGCAGTCAGATAGGTTGGCTGCGCAGTTGTACTCGCCACCCGATACATGAATCTCGAACTGACGGGCTTTTCGGAACGGAATGATCCCGGGATCTAACCGGTGCACCAGTGCACCAAGCGAAAGGAAGTCTAGATCTTTCGAAGCGGGAATCGACAACTGTGCCATGTTGGGTCCTTTGATGAATAAAAGAAGATACGTATCGTGAACCGAATGCCCTCCTCATGGGAAGGACTTGAATTCCAGTCTTTCTATTCCACAGCAGTCGATTAGATCGTCGTGCTGGAGAATCCGCCATCCACGACGATGTTCTGTCCGGTCACAAAGGAACTGGCTCGGGGACTGGCCAGCCAGATCACCGCTCCAGACAACTCCTCGGGATTTCCGAACCTCGCCATCGGCGTATGGGAGATGATCTGCCTCCCTCGCTCCGACAACGAACCATCAGCCTGGTAGAGCAAAGCGCGATTCTGTTCGGCTGGAAAAAAACCGGGGCTGATCGCATTGACACGAACTCCCCGCGTCGCCCACTCCCGCGCCAGAAACTGAGTCAGGTTGAGAACGGCTGCTTTGGCTGCCGAGTAAGCAACCACGCGTGAAAGGGGAATCATGCCAGACATGGATGCGATATTGATGACGCTCCCTTTTCCGGCCGCGAGCATCGCTTCACCGAAAACCTGGCATGGCAGCAACGTTCCGCCGACCAGGTTCAAATCGAATACTTCACGCCATGCACCAGTCGGCAGCTTGCAGAAATCGGCACCAGGAGGCAAGGTGGCATCGGGACGGTTGCCGCCAGCGGAGTTCACCAGCACCGTGGGAACTCCATAGCGTTGATGGACTGACTGAAGCG
>JBIINB010000025.1:0-43323 GCA_044337705.1 Pirellulaceae bacterium | reverse complement strand
GATTCCTCCAAGTGATCTGGTTCTGATCGACACTTGTATCTGGGTAGGTTTCTTCAACCGAAATCAGTCCGCCGAACGTATCACTGTCGATCCTTTGCTTGATGACGATCGTGCAGCAATCACTGGACTGATCTTGGCCGAAATCTTGCAAGGATTTCGTCGCGATGAACAGGCTGATTGGGTTGCTTCTTCACTGAAGGGCCTACATGACCTTGAACCTACTTGGGATGACTGGCGAGTAGCCGCCAAACTGGGAAGACAACTTGTTGCCAATGGACACCGCTTACCCCTGACCGATCTTGCAATCGCAGCTATCGCACTTAGAAACGACTGCTCGGTCCTCACAACCGATCCGCACTTCGATCTTATTGCGGGGTTGGAACGCTTTCCACTTAAATAATGATGTAGCTTCGAGCAGTTATGCCCGAGGGAATCCGGATCAATCAAATCACTGCGGGGCACGCGAAGGAGTTTCACGAGAAGCACAAAGCCAGGGGGATGGCCACGACGACGATCCATAAACGGATCCAATTCGCTCGGCAATTTATGCACGATGCGGTTGACTGGAAGATCATCGACGAAAACCCGTTCTGCAAAATAAAAACGCAGAAGAGTTCGGGGAAGGTCAACGAGTTCGTACCCCGCGAAGTAGTCGACAAGCTGATGAAGAAGGCTAATCCGGTCTGGCAAGTAATCTTGGGGCTGAGTCGCTACGGTGGGCTTCGGACGCCCTCGGAAACGCTATCGCTGCTTTGAGATGACATCGATTGGGAACTGAATCGAATGAGCATCCCGGAGCCAAAGGTCGAGCATCACGAAGGACGTGGGATTCGTAGTCGCCCTATCTTTCCCGAACTGCGTCCGATCCTCGATGAAGCCTTCGAGATCTTCGGGGACAAGAGCGAATACGTGGTGGCGGCTCCCCAGTACCGAGCGGCAGCCAACACGGCGATGGGTTGGAAGAATGCCAACCCAGCAGCGAGATGACGCGACTTCTGCGCCGCGCTGGCGTCCCGGGTTGGCCGCGATTGCTCCACTCGATGCGTGCCAGTAGACAGACCGAAGTGCAGCGCGAGCCTCCACTGCGCGTGGTCTGCTCCTGGCTCGGCAACTCACCACGCATTGCCCAACAGAGTTATCTGCTGGAAACCGAGGATGATTCTGCCAAGGTGGCAGGGGAGACGCATGCGAAGATTACGGGTGATCCATTGGTGGGCGGGGAGAGCCTCGGTCGGTTGGCGCGCCGCGGTAGGTTCTAAGCTTTATTGTGCGCGGCTGGGTTTTGAAGCTGAGGTTCTTGAGTTTGTAAAAGAGGGATAGTCCTGCTAAGTTCCGTAAGAACCGCGGTTTTCCAAATATCCTTCACCACGAGTGGTTTTGCCTGGGACTCTAAGTCGACAACAAGGCGGGTAAGTGTGGCGATGCCGCCACATCCATCCGAGTCGTATGATTCTTCCTCATAGGTCTCAATTCGCCATGAGCGCACGTCTGCCCACTGGAATAACCAACGATCACCACTAAATTTACTCCACAATTGAATACCTTTCACGTCGACGGCGACTCGTGTTGCGATAGCCCAACCTAATAGCCCAAAAATCAGGGCGATCGCTCCAATTATTGCGAAAAAATGCCAACCTCTAGCCCAGGTTTCCGCTAAGTCTTTCGTAACGACTCGTTCGCCTGAAGGTACCTTTAAAGCTCCCTGAACGAAATCGATTGCCGGTATTGCAATCACGCTCCCCCAGGTTAATGCAGTGGTTATAAATCCAGGATTTGGTTCGAGTCGCTCATCGTATATAGTCCGCACAGTATGCCTGTAGCTCCGCTGGGAAACTCATTCAAAAACGACGGGTTAAAGTAATGGGTGGTGTGGCGACGGGCCCGGCGACGGATTTAATGGGGAGACTTTTCATCGAGCTGGTAGGCCAAGGCCCTGTAGAACGCAACATTGCCGCCTATCACTGAAGATAGCCGCGAGCAAAATTTGAACGATACTAGGCACTTGCGATCCGATCAATTAGAGGATGGGATGATAGATACCATCCACTCGATTCAGGAGATCAAACAGTTAAAGCCTATCCGAAAACGCCTAATCAGGTGAAGGTGAAATAGGCGCAAGCCAGATTTAGGCTAGCGATGAGATTCTGCGATTTCTTTGCCCAGGGAATGAGTATCCCCAGGAGGTAATCGAGCCACCCATGAGTGCGCTCAACTACCCACCGCCGGCCTTTTTCCGGCGTCTTCCTTTCGCTTATTTCACAGCACTTACCGGTGGTGCAAGTTCATTTAGGTTCTAGGTTCTCGGATAGGTTCTAACGCTCAAGAGCGATTTTGACATAGCAGTATCTTTGTTTTGATCCCCATGTACTGCACTTGCTATCGGCTTGGCTGTCGCCAACGACAACCCGAGTTGATGAAGTTCGCTTACCTCTCGAAGGCGTATGGAAATCGCAGAAAGGGAAAAAGAGTCCTGACACCTTTTTCCTCTAGAAGCGGGTGCGGTCTAGCATGGCTTCGACGATTTTCCCCTGACTCCATGCCAAGGGTCGGCCAACAGGGGTCTTCCACTCCTCTTGGGTGTCGATGCCAAAGCAGGTCAAAAGCGTGGCATGAAGATCTTCTACCGTGACAGGACGATCGACATTCTCCATCCTCTTGTCGGGCTCCATCCTTGGTTTCGCGGAGGTGGCTCCTATCGCATTGCGTGCGGCAATCCCGGCACCGGCTACGAAACTGCTGAACCCAACCGGCCAGTGATCGCGACCACCAGCAGGATTCAGTTGCGGCGTTCTGCCGAATTCACCCGAGCAAACCAGAAGGGTATGCTCCAACAGCCCACGCCGCTTCAGTTCGTGCAGAGTTGCTGCCAGCGCGCGATCTAGTATCTGGCATTGCCCCCTCTGCAGCTCCATGTTGTTGATATGACTGTCCCATCCCGACAGCTCAACCTCCACACACCGCACCCCTGCCTCCACTAGTCGCACTGCAGAGAGGCATCCGCGGCCGAACGGGTGATCGCCAAACATCGATACAACCTCCGGTGGCTCCTTCAATAGCTCGAACGCTTCCAACTGGCTGCTGCGCATCATCTCCTGCGCCCGCTCCAGGCTGCTGCGATGCTGCGTTCGCACGCGATCCAGCTCGGCCAGCCTGCCTTCTTCAAACTGCGGTTCCAGAAGATCGGAAAGAGCTGCCAGGCGGCGCTGCTGTCGAATATCTCCAGTCTGCGAGCGCAGGTTCGGAAGCGGATTGCGGGGGTCACCGATCTGAAAAGCATCCAGCCCCGCACCCAATGCACCTCCCCGCGACGGCCAAGCTCCCGGAAGAATCGATACATGAGCCGGAATGGTTGTTTCGCTTCCCAGAAGATGGCAGACCAGACTGCCGATCGATGGATGCACCACCGTCGGATCAGGTCGCCATCCCGTGCGCATGTTGTACGTCGCTCGTTCGTGATCCCCTTCCTTGCTGACCATCGATCGGATCAATGTGCCGAGGCCGATCCGCTTGGCCGATTCAGGTAACCATGAACTGATCGCGACATTGGGGATCTCGGTTTCAACTTTCCCCACCTGCTCGCCGCCATCCCCCTCGGGATGCGGGTCGAAGGTCTCCATCTGGCTGGGCCCCCCCTGCATCCATAGGAGGATCAGGTTGGTGGCCGGGGCGGAGCGATTGGGGTGAGGCGACTGGGCCGCCAGGCGGCTGATCCAGGGTGACCATGCGCTGCCGGTCGCCACTGCTAGCCCCGAGCCTGAACGAGCCAGCCAGTCTCGCCGCGACTGCAAAGCGCGATAACCGGCGCATCCCGTATCGAGCCGACCGGAGGCGTATGTATTGGCGTGGGCTTGTTTTCGATTCATTCCAGTCCGTCTCCCGCGAGGCATGCAAATGGCCTCGAACCAAAAAACCTTGTCTCGCGATAACCTCGTCAGTCAAAGCGAGCCGCTAGCGTGCGGTTTGTGTGTATTGGAACGTTGATGGGAAACCCAAATGCCGACTCATCCTAACCCGCAGCGTAAGCAAGGGATTGTTCGCGGTCCGCCAATTTTTTCATTTAGTGATTCCAGAGAAACTCGGTGCTGTTGACCAGAGCCCACAGAACATCGCCCGTGGCATCGATCGGAGTACCCGTCTGGAACCAGGAGGTGAAATAGTTGATTTCCTTCGAGGTCGGTTTGCGGTTGAGCGCCGCAAGATAGAGCGACTCAATCGCCTGCCTTGTTGGTGCCAGCGCTATACGGCTGGTGGCATTGACCACGGGATTGCCCCGCACCCGCTCATCGACCAACTTGCCATTCATCACCATCAGCCTCTGCGGGATCGTCTCCGACATCCCCTCCAGCTCCAATTCCCCCTGGTCGCCATACTCCTTCAGAAAATCATTCACGACAAAGAACTGCTCCAGCCGCCATAGGATCGAGCTTTCCTGGTCGATCGTCGAAACACGAGCCGCCTGGTGGATCGATTGCGCGATCTGTTCGGGCCGCAGTGGCGTCAAAGGAAAAGCTGCCAGCCACCGCTCTTGCTCCTCCTTAACCTGTCCTTCCTCGCTGCGACTGTCGCGCCGGAAAGCATCGAGGGAGCTGATCAATCGCACCAGGTACTTCCAGGAGTAACCGCTTTCGATGAAGGAATCGACCAATCGCTCAAACGCCTCCGGGTAGGGACCGTGCAAAGGCAGATCATCGACCGGTTCGATCCATGGTTTGCCGAACAGGATCGCCCAGAAGCGATTGACGGCAGCGCGTGCGAACATGCGGTTTTCGGGATGAGTGACCCACGCAGCAAGGCGAATGCGAGGCTTCCCTTCTTCGGGCAGCCAGGAGGCACCATAGGGTACCTGCATGGCGATCGTCACCGGGTCGGCCTCGCCCGGACGCTGGTATTGATGCTGGGCCTGATCGTCGCGAAGCCCGGAGAATGGGTTCGATGCCACGCGGGCTCCCGCAAAGAACGCCGCCAGTCCATGGAAGTGCTGCTGGGTTCCCGGCTGAGGCGATCCTTTGTCGCCCAGAAAAGAGGTGCCCAGAAAATCATCGTGGCACTGCAGGCAGTCCAGCCGCATTCCCAGAAATGCGCGCGACGTTCGGCCCGCCAGTCGATTCGGATCGGCTCGACCGTTGTCCGCTTCATCCATCGTCGCCGTGAGGAAGTTGACCTGCGGCTGATCGGTCCACAGCCCTTCGGAGGCGATCAGCTGACGGACAAGTTGGTCGTAGGGA
The DNA here is from genome assembly GCA_044337705.1 of Pirellulaceae bacterium. Classification (GTDB taxonomy): domain Bacteria; phylum Planctomycetota; class Planctomycetia; order Pirellulales; family Pirellulaceae; genus JBEISR01. Next base: position 38,098 of record JBIINB010000025.1, on the reverse strand, counting down.
GCCTCTTCCCTCAGTCGCTGCGCCAGCCACAGCACGAACTTTCGGCGTCGATAGAGGATGAAAGGACCCTTCGCAGTCCCCACATAGGCCCTTGCCAGCCGCTCCGCCAGGTAATCGCTGCAACGGGGATCGGCCAGCAGCCTTTTGGTCCATGCCCCTACCAGATCCTCCCCCCGATACGCCTCCAGCCATCGCATCTCTTCCAGCGATAGCCCCGATCCGACCAGCGCCAGATTCAGTCGCCGGCAGATCGTCCAGGCATCGGCTGGTGGGCAGCGAACCAGCCCCTGAGCGTCGATCGCCTGGTCGATCGCGCGATCGATGGGGTAGGCCATGGGTGGCTTTGGCGACGTGGAGGCGGTCGAGCCGTTGCCCGAGGCGGCTGCCTGCAATTGATCGCGGACCGGCTGGATTGGCTGGAGCATTGCGATCCAGAGCAAGAGCAGGCCAAGGCCGAGCGCACCACGAAACAGCCACCGTCGAAACGGAGTCTTGACCGGTGCTGGTGACTGCTCGTGCACGATCCCAACCTCTCCCCGGCTCACTGCCGCCAACCCCTGTTCTGCTTGCCTATCGGTAGCATCCGCCATGTCGAAATGCAAAAACAACAAAAAGCATTCCAACCCATGGTATGCTCAAACGAATCTCTTCTGCAAAACGATTTTTATGCTGATGCCTGGATAGAGATCGGTTTCTAGTCACGGCTCTTGATCGGTTCTTGAAGGTGATTTGGTTCCGTGTGGAGTTTTGTGGCTACTGGGCAAAGGCTTGGGGAAGTCAGGCGGCGATGGACGTTTTGGATGAACCACGATCGGAAAGCCTAGCAGCCGATAGGACATCTATCCCGTCGCGCGACGATCCGGCGTCCAGGGCCGATACCGCATCGGCTGCATCCGGGCGACGGTGGTACGATCCGCGCGCCTGGGGCGGTTGGCTGTTTCGGCTTCCAAGTCGTGGATTCGATTTTGCCGCTTTGGTGGTGCTGCTATCGGTGGTGGCGGCCATCCCACTACTGCAATTCGCTTCGCTTGGCTATCTCTTGGAAATCGCACGGCGCGTTGCCAGTGGTCAGCCGGCCAGACGGTGTCTTCCTGGTCGCACGCTAGCACGCCGTCTTCTGGTGGGTGTTGGAGCGATCGTGGTCAGCTTTCTGCCGGTGCTGTGGGTCAGGGACTACGCCAGATCGCTGGCGCTGATCGCGCCTCAGGATGCGATTGTCAGCCGCTGGGAGACCGGCGCGCGATGGATCGGTGTGGTGTGGCTGGTTTGGGTGCTGTGGGCGATTCTCCGAGGGGGCCGGGTGCGAGATTTTCTCTGGCCCGCACCGCTCCGCTTCATCAAAGAGTTTTGGCGACCGGCCGTTTGGCGTCAGGCGGAATCGCGATGGTGGGAGGGTTTGCGGCTGCTGAATTTTCCGAAGCTCTGGTGGCTTGGCGCCCGAGCCGCTTTGGGGGGCCTTGCCTGTCTGCTGCTCCCTGCCCTGTTGATGGTGGTCGGGATGAATGCCAACGAACAGCCACTTCTGGGATTGGTGGGACTGGTCGGTTCGCTTTGGATGCTCAGGACACTGATGGTCCTTCCGTTCCTGCAGGTGGCCTTGGCCGAAACCGATCAGTGGCGCAGTCTCCGGGATCGACGATCGATTCGGCAATTGGCGAGTCGGGCCCCGTGGAGCTTTGGATTGGCGACGACGCTGACCCTTTTGCTGGCCATTCCGCTTTATCTGCTACGCATCGAGAGCCCGCCGCAGGAGCTGATGTGGATGCTGTGTCTGTTCTTTATTGTGCTTGCGATCCCTTCGAGGCTGGCAGCCGGATGGGCGATGCGACGGGCTCATCAGCGCGAGGCGAAGGCGGCCTGGTGGTTGCGATGGAGCGCCAAGCTGCTGCCGCTGGCTAGCGGACTTCTCTACCTGGGCTTTCTCTACCTGGCGACTCTTGCCTCCTGGGAAGGCGGCTTGGTGCTCTTTCTGCAGCACGCCTTCCTCCTCCCCGTGCCGATGCTTTGAACCGAAGCGCATTGGGTTCCTTGGGGTGTGGCGCAGCGCTGCCGAAGACTCGGATCAACCTGTTTTCAGGTCGCTGACCGTAGCTCTTCGATCTGCGATTCCATCGCATCGATTCGCTTTCGAAGGTTCTTCACATGGCGACACAAGTAATGAATGGGTGGGATGGTGATGAAGCAGAGCGGTATCCACATGCCCCATAGCATCGACACACCGGACCCCTTCATCCACAAAGCCCAGACCGTGTGCGCGACGATATCCATCAGCGCACCGCCCAAAGCGAATGCGATCGTGATCGTGGTGACCGTCTTGTCACTCCGCTTTGCAAATCGGTCAATCGCCTCTTGGTCCGTGGCCTTCATCCAATCATCCTTTCGACATCACATGTCGTACATTTGTCATCGAGGGAAAGACGCTGTCGGAGCTGGCGAAAATGGTTCACTCAGACACGATGGGCTGCTAGTCGCCACGGGTTCCGTTGGCTTTGCCTTCCTTGAAGTGACGGCGGCAGACAGAGACGTATCGGTCGTTGCCGCCAATCTCGACCTGCTGGCCATCGCGAAGCGCGATCCCGTTGGCATCGACGCGCAGAACAAATGTTGCCTTGCGCCCGCAGTGACAAATCGTTTTGACTTCGATCATTGCATCGGCCCATGCCAATAGATGCCGACTGCCCTCGAAAAGCTCTCCCTGAAAGTCGGTTCGCAAGCCATAGGCCAGCACCGGGATCGCTTCGAAGTCACACAGATCGCTTAACTGGTTCACCTGCGCACGGGTTAGGAACTGGGCTTCATCGACCAGGACGCAATCGACCGGTCGTATGGCCACTTGCCTCTGCACCATGGCTCGCAAATCATCCTGTCGATTGAAGACATGCGCCTTGGCCTGAAGGCCGATGCGCGATCCGACGACTCCCTCGCCGAAACGACGATCCAGATCGGGGACCAGGATCATCGACTCCATCCCTCGCTCCTGGTAGTTGTAGCTGGACTGAAGGAGCATCGTCGATTTGCCGGCATTCATCGCGGAGTAATAAAAATAAAGCTTTGCCATGGTGGAAAAATCGGAATGCAAAGAAGGAAGAAAGAATCGGATCGATTTTCGGTCGACCAGAACGTGTTGGCTGGTTGGGAAATAGTCGGAAGCAGGGTGAAAATGTCCGGTTACCACACCCTGTCATGGGGTTCTGGCAGCTTCCCAGGGTTCCAATCGATTCCTGCCGAAAATGGCGGGAGTTGTTCGGAACTGGTCTTCGTGCGATTATAGAGAGAGTCGTGGGCAGCGCCGCTGGTTGCGCCCGACTCCCACCTTGAAATCAATTCCAGTCCCCATTTGCTGAGAAGTTTGGGCCCCTCTTGCGGGTTTCCTGACTGGATCCCCAAACAACGGACATCGGATATCCCCACCTCCATGGTCAGCATCGCAAAGCATCGAAGAACACTCGGACAGAGTCATCGGTTCGCCATCATCTTGGGGCTGATCGGGAGCTTCTTGCATGCTCCCCTGGGGGCGCAGGATGTCCCGGCCAGGGGGGAAGAAGAAAATCGTGCCGGCGAAGATTTTTTCGAGACATCGATCCGGCCGATTCTGATCGAGCGGTGCTATGGCTGTCACTCGATCGAATCCGGCGAGGCGGAAGGGGGTTTGCTACTGGATAGTCGTCAGGCGATTGAGCGAGGCGGGGTGCATGGCACACTGAAGGTGGGCAATCCGGCAGAGAGTCGGCTGCTGCGAGCGGTGCAGTATGGTGATCCGTCCCTTCAGATGCCGCCAGATGGCAAACTGCCCGACGAGGCGATCGCAGCGATTGCCAAGTGGGTGGAATTGGGGATGCCCGATCCTAGAGAGGAGAGTGCCGAGGCGTACGCCGCGCGGCCCAGGACACGTGCCGATCGCGCCAAGGAGCACTGGGCCTATCTGCCTCCTGCCGCAGCCCCGGTGAATCGCCCCCAAGATGCTGCGGGCACTATGGAGCAACCGATCGATGGAGATTGGCTGGGCCAACTGACTTCGCGCGGTCTAGCAGCCAATCCTCCTGCCTCGCCGGCGACACTGATTCGGCGTCTATCGTTCGATCTTCTCGGGCTTCCGCCTCCTTCTGAAGAACTGGAAGCGTTCGTGGCAGACCCAGGTGAGGACGCCTATCTGCGACTGGTCGATCGCTATCTGCAGTCGCCCCAATTCGGCGAACGGATGGCGCGGCGGTGGATGGATGTGGTGCGCTATGCCGACACCAAGGGCTACGTCTTCACGGAGGATCGTGCCTACCCTCACGCCTACCGATACCGGGATTGGCTGATTCGATCCTTCCGTCAGGACCTCCCGTACGATCAGTTTGTCCGCTATCAACTGGCTGCTGACCGATTGGATCCCGAGAACCAGCAAGGCCATCTGGATGCGATGGGGATGCTGACGCTGGGTCGCCGTTTCCTCAATAATCCAAACGACATCGCCGACGATCGGATCGATGTGGTCACTCGCGGTCTGCTGGCAACAACCGTCGGATGCGCCCGCTGCCATGACCACAAATTCGATCCGGTTTCAATGGCGGAGTATTATTCGCTGCATGGGGTTTTCACCAACAGCGAGGAGCCGGGGGGGGATCCATCGCCGATGCGGCTGGTGGATCGAGCGGAGCAGAGGCCCAGCTACATTTTTCTGCGAGGTCAGCCGGGTCAGCATGGGGAGACGATCCAGCGCCGTTTCATCGCCGTGCTGTCGCAGGGGGAGCCTCGACCCTTGGACCAGGGAAGCGGTCGCATCGATTTGGCTGAGGCGATCGCCGATCGGGCCAATCCTCTGACGCGCCGCGTCCTGGTCAACCGCGTCTGGGGCTGGCTGATGGGCGCACCACTAGTCGATACTCCCAGCGATTTCGGTTTGCGATGCGAACCGCCGATTCAGCAACCGTTGCTGGATCGTCTGGCGGTGGAACTGCAGCGGCACGACGATTCGATCCAGTGGCTGGTCCGCACCATCGTCAGTTCGGCTGTCTACAGACAGTCGAGCCAATGGCGGGAGGGTGCGGCGGGAGTCGATCCGGAGAACCGACTGATCTGGCGAGCCAATCGGAAGCGACTCGATTTTGAAGCGCTTCGCGACTCGATGCTCGACGCCTGCGATGACCTGGACCGGACGATCGGTGGCCCCAGCCAGGTGATCCACAGCGAACCTTTTTCTAATCGCCGCACACTCTATGCGTCGATCGACCGACAGAATCTTCCCGGACTCTTCCGCACCTTTGACTTCGCCAATCCGGATACCCATGTGCCGCAGCGAGCGGCGACGACGGTGCCGCAGCAGGGGCTTTTTGTGCTCAACAGTCCGATGGTGATTCAGCTGACCAAGTCGATGGGCGAACGCATGGCAACGCGCTGGCCTCTGGAGTCGGTTCTTCCACTGGGGGAGGCCGAGCCGCAGGCGGGAGACCAACCGATCCAGGAAGTTTTCCGATCGGTGCTTCGCCGACCGGCCAGCGTTGAGGAAGTCGACCAGGCAAGGCAGTTTTTGGCGATGCCCGGTGGCACCGACGCCAAGCGATGGGGTCTGCTGGTCCAGGCATTGCTGGCTACCAACGAATTCAGTTTTATCGACTGACAGGCTGAACTGACCCCCGACCACGGGGCCGACACCTGCAGCAAGAGGATCGAGGGAAGTTGCCAATGGATCGAAGCGAGTCGGGAAAGAACCTGGTCGATCGCAGGGGATGGCTGAGTCGTTGTGGCTTGGGGGTAGGCGCGCTGGCATTGCCGGGACTCCTGGCCGACAGCCTTCAGGCCGAATCCCAGCGCACCTCCCCGATGGCACCCAAGTCGCCGCATTTTCCGGCGCGCGCCAAACATCTGATTCATATCTTCTGCAATGGCGGGCCTTCCCACGTCGACACTTTCGATCCCAAGCCGTCGATCCTGAAGTATGCAGGCCAGCCGATGCCCGGTGAAACGCCACGGACCGAACGGCCAACCGGATCGCTTTATCCCAGCCCTTTCCGTTTCCGCCGCTACGGACAAAGCGGGCTGGAGATCAGCGAGCTGTTTGAGAAGACGGCAGTGCATGCGGATGATCTGTGCGTCGTCCGTTCGATGCATGCCGACGTCCCCAATCACGAACCCTCCCTGCTGCTGATGAATACCGGCGAGGCTCGTCTGGTCCGCCCCAGTTTCGGGTCCTGGATGACCTATGGCCTGGGAACCGAGAACGAGAACCTGCCGGCCTTCATCGCCATGTGTCCGGGAGGCTATCCGATTCAGGAGTCGCAGAACTGGCAGGCTGGTTTTCTTCCCGGGATCTATCAGGGAACCTATGTCGATACCAAACACCAGTCGGTCGACAAGCTGATCGAAAACTCGGTAAACCGTTCGATGTCGCCCGATCGTCAGCGGCATCTTTTGGATCTGGTGCAGGCCTGGAATGCAAAACATCAACAGACGCGACCGGCCGATGCGATGCTGGAGGCGCGGATTGAGTCGCTGGAATTGGCCTACCGAATGCAGAGCGAAGCGGCCGATGCCTTCGATGTATCGAGAGAACCCCAGCATGTGCTCGATCGCTACGGCTCGACGGTGCAGGCCCGTCAGCTTCTGATCGCCAGGCGGTTGATCGAACGTGGGGTGCGATGCGTTCAAGTGTGGCACGGCGCAGGTCAGCCCTGGGATCATCACGACAAGATCGAAGAAGGCCATCGCCAATTGGCTCGCGAGACCGACCAGCCGATCGCAGCGTTGCTGAGCGATCTGAAGAGCTTGGGTCTGTTCGATGAGACGCTGGTGCTGTGGGGTGGAGAGTTTGGAAGAACACCCACCGTCGAACTTCCGAAGGAAGGGGCGAACCAGGGGACCATGACCGGCCGCGATCACAATCACTGGGGCTTCACGGTGTGGATGGCCGGCGGTGGCGTGAAAGGAGGGCAGGCCTACGGAGCGACCGATGAGTTTGGGTTCAAGGCGGTCGACCAGCGAGTCCACGTCCATGATCTGCATGCCACGATGCTGCACCTGATGGGATTCGATCATGAAAAACTAACCTACCGCTGGGCAGGCCGGGATTTTCGCTTGACCGATGTCCACGGTAAGGTGGTGCGAGAGCTGTTGGCATGAGCGGCCTAGCGCGCTGCGGGTTCCATGGGCGACGACTACTGGACAGCCGCTCCACCGCGATGGGAATCTCCATGACCGATTGGATCCTGAAACTGATTGCTCTCCTTGGGTTCGTACTCTCGGCATCGCCGCTGCGATCGCAGGATCCAAGAGGCTCGCAGGCGTCGACATCGCAGGTCGCCGAAATGCTGGTGCGGCGATGTGTCAGCTGCCACCACACAAGGAAGACCGAAGGGGATTTGAACCTCGAATCGATCGGTGGTCTGATCGCATCGCGCGGAGGCTTGGGCGCAGTGATCCAGCGGCAACCGGTCGATGACAGCCTGATCCTTCAGCGATTGGCCAGCACCGATCCGGATCTGCAGATGCCGCCCGAAGGAGAGCGCTGCAAGCCGGAAGAGATCGATCTGATGCGCCAGTGGATCGCCGCTGGCAAGCCTTGGGAGATCGATCCTTCCACACCGCTCTGGAAGCTCTGCCCTGATACTTCTTACCTGTCCGAACCACCGAACCAATACCTTCAGCCGTTGCCTGTTGCCGCCATCGCAGCCGACCCCAGTCGCGATCGAATCTGGATTGCTGGGTATCACGAAGTCCTTGCGATCGACCGTCGGGATGGAAAACTGCTCCAGCGTATCGGCAACCTGGGCCAGCAGACTTCGGCGATTGCGGTGGAACCATCGGCGGGAACGCTGGTTGTAGCCTGTGGTACACCTGGCGAGCGAGGCTTTGTCTTTCGGATCGATCCATCTCAGCCGACATCGCCGCAACGTTTGACGCTGGCCAGCGATGTTCTTTCCGATGTCGCTCTGTCACCCGATGGCAAGGAAGTGGCGATCGCGCACCGCGACGGACGACTTGAGGTGCTTCGATGCGAGGATGGCGCGCCGGTGCTGGATGCCACGCCGCATGCCGACGCGATTCTTTCGGTCACCTGGTCGCCAGATGGCAAAAGGCTGCTTTGCACGTCGCGCGATCGCACCGCCAAATCGTGGGATCGTCAGGAACAGGAGTGGATATCTGCGTATGATCGGCACGACCGAGCGGTGGGGGGTGGAGCGTTTCTCGGAAAGCGACCCTGCACCTACGACGATGCCGGTGTGCTCCGCTGCTGGCCGGCTGATCATGGGGAGTCGGTTGACGCGAGGCGCGATGGGATGCATCGTCACTTGATGCGACTTGCAAGCCACAAGGACATTCTGCTGGTGACTGAAGCCAATCGACTACGGCTGATGCGACTGGGGGCTCGCGAAGAAGACGATGGCAAGGATGATCAGGGAAAGCCGAAGAAAAAGAGGCGATCGATTTTCGAGGAACTAGCGGTTCTCGAAGCACCCGAGGGAATGCGACTGACCAGTGCCTGCTTCGTCGACCACCAATCGGTCGCCGCAGGCACGGCCTGGGGTGATGTGCTGTTATGGCGATGGGATTCCGAACTGGCGGCTATGCCGATGCCAGCCCGATTCGAACCGACTGGCATCTGGTCGGGTTATCCTCGCACTGATCCTTGAACGGTCGGATTCTTTTGGCTGACGCTTCGGGAACATTTCAGGTCGCCCGGCTGTCGCTTGGAATCCCCCTACCCTCAACTTTCTCAATCCAAAAAGGATTGCCAACGCTCATGAATCGTTCAAGCAATGGGCTGCTACCCACTTCGTATGGTTGGTTTTGGTTGCTGGCCAGTGCCTTTGTTTCGTTGACCCTGGCGCAGGCCCAGCCCCCAATTGCCGGGAAGCTAGCCCCAACCGTATCGCCAGCGGTTGGCGTTTTTCTGCAGGAAGTACCGCTCCATCACGATGCTGGTCATCCTGCGGTGGGGGCGATGGAATCAGGATCGTTGTGGCTGGATCCTAAAGGGTTGCTTCATGCGCGAGGCCAAATGGGTCACTGGACTTGCCGCGATGGCACTTGGAATCGGACGGAACTCCACTGGCCGCAGGATGCGACGGCCGATTCGATGGTGGTCGACCCCAAGGGGAATGGTCGTGCCGCGCGGATCGATCCGAAGCTGGGGCTGGTGGAGCGGCAGCAAGAGGGAGAGCCATGGGTGGCGGTGGAGGCGATCGACGACCTGGGTTTCGATTGGGCAAGGCGCAATCTGGGGGCGGTCGTTTACGATCGTGCGGGCAATCTTTGGATCGGATCGCTTGCTGGCATCGCTCATCGGCACGATGGCCGGTGGACCTTCGCAACGGGTCGCCAGGGAGTTCCCTGGAACGAATTCCTATGTGCTGCTGCCGCACCCGATGGGCGTGTCTGGTTTGGCACCACGCGTGGGGCTATCGTCGCTAGAGAAAATGCGTTTGCATACCGCCAGGGAGCTCGTTGGATGCCAGGTGACCGAGTCGAACAGATCGTGATCGATGGGGATGGGACTGTCCATCTGGCAACCGACCAGGGGCTGGGAGTGATCGCCACGCGGCCTATGGATCTGCTGGATAAGGCAGATCATTACCAGAGCGAGATCGATCGACTGATTCAGAGGACCGAATTTGGCTATGTCGCGACGGCCCATCTGGCCAAGCCGGGAGATCGCAGTCAGGTAGCTCTTAGCGATGATGACAACGATGGCCTATGGACCTCGATGTATGGAGCATCGCAGTGCTTTGCCTATGGCTGGAGTGGACGAGACGAACATCGCCAGCGGGCCGATCGCGTCATGATGGCGCTAGAGTTTCTTCAGACGGTGACTCAAGGGGGATCGCCTGCCCCTCCACCCGGTTATGTGGCGAGGACGGTGCTTCCCTTCGGAGGCCGCGATCCAAACGAGGGCCAGGCGGCGCACGATGCGCGTGCGCAGCAGAGCGATCCGCTGTGGAAGTCGCTACAACCTCGATGGCCCGTATCGGCCGATAAGAAGTGGTACTGGAAGGGAGATACCAGTAGCGATGAACTGGATGGCCACTACTTTTTCTATGGACTTTATTACGATCTGGTGGCCAAGACGCCTGAGCAAAAGCAGCGGGTGCGATCGGTTGTGCGAGGGCTGACCGATCATCTGATCGATCATCATTTCACCTTGGTCGATCACGATGGCAAACCGACGCGGTGGGCCAACTTCGACCCGAGGTCGCTGAACCAGGATTTTCGTTGGATGGCCGAACGGGGTTTGAATTCGGCCAGCATGCTTTCCTATCTGGCAGTTGCGGCGCATGTGCTGGAAGACGATCGGTATCGCCAGGTGGCACAGCGGCTTTCTAGCGAACATGCATTTGCGATGAATGCGATGGTTCCCAAGGTGCAGCGCGGGATCGGATCGGGAAACCAGTCGGATGACGAGATGGCCTTCATGAGCTTCTACTCGCTGATCAAGTACACCGAGGATCCACTCCTTCGCACCGCCTACCTGGCGGCGTTCCATCAGTATTGGATGCTGGAACAGCCCGAGCGAAATCCGTTTTTTCATTTTGCCTATGCCGCCGTGGCGCAAGATTTTTCCGATGGGGAGCGGGCCCATCCGCTCATGCCTTGGGGGGATTGGCGGGAAGATGCGATCGATACGCTGGTCCGCTTTCCGCTGGACCGGTGCGACTGGCACCACACCAACAGCCATCGACTGGATCTGGTCCGATTGCCGCCGCAGCAGTCGATCGATTGGGATCGGCCCAACGATGGTGGGAGAGGGTATCGAATCGACGGGAAGGTGTTGCCGGTCGACGAGCGGAGTTTCGCTCACTGGAACACCGACCCTTGGCGATTGGATCAAGGGGGTGGTGGTCATCAGCTAGGCAGCGGTACCGTCTACCTCCTGCCGCTCTACATGGGGCTCTACCACCGGCTGATCACTCTGGAAGAGACCAATGCCGACCGATCCCAGTGAGGAGAAAATCGCTTTGTTGACGGCTTGGGCGAATGGCGGTGGTTTCGCGTGCGAGTCGATACGAGGGGGTGTGTCGTAACGCTATAGCGAGGATCTCCGCAGTGGCTTTTCATTCCTCACTGCCAGATTGAATCACTCTACTGGGCTCTCAAAAAAACGACTCGCTAAAATATCTTCAGGGTCGCTGCAGGACGGCGACTTGGTGCTGCTGGTCGACGATGGTGAATCCTGCAGCGAGAGCTTCCTGGAGTAGCTCCTGGGTCTGCTGAGGCGATTGCTGGAAGGATTCCTGTAGGTCCAGAAGCAGCGTCTGGTAGAGCAGCAGGGAGGTGGGAAGAGGAGCGGCGAGCTGGTCGAGTTTCTTGCGACGCTCGCGATACTGACCAACTGTCTCTAGCTCGGGAACGCCCACCAGACCTGCTGCCAGCCTTCCGGTGGCAAGGACTGGTTTTTTCTGCTGACGCAGTCGCGTTTGCCAACCGGCGATCCACTGGCCATCCGGCTGCGATGCACGGCGCAGGCCGCTGTCGGATGGATAGCTGCGCGCTTCGACATCGGTGAGCGTCGGAGAACTCCAGGGAAGCTGGCCCAGAAAGAGACTTAGCATCGCTGCGGAGGTGAGGCTACACACAGCGGAATGCCGGGCGTGGATGGTAGTTAACTGGCGCGCGCTGGCGGTGACGGCCGCTGCTGCCAGCATCGGCATGATCGTCGTGGGATACTGAAACCCCAAACTCTTGGCAGGTACGTGATCCCATACCAACAGGACGCCCAACGGGATCATCGCCGGCAACCAGTGGCTCCAACCCCTCCAGCCACCCCACGCCAGCCAGGGAAGCGTCAGCGAGACGACGAAGCAGAAGCTGCGCCAGTGAAGAAGCTGTCCCCAGAAGGCCTGCGGGCGCAGCAAGGGTGAAAGCATAATCTCCCATGGGCTGTTGCCGAGCGCTGCAAACCTGGCCGTCTGGAACTCAGCCATCCCACTCCATCGATAGATCGCCAGAAAGGCGATCACAGCCGTTAGCGACGCCAGGCCCCAGGCTTTCCAGCCAATCCTGGTTGGGCCATCGCCTTCGCCTGCCGGATGGTGCGATTCCCGCCAAGCTGCACACGCCTGACCGGCAGACCACACCGCGATGGCAACCACCACCGTTTCCTCCATCGAGGCGGCCAGCAATGCTGTGACGATCGCCCAGGCGGACTTACGTCGTTCGATCAGCCACCATGTGGCTAGCAGTAGAGGGATCGCCAGGGTCACCGGATGCCAACCGTATGTATACGCAAGATTCATCTGCGACACGCTGGGATGCAGTAGCCAAGTGGCACCCCAGAGAAACGCCAACCAAACCGAAAGCCCCGTAGCCCGCGCGGCCAGATAGATCAGCCATCCACCTGCCGCCAGACAGAATCCCTGGAGCGCGAAGAAAAGATCGACCGTGGGCCATGCCTTCCAAAGTGGAACCAGCAGCAAAAGCCCGGGGTTGAAGTGATCCCAGAATGGTGGCAGTGTCGGCGATTCCATCAACCAGCCCCGTCCGCTGGCGGTGTGGACGACGCGCTGCGCGAAATGCCCGAAGTCGTTGTAGCCCAGACGATGATCGATCGCTGCTTGATGCGATTGATGCCAGAACCAACATCCTTGAGCAATCGAAGCAGCGGCGATGAAACATCCTGCGATCCAATTGGGAGCGAGTTCCAATCGAACGGCGATCGATCCAGCGGTGACGCCGAAAGCGACAGCGGTCCAGCCTACGATCCAAAAAAGTTCCAGATAACTGCCGACCGTCGTCACCTCCAGGCCCATCATCGATGCGACGGCCAAGAGACCGCTGGGGGTGGCGGCCATCGCCATCGACAAGATCGATCCGGCGATTCGTCGGCTGCTGCTTACCTGACAGATCGTCACCAGCCAGAGGAACGCGATCAGGGCAGGAAAGAGAAACAGCGCTGCCGGGGCTGCAAGAGCCTCCTGCCATCGGGGTACGAACGAGAGCGTGTTGTAGAGCAGAACCAGATGATGACGAGTCGATAGACCAGTGACGACGACGATCCACAGGAGCGAAACGAAGAGCGCCGCAAAGAACGTCATGCGTTTTGCATTTCGTGACGGCGGGTTATGGCCTGCTGCCGAAGTCCCCAAAGTTCTCCCCATGCTCTCCATCATTCGGACCTCGTCGAAACCGGCTCATCGCCTCGCTACCTTTCCGCTTCGATGTGGTTGCATCAGGGAGTTTCGAATCTCGATGCAGTTTCGCGGAATAATCACGAACCGACGCTAGGGAATGCAGGGGCGTCCTGAAGTCTCCGGAAGAAAGAACCGAATCTCTGGATGCTAAAGAGGTTCGATCCGGCCAAACAGATGGCCACCCACCGCATCATGGGACCACGTTCCGGCATACTTGCCGTCATGAAGTACCACGCGTGCCGAAAAAGTTCCCATCCCCGGGATCGTGAATTTCTCCAAGGATATGACTGGCGTATTGCCACTCCACTGGATCGGTAGCGCCAGTGGAAGCGAGACATCCTTGCCTCCATATTGGATCCGGCAGATCAGCATCCAGAGGTCGCCATCGGGAAGCTTTTTGGCACTTTTGATCTCATAGGTCTCCTGCTGAAGATCATTCAGCGGTTTGCCATCGATCGTGAAGTGTCCAACCAGTTTGACGCCGGTCAACATCTTCGTCAGCTTCTCGTACCTCACCTCCTTCGCAAGGACCTCTTCGCCCAGCTCATCGGAGGTAGTCTCCTGGCTCGATTCCTGCGCGACCACAGCCTGCGATGGCTGAACAAGGGTCGCAAGAGCCAGCAGTGCCAAAGTGGCCAGCAAGCGGACTGCCAGTAGGGCCCGCAATGGTCGCGTTGCCATAACAAAATCGCTCCTGAAGTAAACAAGAAAGAATGGATCAGGGACCGACGGCTTTCAGCCCGCCGGCTTCTTTCCACACTTCCCTATGGTAATGGTTTGGCTGGCGATTCGGCCATGGTGGACGGAGAGGAATCCTAGAGGCGACCATCTGGCCAGGCCGATGAGGGGCGTTCCGGAATTACGGAAGCAGAGATCTGACGCACTATGAGAGAACAAATCGCTGATGGTAGGCAACCGAACGACGGGCGCCGCGTCGGTCCTCCGGAACGCGCTGGCTCCGTTTGGGGGCGTGAAACTCTTCGCCCGGCCGGAACGCAGTTGTGTGCTCTTCGATTAGTCGGAACACGCTGGCGTCCGGTTGTGTGCGTGATAGAAGCCTGATAACCCAGATTCTCCTGCCTTGCGGTTGGCTGGCGCATACCGAATGCGACATGGCCATGGAAAGCTCAATAGGACGGTATTGGGTGAGGGCCCTCCCGTGCGCAGGGCTGAACTGGAACAATTGGTTAGCTTGCCCCTGTAGCGTTGGAATTCGGATTCCGTTCGTATGTCATGCGTCGGTGTCGATTTGGCTCATCACCGACCGGCCCGCGCCGTTGCCGGAGGAAAACAAAATCAGCCATCATCCTGTACATCGTGTAAAATCAGGCACCTCACAATACTGCCCCCTTCGGGCCTGTTTTCAAACTGCATTACGCCACCAATAAGGCTGGCGCGATACTGCATCGTTTGCAGTCCCATACCCTGGTTTGCAGAGGTGGACCGGGTATATTTTGCGAGGTCGAATCCTATCCCGTTATCCTCGACTTCCAGCAAGAGTCCTTGCTCCTCACGCAAGATCGCAAGGAGTATTCGGCTGGCAGAGCCATGTTGGATTGCATTGCTCGCCGCTTCCTGCGCGATGCGATAAAGATGTGTTGCCGTACTGATTGGAAGCTGGCCAATATCTTCCGACAGCTTGACGTCACAACGAACTTTCTCCGTTGAGATCGAATCGGCCAAGTCGTGAAGGGCCGATCGCAGGCCCTCCCCGTCCAGTTGCACAGGCATGATTCCATGTGCCAAGTCTCGAACATGCCGGTTCGCTTCGCTCAGTCGAGTGGTCAGCAGGGAGGCAGTCTCTCGAATTCGATCGTAGTCCGATTCGATGAACATGCGGTACGATCGGCTTGCTGCATCGTCCTTTGATGGCGTGATGGAAGCACTCTCGATAATTCCTAGTAATGCGTTGGCGAAAAGCGCCAAGCCAGTCAATTCCTGCTGAGTCCCGTCGTGCAACTCGAATCCGATGCGTCGTTGTTCATTCGCCGCAATTTCCAGAGCATGTCTCTGCATCGCCTTGCGACTTGAGATGTCGCGCAGGATCCAAGTCGACAGCCCCAGATGATCCATTTGGCTAACAGCCAATTCTGCCGGAAAGGTGGTTCCGTCCTTGCGGCTGCAGATGACTTCTCTTGGATTTGCTCGGCCTTCAGGATTACCGGGAGAAATGAATCGGGAGGTAATACTTTCGGAGCCCGATCGGATCTGCTTGGGCATCAACGTGCTGACATTGCTGCCCGAAAGTTCGGCACTCGTATAACCAAATAGTGCTTCCGTAGCCTGATTAACACTATTTATGTTCCCCTGGGAGTCGACCGTAATAATTGCATCGGAGGCTGTGTCCAGAATCGCCCGAAGTCGCTCCGCATTTTCATGAAGTTGCTGCGCAGCCATTTTTCGATCCGTGATATCGACCGATACACAAAGCACCGCCGGTTCATTGGTTTCAGGTAACGCAAAACGCAATTTGCTGGTTTGAACGAGGTGGGTTTTCCCCTGCCAGTCGATGATTTTTTCTTCGATATCGAGGAGGGGAACACCTGTGTTTAAGACTTCGAGCTCCATTTCACGACTTTTCTCGGCTTGATCTGCGTCAGGCGCTGACTGCAATGGACTATTCCCGACTAGCTCAGTAGGCGACGAAAAACCGCTCTGGGTTGCAGTGTATTGATTGGCAAAAATGAAGGCGCCCTCTCTATTTTTAGCATAGACGTAGTGAGGGACGGTATCGACGACAAGCTGTAGCAACTGTTCATTATTTCTTGAGCGCTGCTCCGACAAGACTCGGTCGGTAATGTCATGGTGCGAAATGACAGCCCCTCCAATGCCGGACCTTAGGGGCGTCGCCTGTAACAGGAACCAGCGTTTCTCATTTGCCGCGTGCACGGCGTATTCCATTCGGAAATCGTCAGCTTTCCCCTCCAAAATGGTTCGCAGACCGTCGGCTAGCTTCTTGGAAGATTCCGTTGCGTCGGCATTCAACCGAATGGCTGCGTCGCTCGCCAGAACCCGGAAGTAGTTGGCGCCAACGCCATCTTGTTCTGGTATTCCTCCTTTGTATTTAGAAAATGCATCCCAGGCGGGGTTGGTTGCGACAATAAGACCTTGGCTATCAACCACCACGATTTGAGAGGAAAGGGATGCAAGGATCGCGCGAGTTTTCTCTTCGCTTCGTTCGAAGTCGGCAACTTTCTCCAAAAGCTGACAGTTCACGGTGGTAAGCTCTTCGTTCAGCGACTGCAGTTCCTCCTTGGAAGATTCCAGTTCCTCATTGGAGGACTGCAGTTCTTCGATCCCGCTTCGCAGTTGCTCGGTAATTCCCTGCAATTCCTCTCGAGTCGCCTTGAGTTCGAATTCCAGTAGGTCAACCAGTGGCGCTTTGAGAGTTGTATCCACACTCTCGAACCCGGCCGCCGCTGCCTCATCCATTTCGATGGGAAGTTGATCGGGGCGCCGATCGGAAAATATGACGAGAATCAAATCATCGGAGGAATTGGCTTCCGGGACAGGCCTGGCAATGATCGAACAGGCAAAATACGAACCGTCTCGCTTCACGCGAGCGTGTCGGTCCCGAACCAACTTGCGTTCCATAATCGCTTTGTGGCACGCCAACCGCAGGCGTGTCCTCAAGCCCGGCCTGGCCAATGCCAGCAAGTCTTTGCTGATTTCGCCAGGAGGAAATTCGAGAAAATTGACCACGGGTCCGGTTACATTCAGAATTTCATGATGCCGATTGATTAGGACAGAGGCAGGGACGTAATCGTTTAACAGCGATTCGGCAAGTTCTGTGTATGTCTTTTTCGAAGGATGCAACGAAGGTTCGCGAAGAAATGTGTGCTGAATAGGTGCTGCCACTGCGGGTAATTTTGTGGCTGATGATTTCGCTGGGCCAGCCCGCCGATAGACTCGGCAAGTTTTGGATACCGGTTCGAAAAGTCGAACTTCTCTGCCAATCGACTCTGCAGAACCAAGCACGAGGTAGCCGTCCTGATTCAGCGCGAAGTGGAACAGCGACACCAATTTCTGCTGTACTTCCGGTTCAAGGTAGATCATCACATTTCGGCAGGACAGCAAGTCCATTTTTGAAAATGGAGCGTCGCTGAGTAGGTTTTGCTTCGAGAACACTATGCAATCGCGAAGTTTTTTATTGACGCGATAATGCATTTCCCCGGTAGGTTCAAAAAACTGCTGGATCCTGGATGCGGAAACATCAATTGCAATGTTGGCTGGATAAATGCCACGCCGCGCAAAGTCGAGGGATTCGTCGTTGATGTCGCTGGCGAACACCTGAAAGTGAGGGGCCTCGCCTGCAGCAGTGAAAGCTTCGAACAACAGGATGGCGATCGAATAAGCTTCCTCCCCGGTGGAGCAGGCTGGAACCCAGACACGTATGGGCATGTCGGTAGATCGCTTTGCGATCAACGCCGGCAACACCTCGTCCTCGACCACCTTGTATGCTTCAGGCTCACGAAAAAATTGGGTGACATCGATCAGGAAATCTTTGAAGAGCGATTGAATTTCCTGAGGATTTGCTATTAGTGCTTTAAGGTACGCAGCATGGTCGGTTAATTGCAGCAAGCCCATCCGTCGCTCGACGCGCCGCAATAGCATATTCTTTCTGTAGTAGCTGAAGTCGTACTTGGTTTGTTCGCGAATCAGATCGATAATCGCTTGCAGTTCTTTGAACGGACTTCTGGTGCGAGGTTTCAGGATAGCAGGCGACTGGAGGTAAGGCTGTTGGATATAATTCAGCAACGTTTCCGGCATCTGCTCGGGAGTTAATACGAAATCGACCACTCCCGATTCAATCGCGTTCCGGGGCATTTGGTCGAACTCGGCGGATTCGGGAGTCTGGGCCATCGCGATGCCGCCGCATCGTTTGATTTCACGAAGTCCCAGTGTCCCATGACTCCCGGTACCGGAGAGAACAATGCCAACAGCTCTCTCGCTCTGATCGGCTGCCAGGGATCGCAAGAAAATGTCGATCGCAGTCTGCGTTTCTCCCGCAATGGGAAAATCGCGCAATCGCAATTTTCCATGTTCCATCGTCAGGAGCCGATTGGGAGGTATGACGTAAACGTGATCCATTTCGACCACGACGGAATCCTCAGCGAGCAGAACCGGCACGGAGGTTTGCCTACCCAGCAGCTCGGCCATCAGGCTCTTGTGGGCCGCATCTAGATGAGGGACGACAACGTAGGCCGCACCGCTTTTGGCCGGCAGCGCGTTGAAAAAACGATTGAAGGCATGCAGTCCACCTGCAGATCCGACAATCCCTACTATCGGATAACGTTTTTGATCTCGCGTGTCTCCAGGGTCACGGTTTTCGATGTTCTTAGATGCGTCCGTTCGGATCTTCGATCGAGGAGCTTTTGGTTTGTTTTTCGGACGATCAGCCAATTTAGTCGTCCTTTTTGACGCATTGTGAACTAGCACAACATCTTAGCGGGGTGCATAGTGACCGTCTTGCCCTTCCCGTCGCTATTCGGTTTGGCCAAAGCCATTTTGGTGGATTACGCCACACTGCAGTTGGCTGGTTTGTCGTCTGGACGACTGCTGTGAGATTGCCATTCTGTTAGGTCCATAGGAGTTGTTGGTTTGCGACGATTTGCTGCACGGCGGAAAGAATAGATCGCTTTTGGAAGGCCCGCGGAAGTCGATGCCTCTTCCGCCAGCAGAAGCGGGCTGTTAGTCCAGTCTAGTGCATCCGCTACCCGAACCTCGCTAGCATCCCGTTGGTTGCGTGATGGATCTCTATCTATCAAAACCAAATGCAATCGCTCCATGTAGGCCCTGTAAGCCTGGAATCGGCACATTTCCTCTGAAATGGCACGTTGAATGAGACCGCACGGGGCACGAGCTCTCCGGTGGGCGGTGTCGACTGTGAGCAACCAGAAGGCTCGCGAGGCAACGATTCCATGTCACAACGTACTGCTATCCAACAGACTTGCCGGATGGAACTGTATGGATCGGAGCGGCCTTAGCAGTTGCCGTCCAACACATTCTTTCAAAACAGGAAGCACTCGCTGTCGCAGCGATTCAGCAGGGGCTTGCTTGGGGGGGCTGATTGCAGGGTGGACTCTGCAATCAGGAGATCGCGATGAAGACTTTTGTTTGAGGTCATCGCGATGATTGGTGCCTAGTTCGGCGATCGAATGTTTGGCGAGCGATGGTTCATGAGACCGTGTGGTCGACGGATCAGTTGTGGGAACGGCGGTGCGGCATGGAAGAAGTTCTTCTGACTGGAAAGGCAGCGATATACCGCCCCCGTCCTATTAGATTTTTGGTAGGTCAGCACAGTCTGGGACTTTGCACATGCTGCATCATTCCGGCGGTCCATGGCGATGGGAGGGATGAGCCAGCCCGTCACTGACGGGGCCGGAGCGGATCAGTCGCCCACCCTCCAGCGCAAGGCAATGGCCCGTTACAAACGATTGCTCGATCAAGAAGCAGGCTGCCTCAGCGAAATCATCCGGAGTTCCTTCGCGCTTCACCAGCGATTGCTCTACCAGCGCCTGCGTCACTTCGGGTGCGACGCCGGGTTGCATCAGGATCGGACCGGGAAGGATCGCATTGACACGCACCTTAGGATTCCGCTCGGCCATTTCGATTGCCAGGGTGCGAGTCAGGGTTGGGATCGCCCCTTTGCTGGCGAGGTAGGCGATGTGGTCGCTGTAGGGTCGATCGCACGCCCATTCGCCGACCAGCACCAAACTGCCTCCCTGCTTTTGCCGAGTCATCGCCAGCCCAAAATGTTTTGCGATGAGGAAGCTACCCAGCACGTTGACTTCCCACTGCCGCTTCATCAGATCGACCGTGGTTTGCTCGAGTTGAGCGGCATCCCAGATCGCTGCGCAGGCCACCACCGCATCGATACGGCCAAAGTGTTTCACCATCGCGCCGACCCACGACTCCACGTCCGGCTCCGACTCCACCGGCCCCGAGAGCCATAGCAGGTCGTCGGCTGCCATCGCAGGAGTCTCCCATCGTCGCTGCGGCTCCGGGGCCGGTTTGTGGGAATGAAGTGCCAGTCGATAGCCACGTCGCGCCAGATGTTCTGCCACCACCCGACCGACCCGCGGGGCCACACTCCCGGTCACCAGCGCTACCGGCTTGTTTTTTCCTGAATCCTTGCCCACAGCAACTTTTCCTTCCTGCAAGAGAGATCCCGACCGCTTCTATCGTACTGGCCAGTCCAATCGTGGAGGATTGGCAGGCCAGGCGGCCGGGGAATTCGGGGAATCGTTGCTGCGGTCTGGCCCATGTATCGATCACGAAAGCTGTCATTACCAAACTGGGACAGCTTTTGCGGTGAAATCGGATGGAGTGAACGAAAGGGTGGTTCGCGTTCGATCGAATAGAGCGACATGCGGGAGGACGATTCGCTTTCGGCCTTGGCCAATGAATCCTCCCTACCGACTCTAGGTGAGGGGTGGCATGCAGGATGAATGACCTGAAAAACCTGAGACCACCGATGTCGTGTCTGACCGAGTCGAAAGGCCGGCGGTGGAATGGAATGGGAACGCGCCGAATCTGTGGCCTGCCATTGGCTTCGGGCATGGCGCTGGGTTGGGTTGTTGGTATCGCGGTGACCCCTCCCTTACCGGCTCAGGAAGCTACGGTCGCTCAGACGTCGGCCGAGCCGATGGTGGAGTCGCCATCGGATGCCGCCAAAGCGGCCAGTGGATGGACGCTTCCGTCGCTGATCGAGCAGGCGATGCAGCGTCATCCGGCGCTGATGCAGCAGCAGGCGACGCTGCAGGCCCTTTCGGGTCGCTACTGGCAGGTTGGCATCCAGCCTAATCCGGTGGTTGGCTATGAAGGGCAGCAGTTGGGTTCGCGAGGCTTGGCCGAGCAGGATGGGGTTGCGGTGGGTCAGGAGGTGGTGCGGCCGATCAAGCTGCGGAGCCAGCGTGAGGTGGTGGCTGCAGAGATGACCAAGGCCCGGCAGCAATTGTCGGCTATTGGGCAGCGTGTGGCGACCGATGTGCGAATCGCTTATTACGATCTGCTGGTGGCGCGGCGTCGCGAGCAGGTGGCAGCCGACCTGGTGAGGATCAGCCAGCAAGGTGAGACGGCGGCTAGACAACTGGTGGAAGCGAAGGAAGTGGGGAAGGCCGATTTGCTGCAGGCGTCGATCGAGGCGCAGCAGGCGCTGATCGCGAGGGAGACGGCGACCAATCGGGCTCAGGCCGCCTGGCAGGTGCTTGCCACGCTCACCGGGCTGGATCCTCAGTTCCCCGAAGCGGTGGACGGGACCTTGGAGGCGGCGCCGCAGGAATTCGTCTTCGAATCCCTGCTGGCACAGCTTCGCACTGCCAGCCCGGAAGTCGCCGTGGCAGTCGCTGAGATCGAACGAGCCCAGCGGACGCTGGCCCGCGAGCAGGTGGTGCCTCGCCCCAACGTAACGGTCAATGGTCTGGTCAACTACCGTGACAACGGAATCGGTGGCAGGTCGGATGGAGGCGTCGCGGTCTCGGTGCCTTTGCCGGTGTGGAATCGCAATCAGGGTGGGATCCGAGAGGCCTACCATCAGTTGCAGGCTGCGCAGCACGCGCTGGCCAGGTTGGAACAGCAGCTGACCGTGCGGCTGGCACCGGTCATGGAGCGTTACCGAAACAGCCTGGTGCAGTACCAGCGATATCAGGAGCAGATTTTGCCGGCTGCCAGCGAGGCGCTGGAGCTGAGTCGGCGGGCCTATGCGGCGGGGGAGCAGGGGTATGTCAACTACCTGACCGCGCAGCGAACCTACGTGCAGACGAACCTAAATTTCCTCGACACGCTTCGGGATCTTCGGCAGTCGGAAGCGTTGCTGGAAGGGATGTTGCTGGAAGGGAGCTTTTCCGAACTGCCTGGGCCTTGAGCGACCGTTCCGGTTGGGTGGCAGCTGCTTTTGACCGATCTGCCCCGCACCGCCGAGATCTCGATTCTACCGGCCGCTGCGCCTCGGGCGACATGATCGACGGCATGTTCCAGGAACCGATCTTTTCCTCGGTCCGTCCAAGGTAGAGAATCATGTCACCGGATTGCTGCTGCGATCCGTGACCGGAATCGCAGTGCCGCTCGTTTGGTTCCCCTCCGTCGCGAAGGACCGATGTACCTTTGGAAACTCAACCGATGATTGAAGATCGCTGGGAGTGGGCCGATCGGGAGTCCAAGCTACTGGCTCCCTACGCCTTTTCCAGTCTGGCGACGCGAGGCCGCGTCCACCCCGAGCCGCTCCATCCCTACCGCGGTCCCTTCACCCGCGACCGCGACCGCATTCTGCATTCGTCGGCGTTCCGTCGGCTGAGCGGCAAGATGCAGGTTTTCACGGGGGACATGGGGCTTTATCATCGCACTCGACTGACCCACACCCAGGAAGTTGCCTCTATCGCGCGCACCCTGGGGCGCAGCCTGAAGCTGAACGAGGATCTGATCGAGGCGATGGCGCTGCTGCACGATATCGGGCATCCGCCGTTTGGCCACTGTGGCGAGGATGTGCTGGATGAGCAGATGCGATTGGTGGGTGGCTTCAGCCACAACGCCTTTGCATTGGCGCTGGTTCAGCAGCTGGAGCATCGGTACCCTGATTTTCCAGGTTTGAATCTCTCCCTGGAGACACTTGACGGGCAGACCCACCGCGCCGACAAGCAATCGCCGCAGGCGCCGCTGCTGGAGGCGCAGGTGGTCGATGCGGCTGACAGCATGACCTACGATGCCCACGATGTCGATGATGCCTGGAAGCTAGGGTTGCTGGATGAGTCGGCACTTGCGACCCAGCGACTGGTTCGGCGAGCGCTCGACCGCGGCCCAAGGCCACCGCAGCGTGAGGCGGATCGGCGGCGTTTTCTGGTTCATTCCTTGATCGATCTTCAGGTGGCTGATTTCCTTCAGCACAACCGTCCGCGTCTGGAGTCGGTCGCATCCTCCGAGGAGGCGATGGCGAGGAATCTGCGTCTGGAGCTATCGCCGGAAATCGAAGGCGAAAAAAAGTTGTTGGAACGATTTTTGTTCGAACAAGTGTATCGCCATCCCAAGCTGATCGCGATGCGAAATCGGGCTACCGATCGGCTGCGGCAGTTGTTCTTGCTGCTAGAGCGGCAACCGGAGCGGCTGCCGGTGAGGTTTCAGAATCTGGCGCAGGATCATTCGGTGACCTGGGCGGTGGGTGCCTATCTGGCGGGAATGACCGATCAGTTCTGTGACGACCAGTATTTGAGAATGGTGGAAATGGCGCGCCCGCAGGCCGAGGACTGGGAGTAGCTGAGGGACGACTGACGCGCGGCGCGTCATCGAGCTCCTTCTTTGGCTTTCTCGATCACGAAATTGACCAGCGGCTGGCTTCGGAAAAACCCTTCCCACATGTTGTGCCCCTGACCCTTGGCGACTTCCAGGTGCAACAGATCCCTCTTTCCTGCATCGCGGTAGCGATTGGCCAGGACCAAAGAATTGCTTTCCAGGGGTACCACCTGGTCGATATCGCCGTGGATCAGATGGATCGGAATCGACGCCTCGATCAGGGCGCCGGCCTTCGATATCGGGTTGTGCTGATCCAACTGCTCGGCCAGCTGGCTGGCCGATAATTCAAACGCTCCTGCTGCGCGCTCCAATCCCGGGTAAGCACGTAAATCAAAAACCGGATAGATACCTGCAAGGCCGGCAACCTGATCGGGATGAGCGGCGGCCCAGGCGAGCATCCACAGGCCGCCGCGGCTTCGACCTAAAAGGCAGGGGCGATTGGCTAGATGGTGCTTGGTCGTCAGTTCCCGGTAAAGCTGGTCGAGCCCCTGGGTGCCGATGGGGCTGCCATAAGCTTCCCCGACATCGATTCCCGCCACTGCAATCCCTGCCTCCAGAAATCGTTCGTGCATCCATCGTTCATGCATATCGGGATAGGGTGCCAGCGTGGGTGCATAGAAGACCCAAGGTTGCGGCTGCTTTCTCAGGTCGCTTTTGGGGAGTACCAGGAAGGCCGGTTTCCCTTCGATGGCCATCGGCAGCACCTCTCCCGGAAGGTCCGCGATCCCCGGTGGAACCTGCTGCGCCTGAAGGGGAATTGCCCAGAAGAGGATCCCGAGAAACCATGCGATCCTTCCCCCGAGGGAAGCAGCCACTCGTCTTTCTTCGACCAGACAAAGCATTTGTGTGATCCATCGGTTCATGATCGCTCCACGTTGGTTTGGTGCCTAAGGACTGCAGATGGGCGATCCCCTACGAAACGCCTATTAGACCAAGGTAATATTCGTTCGTCTTTTCGCGTTGGCTACCTGAGTTTGGTGAGACTCGTATAAGAATCTACCGTAGCCACCATCGCCAGATGGTGGATGGTTTTGAATGAAAGTCCATCGCAGCTATCCACCGCTTGGCCGCGATGATTTCGTGACGTCAGTGTGGATGATTTGTAAGCGACGTAGGAAATCGGGATCCCAAGAGCGATCGCTTCCCTGGGCTGTGAGTCCAACTGAGGTTGATTATGATCAGCCAATGCAGTCCTGGGGTGCAGTGACGACGGAGTCAGAGGTAGTTCGTGGAATTCTTGGAGTTGGATTCGATGGATGGATCGAGCGGTCGGGGGGGTGTGCGTCAAAGTGCCCGTTGGCCATGGAGTTGGCTGTGGGTATGGATTGGTTGTATTGGGTCGGGTTGCGTTCCACAGCCTGAGAAGGAGGTGGTGCTCTATACTTCGGTCGATCGCCAGTATGCGGCGCCGTTGCTGGACGCGTTCGAGCGGCGTAGGCCGGAGCTCACCATCACGCGGCAGTTTGACGTCGAAGCTTCCAAGACCCTCGGGCTGGTGACTCGTCTGATGGAGGAACGAAAAAATCCTCGCTGCGATCTTTTCTGGAATGGTGAGATCCTGCATACGATTCGGCTACAGCGAGCGGGGATGCTGCAGCAGCGTCGTTGGAAGATTCCTGCTGGTTGGAAGCCGGGATATCTGGCCGGCGACGGCAGTTGGATCGGCTTTGCACCCAGGGCCCGGGTGCTGCTGGTTCACACCAAGTCGATTCCTGAGCCGAAGGAGCGACCGACCCGCGTAGCGGACTTGGCCGACCCCAAGTGGCAAGGAAAGTGCGCTGTTGCTTTTCCGATGTTTGGCACCACCGCAACCCACTTCGCCGTGCTGGCCAGTCGGATGGGAGAGCAGGCAGATCCCTTGCTTGAGAAGATTGCCGCAAACGCTGTCGTGCTGTCGGGCAACAAGCAGGTCGCCGATGCCGTTGCCTCGGGCCAGGTCGCTTTCGGTCTGACCGATACGGACGACGCCCAGGTGGCCAAGGAGCGGGGAGCTCCGGTGGAGATTATCTTTCCTGATCAACCGACCGGCCCGGATGACCAGGAAGCGATCGGCACGTTGTTCATACCCGGTACGGTCGCGATCCTGAAGAACGCGCCTCACCCGATCGCGGCTCAGTGGCTGGCCGATGCCCTGATCGATCAGGAAACAGAGAAGAGGTTGACGATGGCGCTCGGTTCGCAGTTCCCCATCTGGCCTTCTGACCCGAAGACATCGGCTTTTTCACCGGTCGGTGCTCTGCGATGGATGGAGGTGGACTTCGAAAGAGCGGCGGATGGATGGGAGCCGCTTTCAACGAAGCTCCGTCAGTGGTTTTCAACCGGAGGCGAAGGCAAGGCTGCGGGTTCGGACCGGGATCCCTCTCCCGATCCAGCAGGGGATGTCAGACCGTGAAACCGTCGGCCAGGACATTCTGGGCAGTCTTGGCACTGATCGCGCTGCTGCTGCGAACCGGTGTCCTCTACTTTGGCGCCCAGGGGCTGAAAGAAGATCCGGATGCGTATCGAGCCTACGCGGTTTCGATGGCCAAGTCAGGGATCTTTGGACTGCCCGATGGCACCGGGACGATTCGTCCCAGCGCTTACCGGCCGCCGCTCTATCCCTGGTTGCTGCACTGGGGTGGTGCAACGCTTGAGAACGACGCAAGAGCGATCCTGGCGATCGGCTCGCTGCACTTGCTGATTGGTCTGGCGACCTGCCTGCTTACGGCGATGGTGGCGATGCGACTGGCTGGCGGCTTAATGCCCTGCTCCAATGAGGCATCGAGCCGGCTTTTCGCTGGATGCGCGACGCTGCTGGTGGCATGTGATCCGATCCTGCTGAATCAGTCTCGTTTGGTGATGACCGAAACGCTGGCAACCTATCTGGCGCTGCTTGGATGGTGGAGCTGGTTGCGGATGCTAGAGCCTCTGCCTAATGCCGATGGAGGTCGAGAGGGGAGACCCAGCCATGCTGGTACTGGCTGGGCATGGGTTGCTGGGGTTTTCGCTGGGCTGGCGGTTCTGTGTCGCCCTACTGCATGGCCGGCAGTCCTTGGGATGCTGGCCGGGTTGGTTTTCATAGGGTTTGCCGAGAAATCGCCAGCCCAGCGAGCGGCGCATCGACGGCAGCTGGTCGGTTTGACCATGGGACTATTGCTGCTAGCCGCCCCTTGGGTGATTCGCAATCAATTGCAATTGGGGAGTCCCATCGTCATGACCACGCATGGTGGATTCACCCTTTACCTGGCCAACAACCCATCGCTCTATGACCACTTCGGCTCGGGAAACTATGCGCGGCAATGGGATCCCGAGCCATTTCATCATCGGTGGAAGGAGCAAAGAGACGCATTTCAGAAGGATGGACCGGTCAGCGAATTGCAGATGGACCAATATGCGGAGCAACTGGCGAAGGAAACGATAGCCGCTCGGCCGTTGGTTTTCTTCCAAAGCTGCTTGGCGCGTCTTGGGTGGCTGTGGGCTTGGTGGCCTCAACAGGTGGCTGCCGGCTATGCTTCCACAATCGCCATCGGATGTTTTTATGCAGTCGAGTCGTTGCTTGCCCTTTGGGGGCTGGGGTCGCTCGTTGGGTGGCGATGCACGACTTTGTCCCATCGATCCGAACGAACGGGTTGGTGGTTCTGGCTGCCGGGCCTTGCCACCATGTTCACCCTGTCGGCCATACATGCCATCTACTGGAGCAACATGAGGATGCGAGCACCGGCCATACCCGCCGTTGCTCTTCTAGCATCGCTCGGAGCGATGCAGATTGTGCATCGGTTCGTTCGCATGCGGCCAAGACGGTGTGAGGTCAGCCGCTAGTTCAGCGCGACTCCAGTGCAGCGTGTGGTTCAACGCCCTGGCCGCCGATATGCCGAAACCAATCAATCTTCAGCCGCTTCCTTCTCCTGCCACGTTTCCGGCGATTCTTCCTCATACTCGCCGAATTCGTCCTCCCACTTGCTCCAGACACCAGGGCCCTTCTGCAATTCCTGGTCGGTGAGCAGGCAATGGTCCAGTACGGCGCGAATGACCGGTTCCTCCATGTCGATCCCGATGAAGACCAATTCCTGTCGACGATCTCCGTAGTCCCCCCGGAACATCGACCGAATCTTCTCGCAGGTGGCTTGATCTTCCGGCCAGTACTCCTTGGGTGCCGATGCCCACCAGAGTCCGGCTGGAAGCAGTCGCAGCGAGACGCCGGCCTGCCCCCATTCGAAGGCTTCATCATGTCGGGACGCGATCCAGCAAAATCCTTTGCTGCGCAGAACTCCATCAAAAAGCGATTCGTCTTCATCCAGCGCCTTGGTGAGTCGTTCCGGGTGAAAAGGTCGATTTGCGCGATACACGAAGGACCGGACTCCATACTCGTCTGCCTCGGAGGCACCGGAATGGCGAGGCGCTTCCAGCCAGCCAGGTTGCGTCGAGGCCAACTCTTCGCGATACAACCCTGTGCCGATCACTTCCGAGTAGTCGATCTTGCCAAAGCTGGCTTCCAGGATTCGGGCAGTCGGGTTCAGGGAGTGCAGAATCGCTAGGAGCGTTTTCCGTTTTTCGGGGGAAACCAAATCGATTTTATTTAGCAACAGGACGTTGGCGAACTCAATCTGCTCGGTCAACAGGTCGACGATGGAACGGTCGTCCTCATTGTTGGCCGCCGCCTGACGATCGACGACGGTATCTTCCGATCCGAAGTCGCGCAGGAAGTTTCCAGCATCGATCACCGTCACCAAAGTATCCAGGTAGGCAATCTGGCCGAGGGTTTGCCCAGATTCATCCTCAAAGGTGAATGTTTCTGCAACCGGCATCGGTTCGGAGATCCCCGTCGATTCGATCACCAGATGATCGAATCGCCCCGCTCGTGCGAGTTTCCCTATTTCAAGGAGAAGGTCCTCCCGTAGCGTGCAGCAGATACAGCCATTGCTCATCTCCACCAATGTCTCGGTGGTGCGATGGACTTTTGGCAGATCGCTGCGGATCAGCGCCGCATCGATGTTCAGTTCGCTCATGTCGTTGACGATGATTGCCAGACGCAGCCCATGGGACTGAGTGAGCAGATGCTGGAGCAACGTCGTCTTGCCGGCTCCCAGAAATCCTGATAGCAGGGTGACCGGCAGCCTGTTGGTGGAGTCGAAGTGGATCATCGTAGCTATCTCGGTGTTGGTCGATACGGATCAGAAAGAAGCGTCAGGTTGCAAGAGCGGCCGGAATAAGCGGCCCTGGTCGTTAAGATCCAGAGCCGCTGAAGATCAATCTGCAAGCAAACGAAGGCAAAACCGATCACCCTAGGCGGGCTCGGCGACGGCGCAAGCCCAAGGTGGCCATCAGCGTCCCGACTGCCACCAGAGTCCCAGGCTCGGGCACCGCTGCGATGCTGGTGTCGCCGACCGCAAAGAGGAAAGTCTCTTCTTCGGTATACGTTCCGGCGGCGATGGAACCACTGCCATCGTTGGTCAGCGTCGCCCGAAGAACTAACTCATAGAGTCCTTCTCGATTGAAGCCTACGTTGTAATGAACGTGAGTCCCAATCGAACCGGCCCAGGCGTCGGCGGCGGGGTCCAGCGTTGAGGCTCGCAGGATGGGGCTGCCAAAGGTATCCGAGCTCCATATCGATACATGGGATGCTCCCCCTAGGGAATTGGTCGCTCCCACCAGCTCCCACTGCATGCTGGTCCAGCCATCTAGTGGATCGAGTTCTTCCGTGGCAAATCCGAGGAATGGCTTGGCTGGGTCGCTGCTTTGCGGAAGGTAGAAGATGGGGTCTCCCGCACTAGAGCTCAGGAATGCCCAAGTCGCTCCGGCAGGGCGAGGAAAGGATGGACCTGGAACGCCGATGTAGAACGCGTCGGAATCGAATTCCGCTGGCGCGATCGTGCCGCCTCCATAGGTATCCAATGGGTCTTCTGCGTGCATGTGAAGATGCAGCCCCCCAGGCTCGTACGCCACCCCGATGTCCAGATGGCCTCCAATGGCGACCACTGTCGCCGCCTGCGTCGGGGAGAATGCCAATAGACATATCCCCAATGCCAAGATCGATCGAATCCCAATCCGCATCACGGATCCTCCTGAAATCGATGCCAAAAACCGCTCAGACGTTCCTGCATACAGTATGCAGAAACGGCAGGTATGTTAAGCGATCGGTTGCGCATAAGGCAAGAGACTTTCCCGGGATCCGCCAAGAAAAAGGCCGAACCGGCGCATCGGGGGCGGAAGAGCACCGCTTGAGCGGTTTTCCGTGCTGGAGTGAGGATGGTCGAGCGCCCGATGCTAGTGGATCGCTCCGCGATCCATCTTAGAATGGCAGAGCGGTCTCGTACCGACTACCGCTCAACCCCCATGCGTCGAAAGAAGTTCGGCGTACTGCAGGGCCCAGGAGTCGATCGCCTTCCTGAAGGGGTCCAGAGAAGCTTCGGCGATCGGTTGAAAGAACGTACGGACCAGCACCTCACGATTGGCGATGGTTCCTTTGGCGTGCAGATCGAGGACCGCCAGTTCGTGGAACGGACGGACGGCGATCTCCAGGCGGCTGTACTCCGATCGACGCACGCCAGACTGCATCCGGAGGTTGTCTCGGAAGCAAGCGGCACCCCAGCCCCCTTCCCCGAAGACGGTTTCGTACCGAAACCCAGGAACATAGTCGGCCAGGGAGCGGACAACCTTTTCGATCTGCTCGGATAACTCCAGCCGGTACTGGGTATGGAGTCGCCGCAGGCGATCCTGTTCCTCGCGGCGAGCCGCTTCATCGCGCCCCGCCTCTTTCCCTTTCTGATTCCCTCGCTCGATCGCTTTCTTCAGTCGTTCCTCGAAATCAGACATCCGACCCCTCAGCCGATTCAGCCTGGTTGGGAGGTGCAGAAGGAGATGCCTCCTGGCTGGCTGGAGGTTCTGCAGCCGGTGGCGATTCGCGTTTGCCCTGGTAGAACTGCATCAGATCGGAGAAGGACCTCAGAGGTTCCTTGCCATTTTGCATGGCATCAGTGATCGGAGCTGAGGGTTTGGGGCGTTCCACTTTGGGGCTTGGCTTGGTTGCCGGAGCGGAGCTGTCCGGAGCGTTGTATTCGGCCCGCTGCGGTTTGCGTCCCTGCTGAAAACGGCTGTTGCCGCTGCGGCCGCCACCGCCACTGGCGCGATCTGGGCCGCTTGACGAACGGCCTCCGGGGCCACCGCGATCGGATCGGCCACGAGGTGGAGCGTTCCCCTGGGAACGGGGAGCGCCTGGTTTGGCGTTCCGGTCTCGTCCATCCCGGTTATCGCGTCCATCGCGTCGTGGCTGCATCCGTTCTGCAGCCATCGCCACTGCCTGCTTTTCTTTTGCCTCCAAAGATTGGGGCGAGATCGCCGAGAGCACCACGCGGCGTCGCTTGGAGTCGACATTCAGCACCCAGACCTGGATCAGATCTCCGACCTGGACCGCCTGGTTGGGGTCCTTGAGAAAATCGGACGAAAGGCGGCTGATGTGAATCAGACCGCTGCAGTCGGGACCCAGATCGACGAAGGCTCCGAAGTCAGCCACTCCAATCACGACGGCCCATGCCGACATGCCGGGTTGGAGATTTTCGAGCGTGGGAACTCCGTCCAGCAAAGGTGTTCCCGGCTGGTTGTCGCGAAGATCCCGATGAGGCTGCTGCAACGCTCGTGCTACATAGCGCAATCGCCCACGCCCCACCTGCCAGCTGCGAGCCAGCTTTTCCACATCGATCGCCGGCGCCGAATCGGCGATCGGTGGATCGACATGGCAGCGGATCATTCGTACCTGCGAGGTCGGCGTCGATTGTGGCTCCTGGGAGGCAGGTTGCGGTACATCGGCTTTCGCTTCGCCTTCGGAGGCGGGCGCCTCCCCGGCCGTTGCCTGGTTCGACGAATCGATTTCCGCCAGTGCGGCTGCCGCTTCCGCCATCTCTTCGGCAGTCACCGCAGGCTCCTCGGCTTCCAGTTCGCCAGTGGGCTCCAAGGGGCCCTCAGAGTTCGACTCGTCGGCGCTTGCTTCCGGCGGGACGTCTGTGGAATCCTCAGCGCTGACTTCCCCGAATCCCTCCGAAGAAGCGAGGTTGTCGGTGTTGGTATCTTCCACGGGGGGGGCATCGGACGGATCGCCGATTGAGGGTGGCACGACGGCCGTGCTTGGCTTGGTCCATCCCTCAGGGGCGGGCGAAGGAGCTGGGAAGAGGTTTTGAGCGATCAGGCGCTGAGCCAGTCGGTAATCTTCGGGGTGGACGGAGGTGCTATCGAGCGCCTCACTGCTTCCGAAGACTCGAAGGAACCCAAGCGATTGTCGGAAGGTGGTCTCGCCGAATTTCTCACGGATCCGATCGGCGACCTGCTGCCGCGTCGCCTCGGGCTGTTCCTGTCGAAAGGCGACCAGGGCTTCGGCGATTTCCGGTGTGATACCAGGCAAGGTTTGAAGCAGTTCCTTGGAGGCCGACCAGTAGTCAACGCCTCGCTTGGCGATGGTGTCGCGGACCGATTCCTCCAATTCTTGTTCCAGGAGGGTGTCGGGAACTTCCCGCTGGAAACTACCCAGGCGAAGTCTAGCCGCATCGACCTTGAGCAATTGAGCCAAAGGGTCCTGGAGTTTTCTCGCCAGCCAGACCGCTGCACGATGGCGGCGGGAGTGAGTTGGAAGTTCCGCCAGGCACTCCCGTGTTGCGCAATAGGCATCGGCACCGGCGCGGTCCACCATCGTCCAGGTCACATTCCCGTCCGACTGCTCCAGCAACTGCTTGATCGTATGGATCAGGAATCGCCGCGCCGGGCCATTGGAAAGAGCGACCAGAGAGACCTTGAAGCGGTGGATGATCTCACCCAGAAGCACGACATTGGTAGCGACCAGATCCTTGCGACTGCTGCTGGCTGGTAGTTCGTCGGTGTGGAGCACGTTGCCTTGGGGATCGACCACAGCAATCGGCGCTGACTTGGGGCCAACCGAATCGATGGCCAGAATGGTGCGTCCCGAAACCGGTCTCTGTTGAAGAGAGCTTTGCAGCGACTCCACCGCCCGCTCGACCAGCGCGTGCTGCGCTTTCTCTTCGAATTCAGCAAACAGATCCTGCTCCAGCTTGGGGAGGATCTGCTTGTTCATCGCTTCGACCACCAGGTCATCCAACCAGGGGCCAGCAGGATGTTTGGCCGGGGCCAGAAGGTCCCGCGCAGCTTGAATCAAGGAAGGATTATCGTACTGCCAGACCAGTCGGGTCAGCTGGGATCGAGTACCGCGTCCCAGCATGACAATCTGGTAGGGAGTCAGTCGATCTAGCGGACCTCTCAGCTTGGAGTAGCTGTCCAGGATCCCACGAAGCCAGCGACGTCGCTTCTGACGAGGCGACAGTTTGGCGGCGCTGCGGGGAGCCGGTGTCTTCCCCTTGGCATGCGATTTCTTGCCGCCTCGCAGCGGTCCAGACTTCGCAGCACCGAAACGAACATTCTCATCGATCGCCTCCGATCCTCCCTGCGTCGGATTCGCTGCTCCGACCTCTTCTGCGGATCCGACCTGCTCGGTAGATCCCGACGGTTCGACGTCGACAGTCGCTTCCGCCATCTCTGGCAAGGCAGCGTCGGAGCCGACGCAATCTGGCGAAGGTTGCTCGGTAGGAAGCGACGATTCCACCGAGCCAACCAGTTGCGGCTGCAAGGTGGTTGCTGTTCCATCTAGGCCGGGCAGATTCTCTGCGTCGTGCGGCCCTGGCTGGTCCTGGATCAGTCGTCCAAAACCACATCCGGTCACTTCAGGGAGAGGCTGGCTGCTGGTGGCGGTCTCCGGGGAATCGCCAATCGTTTCTTCCGAACCGCCTTCGGTCGACTGTTCGTGGTTGTCGGGGAGAATTTCAACCGCTACCTGAGAACGTCGACGCAACGCCGATGCGATGCGGTCCATCAGGACAGGGTCTTCGTGGAGGAGCAGTTGGATCCATCGCCGCACCTGGGCAGTCAGCGCCCTGGCTTCTTCTTGGCCAACCCCCGCCTGCTGCCCTACCCACTGTTCGACTTCCAGGGGACCAGCGCCTTGCAGGGCCAGAAGCGCCTGACCGATCCTGGGTACCTCTGGCTGTTTCTCGGCAAGAGCACGCGCTCCTTTGCGTGAGCGAATCCCTCGAGTCAGCAAATCGATTTCGGCAACCGATCGCGCTTGAGACAGCAACGGTCCGAAGGCGTCGTTCCAAAGCTGGTCGCGTCGCAGTTGCACTTCTACCATCTCCCGATGCGATTCCAATCGCTCCTGATAGCGAAGGGCGCTCCGAAGCCGGCGCAGAGTCTGGTAATCGAGTTGCCCGATTTCGTCGGACCGGTAAGTTGCAAGGAACGCGGGGGAGTACCCTTGTCGTAACAACTCCAGTGGCCGCCGCAGGGAATCTTCCGATGCGCGAAGCGACCGCGCAATCGCTTTCAGATCGATCATAAATAGACGAAACCCATGAGCCCCATAAGCCGAGCCGACCATCCGTGTGGCGCGCAGAGGAGCGAGGCGAGAGATAGATAGAAAAACCTGCAGGATTCCGGAATCTAGGGCAACCCAACTCCGTTGTCAAGCAGATCACAAGTCCCTTCTTTGCAAGCTTCCTATTCTTCCTATCTTGCGGAATCGGAAAAGTTTGGTGGAATCCCTGATGATTGGGTTGCAGCCTGGTCGATGCTGAAGCTGCGAAGAATTCATCGTGAGGGTTGGATTCGGGGAGAGTCAGTCCCTAGGGGAGTCGCGATCGGTGCTGATTGCGTGATCTCTGCCTTGGTCCCCGCCAGCCATAAGTCCCTGACTCGACTACCTGCAAACGAAGGAGCCATCCAGCATGGAACATGGATTGCGGCCCGGATCGAAGATGCCTGGTTCTTTATCGGCTGTACGGCAACCGAAGGTGGGGGTCGTATTGCCTGATCGCGTCCCGATCACGTTTCATGACTTCCAGCGTCTGGTGCAATGTGCGAGCGAACCGCAGCGTGCATTTCTTAGCGATTTCGCGGATGACCTCCTTCAGGTGCCTCGCGATCTGATCGACGTGCTGGTGGCGGCATCCGGGACCCGTTGATCGAAATGGGGAGCCGGCACTGCGGGCGACATCCAGCTTCGTTTCGCGGCTGGGAATGGGAGCGGCCAGATGAACGGATCTTCGGAATTACCTTCCGAGCCATTGCTTCCTGAGGCGCTGGGGGAGGACGAGAAGCAGCGGCCGCAGCCGGCCGATGAATCGTCATCCGACGATGGATCACGGGACTGGATTGCCGCGATGCGGAAGCTGGCAGATCAGCTGGAGCGGGATTCGATCGATCGGGGAGACCTGAAGATTCTCCACCGGTCCACCTCCGAACTGCACGATGCATTTCGCATTTTTGGTCCCTATCGGCGGCGCCGCAAGGTGACGCTCTTCGGTTCAGCGAGGACCCCGGAATCGCACCCAGCGTACCATCAGGCCGAGTCGTTTGCTTCGATGATGGCGGGGCACGACTGGATGGTCGTAACCGGCTCAGGTGGCGGGATCATGGAGGCTGGCAACCGGGGAGCTGGGCGCGCCATGTCGATGGGGCTGAACATTCAGCTTCCATTTGAAGCGCGTCCTAATCGCTATATCGATGGCGATCCGAAACTGATCGAGTTCAAGTACTTCTTCACTCGCAAACTGATGCTCGTCAAGGAATGCAGCGCAGCGGTCGCTTGCCCCGGAGGCTTTGGCACACTCGATGAGATGCTTGAAGTGCTGACGCTTCTTCAGACGGGCAAGCAGACGATGATTCCGCTGGTCCTTCTGGACGCTCCTTGCGGACGGTTCTGGCGTCATTTCGAGGAGTTTTATCGGGAGCAACTGGAAGCGACCGGGTGGGTGGGGCCTGAGGATCGAAATCTGTTCCGCATCGTCGATCGAGCGGAAGAGGCGGTGGATGAAATCCTCCGCTTCTACAGGAACTATCACAGCATGCGGTACGTTGGACCGCGACTGGTTCTTCGGATTCAAAAACCGGTCTCTTCCGCACAGCTCGATCGACTCAATCGGCAGTTTGGGCATTTGCTTCTGGATGGGAAGATCGAACAGCGGTCCGCATTCCGGCAGGAAGCCAATGAACCGGAACTAGCGGAACTGCCTCGTTTGGCGATGCGGCTGGATCGGCGCCAGGCAGGAGGACTTCGAGGTCTGATCGATGCCATCAACGGGGCGAACGACCAGCCACCCGTTGAATGACGATCCAACTTGAAGCGGTGCAGCGCAAGCTCCCCGGTTTCTCCTGAACCAACGGGACATACCGTAAGGCTGGCGCCGTGCAGTTTCCCTCTATTTTACCGGGCCGTAAGCTCGGTCTGCTTCGGAAAAAGCCTCGATGTCGCTTCGCCACCCAGCAATGGCAGCGTCGTCCCAAGCTGGGCCGACTGGTAGGCCGTTTCGACCATTCTCTGGCCGCTCCAGGAAAGTTCTTCACTGAGCGGACCGGTCACCGGCACAGTCCGTTCGATGCAGTCCAGAAGGTACGCAATGGGATTGGATTCGACCTCAGTCAGCGTATCGACTCCCAGGCGGATGCCTTCGGGATTGTCTGCATCCTGGAGCAGCAGATGCATGGCATAGTCGTCGCTGCGGAGCGTCCCTTCGGACCCCACGAGAAGGAATCCGCAAGGTGGCTGAGTCGGATGATTCCAGGGATCGGTAAAGGTGCCCCAGCGGGTCTCCATGCGCGACAGACCGAACGGATAGCGACAGATCGTGATGGAATGCTCGTCAACCTCCAGACCCGCAGGCCGATCGGTCACGCTAGTCATATCGATTGGGAGCCTACCTTCCAGAAACCAGGTCGCCAGCGTGGTTCCATAGCCTAGGTAGTCCAGCAGCGAACCACCACCGCTGGCACGTTTGTAAAACCAGCTGCCCGGTTTCTCCTGATCGACCTGCTGCTGCGTGCGAGCTGTTTTGCCGTAGGTGTGCCACAGAGGTCCGCGATTGCCACCGAAGTAATGGACCGATTGAAGCTCCCCGATCCGCCGCTCACGAACGGCGATTCGAAAGGCGGTGCGGTGAGCGGCATCCCAGGCCAGTGGCCAATTGACTACCAGCTGCGCCCCTGCCCGCCTCGCTGCCACCAACATGCGTTCCGCATCGTCCAGCGAGGCGGCCATCGGTTTCTCCACCAGGATCCACTGGCCAGGTCTTGCGATTCTTTCAACCCAACGAGCATGCTCGGCGGTTGCTCCGCAACAAACGACCACATGGGGCTGGCATCGATCCAGCAGATCCTCCAGCGACCGATCGTAAAGCGATTCGGAAATCCCAAGATCCGACATGACCCGGGTAGCTCGCATGCGATCCGGGTCATGGACCCCCTCCAACGACGCGCGGGGATGGGACCGAACCATCTGCATCAGATCGCCAGCATGGAAGTGGGAGCAATCGACGAAAACGACTCGCCAAAATGCCATGGCGTGATCCTCGAGCAAAGGGCGGTGCGGTATGGAGTTACGCGATGGACTGCATTTTCACAAGAACGCTGGCGAAAACATCTTTTTATCGGTGTCCGCAGATTAAATGCGAGGACAATTTGCCGCCAGGAGCATAAAGCAGCAATTTTTTAGAAAGAGGTGTCTTCACGGAAAAGCAGGAAGATTTTGATTTCCCCCGCACTTACCCACTTCCGCGTCAGCGGACTAGCGAAAAACAGTCGCCGACTGGCCGCTCTGGTATGGATCGCGGGCCGGGGGAGCTGCCAGGGAAGTTGGCTGTGGCGGAATGGGGTAGGTGCTGGGACGCATGGCGATGCCAATGCGGCTGTCTGTACCCGAGTAGGAATATGGCGAAGGAGCCACCTGGCTGTAGGCAAGAGTACCAGTGGATGTGGGGACCATGCCTGCCGGAAGTTGGTAGGGTGGCAGGACAGGGGGCGCCGTCGGCGGGATCATGGGAACGACCGCCATGGTGCTATAAGGATCTCCAGCGACAGGGCTCAGCCCCCAGGTCTGGGCGACGGCCGAGTTGCCAGTCGATGCATTCGCCAGACGCGATGGTTGGGGTGGAATGCTGCCAGGTCCATAGGCGGTTGCTGCAACGTAAGGAGAATTGCTGGTGGTTGCGGCATAAGGATAGGGTGCGAAACGGGTTGTGGTAGGGCGTGTGCGCTGAGCCGAAAGCCACTGGGCGTAGGCCTGCGACCAAGCCTCCCTGCCATCCGGAAGAGGTGGTGCATTCAGCGTGACATCCGATTTGGCCTTTGGT
The DNA here is from genome assembly GCA_044337705.1 of Pirellulaceae bacterium. GTDB lineage: Bacteria > Planctomycetota > Planctomycetia > Pirellulales > Pirellulaceae > JBEISR01. The sequence continues at coordinate 552 of JBIINB010000025.1, read as the reverse complement.
CGAACCACGACCTGCTGCACCAACACCTTCTCAAACGCCTCACCTGTGGTCGGATCGCGACCCGATTGAAGTACCGTTTCACCAAGCACGGTCCCAGCCTGAGTGCTTCGCAAAGCTCCGATCGGCACCGTTCCGGCGGGATTTGGCGGTTGCTGGGCGACAGCCCACGGTGCGGCTACCGCCAGGGCAACGAGCCCTGCTACGCTGCTCGGCAGGCACCTGCTTCCCTTCGCTAATCGATGGAATGCCATGCGTTATTCTCGCCATTTGCCCCAACCGGAAAATCTTTCCATAAGGTTGCCATCGGCATATGCAAGCCGTTTCTTGAGCCAAATTTGGAGGGAAAGCCCGATGCTAAATTGGAGGAGAAATCTGCCTTCTCTCGCCCTGCGGTAGCCACCATCGCCAGATGGTGGATTTTCTGGAATGGTCGATATAAGCCACTCACCACCGCCTGGCGGCGTTGGCTACCAAGAGTCGCGAGGACTGAAGAAGCGCCGGGCCACGCTTTGCGGTAGCCACCATCGCCAGATGGTGGGTTTTCTGGAATGG
>JBIINB010000102.1:0-15296 GCA_044337705.1 Pirellulaceae bacterium | reverse complement strand
TATCGACCACCTCGTCTTCATCCCAGTACAGTTCAAACTCCACTCCACCGGTTGGTCGCAACGTCCTCTGCAAAGCAATGGGGAGAAGCATCAGGGGCGCTCGTTTCAGTTCCCCGGCTGTTCCAGTCGATTCGTTCCATCTCAAGAATCCGATTGCAAGGTGGAGGTAATTGATGCCTGTTTCCTCAATGGCAGTTCGCGCCACCGAATGGATGTTGCGGCAGATCGGTTCCAGTTTCGATTCGGTGATCTCGGTCTGAAGACGGTCCAGCGGTCCAGCAACTTGCTGTTGCGCACTTAGGAGGGGCGAATCCGCAGGGACGGCCAAGCGGCTTGCAGCGTCTCCACGGGCCGATGGGATCAGCGTCGGGGCTGGTGGATCGGATGTGCGATTCGCGACGATCGCGGCGTTTTCCGTAGGCAAAGATGGGGAGGGATGCAGAGGTTTTTCAGCGGCTGCAGGTGCTGGAGCGGAGGGCGACCCGTTCGACGACTTCTGGTTTTCATCGAGTGGCTGGGGATCGGGAACCGGGATCAGCGGAAGGTGCTTTTCGTCCTCGACTAACGCTTGATAGAGGGCATCGGCATCGATCGAGGGGAGCGGGATCGTTCGGCGTTGACTGAAACGATAGTTGAGCAGCGGGTTGCGAAGACTGAGATCCAGCAGCTTCTTGCGAAACCGCTGCATCTCGTCGGTAAGTGCGATGGGGGGTGGAGTCATGGGATGGTGGAAGGGTGTGGCGAGTTGGTTTCAGATTCCCAGGTTCAGGTGGAGTCCTCTTCGCGGCTTTTGGTTAGGAGGTTCGCGAAGCTGAATCCTATACTCATTCCGTGATTCTAACTTGCGATTCACCGAACCGGGATGGGATTGTCACAAGCAACAAAGACTTGATTCCCGGATCCCGACTTATGGATAGAGTGTATTGCGCTGCGTAGGGAAGTGAGGCTGATCACTAAGGCCACGCCAGCATTGCTTGGCGCGGGCAGGCAACTGGGGGCGATCCTGCATTGGGGAATCGCCTCGGGACTATTTTTCTTCGCGATAAGAACCTATGCGTAGACCCGCGAAATCCTAACCCGCATCGTCAGCAAGGGACGGTTCTCGGATAGGCTCAAAGTCCCAATCAAGTCTCCACAAAGATCTCGAAACACCTCGCCTGCGTTAATGCAAAGGCAGTAGCTTTCGATCGATCCAGTGGTTGCGTTGACTGCTTGAAAAAGGCCGCTAAGGAAGGAGCGATTTCAGACGATCCAGTTCCTGGTCGATTGCTTTTCCTTCGTAGAACCAGACCCAGCCGGAGAGGCTTTGCGACTGGCCTGGCGGGCAGTCAGGGAACACGGGGTCGGAGTGGAGGCATGGGCAAGGGGGATTGGTCCAGGCCCGCTGGCAGCTCTGCCAAGCGGTGATAATCCAACGCATATTGGAAGGATCGCTCGCCAGGCTGAACGGTCCTTCGTGTCGGTGCCGCGTATTGGTTCGATCGGAAAACCCATCGGCAGCGCCAAGCATCAGGCACTGCTGCACCGTCACACCTTGCAGCGGTTTGTTGGTCCCGTTTTGGACGGTCATCGAGAAAAAGACCGCCGAGTCCTGGGGAGAGGCGGTCGTTTCGAAGGTGACTCCATTGGGTAATTTGCGTGTTGACTTCCAGCCCTCAGGAGTCGATTCCCATTCCGTGGCTTCGAGTGCGATACCTTTTTGATCCCAGATCGTGGGGACATGCGAGTGGGCAAGATAAAGCAGTTCTCGCCCGGAATCCGAATTCCACCAGATAGCTTCCGGGAAATCGGCGACGACGTAACCTCCATCCTGCCACGGGGCGAAAAGGCTCATCTTCGTCTCGCGTTGAGGCCACAGGGCACCATCGCGAAAGCCGATTCTTGGATGGCGGCCACCTGGGTAGGGCGCGATGCGAATTTTTTTGTCCATTGGCGGTGCCGCGGATTCGAGAGGTGTTTGCTTGCTGAGGTCATTGGCTGGACGCGCTTCCAAGTGGAGTTCTTGAAGAGACATTTCGACATCCGTATCGGACATGCCGGTGGCGGCGCTGATTTCGGCAATGCTGAAGCGATGCAGCTGAGCCATATTTTCAAGCCACTTGGATCGCTGGGAGCCGGAGGGAAGCGGGCGTGCTGCATGGAGCGGCATGCCTGCTGCCAGCCGCTTCTTCCGCAGCTCGATCACTCCTGCCGGATCGGTTGGCTCAATTGACGCATCGATGTATCGATTCAGATCGCGAAGTGCGATGACCTGGTAGTTTTCCTGGGCTAGCCAGTGGAGGTACTGTTCGAAGCGATCGGTGGGGGTGTTGACCCAGGGGTGCGCCTTATCGGGCACACCATGAAACTGCAGGACGACGATGTTGTTTCTTCCTCCCAGCGCCATCGCCTTGGCGAAGTTCTCCCATTGCCAGTCGGGGCGACTGTCCCCAGCGGACGGGATCAGCAGGGGATGATCGGTGTAGGGTTCGTAAGCGACACCTTCTCCTCGGTCGTATGGGAATTCCGGGCCTCCTCCGCGTCTCGCCCATCGAATGCCATGACGCTTCAATGTGTCCAATGCTTTCACCGAGAATTGATTTCCAGGCCATGCGAACGAGACGGGGGCTGGGATCCCATGAGCGATACACTGATCTTCGATCGCTTTCAGTTGTTCGTCTAACTGGTCGACTTGTGCATCGCCGATCGCAAGATGGTCGCGCGTGTGATTTCCGATTTCGAAGCCATCGCGATGCAGCTGTGCGATTTGCTCCCACGTCATGTAGTCGTCTTTGTTGGACTTGAAGTCGAACCCTTCGGTGATGAAGAAGGTTGCCCCGAAGTTGTATTTCAGCAGCAGTGGTCGCACCACATCGAAATGGCTGCGCACCGAATCATCGAAGGTCAGAACGGCGATTCGCGATGGCAGTGCAGGGCTTTCGAGAAGCGACTGAGCGGCAAGGGGTCCGGACATACTCCAAAACAGGAGGCAGGCCAGCAATTGGAGCGAGGCGGCAGGAAGTGGATCGAGCAAACGGTGGTTGGAGCGGTTCATCGTGCGCGGTTATCCATGGGATTTCTGTCGGCAGGAAGTTAGGTAACCCGAAGTGGAAGCCGTGGGAGTCAATGTTGGGGTGTCATGTGGTTGCGGAGGATCCACTGAAGAATCTGATCGCAGCCCTCGGCGGCCTTTGGGGAAGCTGCGTTGGTGACCGCCAGGATTCCCTGCCGAATTTTCGGCGCGAGGAAGACCATGGCTGTCCAGTAGGTATTAGATCCGGTGTGGGTGAGGATCGGGCCTTTTGCCCAGGTTCGCTCGCCCAGGCCCCATCCACCTCCATAGTCGTTTTGCGACAGATCGCTATGGAGATGGCGCAGGCTTTCCTCCTTCAGTCCCAATCGTCGCTCGGGGTGCTCTTCAGGAGCCAATTCCTTCATCGCGGAGCGCAGATGGAGTTGCAGGAATCGGATCCAATCGGAGCAGGAGGCGTGCACGGTGCCGGCGGGTCCAAGCACGGCGGCGTTGTCGACTTCGCTGGCGACCCAAGGCATGGCGGGATCGTTCGACGGACGATGGTGCCCCCAGGGTGAGCTGGGGTCGGCAAGGCTTGGGGCGCCGAATCCGGCCGATTTCATGCCGAGCGGCTGGAAGATTGCCTCCTGCATCAATCGTTCCCACGACTTGCCCGTCAGCGTCTCCAGGGCGTGACCAGCAATGCAGTAGCCGAGATTGGAATAGACGAATTCAGGGGACGCTGGTCTTGGCGTCGATTGCAGCGACTGGAGAACTGCCCTTCGCCGGACAAGCAGCAGATGGTCCGATGGATCAACGCCAATCAAGGAATTGGGCAAGCGGGCTGGAGGGGGCAGTTTTTGGTAGAGCCACCAATTGGTATTGGCAGGCAGGCCGGCACGATGGCTGATCAACTGGTCGATGGTGACCGATCCCCAGGGGGAGTCCTTTAGCCAGGGTTCATCTGAAATGAGCGATGAGAGCGTCGAGTCCCAGGAGAATAGTCCGCGATCGACGAAGATCGCAAGCAGCGTCGCGGTCATCGCTTTGGTACAAGAGCCAAGGTGACAGCGATCTTCAACTCTCAGCTTGGTCGGATCGCCCGCTTTCCTGTAGCCGGCATGGAAGAGCTTCTGATCGGTGGTGCCATCGAGACGAATCGAAAACAAGCCGGCGATGGCACCAGGCAATTCCCGCTGGGAGCAGATTTCCTGCAAGTTGTCATCGAAACTGCTGCTGATGCGGGGATGGATAGCGCTGAGGTTGCTGGTGCGAATCAGTGGCCGCGGGAACGAAAGTCCTGTGACGATCATTGTCTGTCCGATCATTCGGCGACGAGTGATCCGATTCCATCGCCGAGGCGGCATGCGAATTACCTTTGCAAACAGTGAACTAGTGGAGGGGCCCCTGGCGAGGATTCCTGGGGATGTGTTAAGCTGGTGGGAATTTGTCCAAACCGGATTCTAACAGCCTGAGAACGGGGGATTGAAGTGCCACGCCGAACCGACCTGCGGAAGATTCTGCTCATCGGATCCGGACCGATCGTGATCGGTCAGGCGTGTGAGTTTGACTATTCGGGAACTCAGGCCTGTAAGGCGCTGAGGGAGGAGGGGTACGAGATCGTGCTGGTCAACAGCAATCCAGCGACGATCATGACCGATCCGGGCACAGCAGATCGTACCTATATCGAGCCACTGACTTGGGAAGTGGTTGAGATGGTGATTGCGAAAGAGCGTCCCGACGCCATTTTGCCGACTCTGGGCGGCCAAACTGGCTTGAATCTTGCTATGGACCTGCATCGCCACGGTGTTTTGGAAAAGTATGGCGTCGAGATGATCGGAGCCCGGCCGGATGTGATTGAGAAGGCGGAGGACCGCGAGCTTTTCAAGAAGGCGATGGAAAAAATTGGGTTGGAGGTATGCCGCGGCGAGGTGATTCATTCGCTGGAGGAAGCCCGGCGCGTGCTCGCGGATGTCGGTCTGCCCTGTGTGGTCCGCCCCAGTTTCACCTTGGGTGGGTCCGGGTCGGCGATTGCCTACAATCGGGACGAATTCGACGCCTTAATTCTCAATGGGCTCGCACAGTCACCCATCCATGAGGTGCTTTTGGAAGAATCGATCATCGGGTGGAAAGAGTACGAGATGGAGGTGATGCGCGACAAAGACGACAATGTCGTCATCATCTGCTCGATCGAAAACTTCGATCCCATGGGGGTTCACACGGGCGATTCGATCACCGTTGCACCAGCGCAGACGCTGACCGACAAAGAGTACCAGCGTATGCGGGATGCTTCGCTGGCGGTCATCCGGGAAATTGGCGTGGAAACGGGCGGATCGAATATCCAGTTTGCCATCCATCCCAAGACAGGTCGGATGATTGTCATTGAGATGAATCCTCGAGTGAGCCGGTCGAGCGCACTGGCCAGCAAGGCGACCGGTTTCCCGATTGCGAAGATCGCAGCCAAGTTGGCGGTCGGCTATCGGTTGTGGGAGCTTCCCAACGATATCACTCGCAAGACCCAAGCGTGTTTCGAGCCGACGATTGATTATGTGGTGACGAAGATCCCTCGCTTTGCATTTGAGAAGTTTCCGGAGGCAGATCCGACTCTGACGACGCAGATGAAAAGCGTCGGTGAGACGATGGCGATTGGTAGGACTTTCAAAGAGTCGTTCCAAAAAGCGCTGCGGGGGTTGGAGGTAGGGGCTTTCGGTTTTGGTTCGGATGGAAAAGATCTGTGGGGCACAGACAGGCAACCCGACGACGATGCGATTCGGGTGAAGCTCCTGCGGCCCAATGCCGAGCGGGTGTTCTATCTTCGGTATGCGATGAAGTCCGGAATGTCGCTTGAGGAAATCCACCAGTTGACAGGAATCGATCCTTGGTTCCTCGATCATCTTTTGGAACTGGTGGAGTGGGAGGATCGGCTGGCGAATCTTGGGGAGCTAGAGAAGGTCGACGTTGCTGTCATGCGGATGACCAAGCAATATGGTTTCTCCGATCGGCAGATCGCTCATATTTTGAACAGCGATGAATTGGAGGTGCGGGCGTACCGCAAAAGGCTGGGGGTGGTGGCGACCTTCAAATCGGTCGATACGTGCGCGGCCGAGTTCGAGGCGGTGACACCGTATTACTACAGCACCTACGAGGACGAGGACGAGGTGCCTCCCAAGGGCAATACGAAGCGGATCATTATTCTGGGTGGGGGCCCAAACCGCATCGGTCAGGGAATCGAGTTCGATTATTGCTGCTGTCATGCCAGTTTCGCACTGAGGGAACTGGGGATCCAGTCGATCATGGTCAACAGCAACCCTGAGACGGTCAGTACCGACTACGACACCAGCGATATGCTGTTCTTTGAACCGCTGACCACCGAAGATGTGCTGAACATTTGCGATCGCGTGCAGCCCGATGGGGTCATCGTTCAATTTGGAGGCCAGACGCCACTGAACCTCGCCAGGGCTCTCCATTCGGCGGGAGTTCCTATCATCGGCACCAGTGTGGATACGATCGAAGGAGCCGAGGATCGCGAGAAATTCCAGGGTATCCTGCGCGAACTGCAGCTCAATCAGCCGCTCAATGGAATCGCCCGCACGATGGAGCAGGCCAGGGCGGAGTCGCAGCGGATTGGGTTCCCCTGTCTGGTTCGGCCTAGTTTCGTGTTGGGAGGTCGAGCGATGGAGATCTGCTACGACCAGCAGCAGTTTGAGCGATTTGTGGCTGAGGCATTCCTGGTATCTCAGGGTCAGCCCGTCCTGATTGACAGCTTCCTGGAAGACGCTACCGAGGTGGATGTGGATGCCATCGCCGACGGGACCGATGTGGTGGTCATGGGAATCATGGAGCACATCGAAGAGGCGGGGGTTCATTCTGGTGATTCCGCCTGCGTGATCCCTCCTTTTGCGCTCAAGCCAGCGATGATCGATGCAATTCGTTCCGCGACCATTGCGATGGCGCGGCGCCTGCAGGTGGTTGGCCTGATGAACGTTCAGTTCGCGATCACCCACAGAGAGGATGGGGAACGGCTCTTCGTGCTTGAGGTCAATCCGCGAGCCAGTCGGACGGTTCCCTTCGTTGCAAAAGCGACAGGAGTACCGGTGGCAGCCCTGGCGGCCAAGGTGATGGCTGGACGAACCCTGAAGGAGTTGGGAGTCGATCGGGAGCCGGTCCCAAGGCATGTTTCGGTCAAGGAAGCGGTTTTTCCTTTTCGCAAGTTTGCCGGGGTCGATATCGTGCTGGGGCCCGAGATGCGGAGCACTGGCGAGGTGATGGGGATCAGCGAGCGGTTGCCGATTGCATTTGCTAAGAGTCAGCTGGCCGCCGGGGTGGTCCTGCCCAAGAAGGGGAACATTTTCCTGAGCGTCGCTCATCGGCATCGCTCCGCAGCGGCCAAATTGGCCAAGCAGCTTCACGAACTTGGTTTCCAATTGCTGGCTACCAACGGGACGGCACTGGCGATCGAACAGATTGGGATTCCAGTTCAGCGCGTTCGAAAACTGGCCGAAGGCAACCCGAATCTGATCGATTACATGAAGAATGACGATGTCAGCCTCGTGATCAACACTCCCAGCGGAAAAGGCGCCAGGACGGACGAGGGGAAGATCCGTGCGGCTGCCGTGCAGCACGGTGTCCCCTGCATCACCACGATCGATGGAGGGTTTGCGGTGGTGGATGCCATGGAGGCGTTGCGCCATGAATCGCTTCGAGTCTGTTCCCTCCAGGAACGCTTTCAGGGCGCAACCGATTGCTGCTGATGACCTCGAAGTCCATCGATTATTCTAAGAGCCTATCCGAGAACCGTCCCTTGCTTACGCTGCGTTTAGGATTTCGCAGGTTTACGGCAGGGTTCTAAGTTTCTACCCTACGCAATCGCATCCCGCTGAAAATTGGTCAGCAGCGCAGTGGATGGGCCTTGCTTGTTTCCGCCGTCTGCATGACGCAAAATAGCGTGGGTGCGGCAAGGCGAGTGGATTCAGGAGGGAATGCCATGCAGGTGGATTCGATGGAACCGGTGGAGAAGCATTCCCTCACGCTGTGGCTGGGCGCAAGTGCCAGCAGATGGGGGCGGAGTGGGATCGGGCTAGCCTTCTGGGTCTGTTCGGCTATGTTGCTGGTTGCAGGTGGCCCGGTGGAGGACTGGAAGCTCCTCTCAATCGATCCATCGATGGCCGACTGGCAGGGGTCCGTCGGCCAGTGGGAATGTCGTGACGGAATTCTTCGTTCTCTGCCTGGGGCCGATGGCGTACTGTTCACCAAGGAATCGTACGATCATTTCGAGGTCGACTTGGAATTCCGATTGCCCCCAGGTGGAAACAACGGGTTGGCGATTCGGTATCCGGGAACAGGAAGAGCGTCGGTCGATGCGATGTGCGAAATCCAGATCCTGGATGATGAAGCACCCCAGTATGCTTCCCTGGATCCCCGTCAGTATCACGGCGCGATCTATGGTATGGTGGCACCGAGGAGGGGATTTCTTCTACCTGCAGGCCAGTGGAATCACCAGAGGGTGACGGTTGTTGGATCGTGGATTCAGGTATCGCTCAACGGGGTCATCATCGCCGAAGCGGACCTCTCCCAGATCACCGAATTCAAGGATGGGACGCCACACCCCGGGAAAAATCGACGTGATGGGTTTCTGGGGTTCTGCGGCCACCAGGACCCGGTGGAGTTTCGGGATGTCCGAGTCCGGAGGTTGACTCCATTTCGCTTGGGGGTCTTTTCGGTCGATGTCACGATTCCGCTCGGGCATCGCTGCATGGGCCTGCTGCCTCAAAAATCGTCTTCCGTCGCAGATCCCCTCCTCCTGCATGGACTGGTGCTGCTAGGACCAGACAAGCCCTGGGTGCTGATGGCGATCGATTGGTGTGAGGTGAGGAATGAGTCGTATCGACTGTGGCAAAGTAGGATCGCCGAGGCGGTCGGGACGGTTCCGGAACAGGTTTGGCTGAATTGCCTACACCAACATGATGCTCCTGTCATCGACCACGGAGCCCAAAGATTGCTGGATCAGGTTGGGCTTCCAGGGGAACTCTTCGATCCCGTGTTTCATAACGAAGTGCTTGGGCGCGCCGAAGCAGCAGCCAAACAGGCGATGCAGTCGGCATCACCTTGCACCGACATTGGAATGGGGCAGGCGAAGGTGGAGAGGGTGGCTTCCAATCGACGCCATGTCTCCTCGGATGGAACAGTGGATTTCAGTCGAGGCAGTTCCAGTGGCAGGGAACCGAGGTTCCGTGATGCCGATGAGGGTTTGATCGATCCCTGGCTACGTACCCTCTCCTTCTGGAATGGTTCCAAGTGCCTGGCGCAATGGCATGTTTATGCGACGCATCCGATGAGCTATTACGGGCGGGGTGAGGTGACCAGCGATTTTGTGGGGTTGGCTAGAGAAAGGCTTCGGCGCGAGAATCCTTCCGTCCACCATATGTATGGCTCGGGATGCAGTGGCGATGTCACTGCAGGAAAGTTCAACGCGGGAACTGCGGACGATCGTGTTGCGCTAGCTGAGCGGATGTATCGAGCGATGGTGGCCAGTGCGGAGTCGACAAGGACGACGAAACTGCAATCGATACGAGGCATATGGGAGCCGCTGGTGATTCGATGGAATCCAAAGCCATCGTTGACCCGCGATAGCCTGCAAGAAAGCCTTCACGACGCCACTCTTCCCACGGAGAAGCGAATCTATGCAGCGATGTCGTTGGCATCCTTGGATCGTTTGGAAAAGGAGCCACAGACGAGCCTTCCCTGCCTCGATCTGGGAGCTGCCCAAGTCTTTTTCTTTCCCGGCGAAGCCTTCGTCGGGTACCAGTTGAGCGTCCAGCAGAGACTGGCCAAGGACGTTGGACTGCAAGCCCAAGAGCGGTGGCCATTGGTGCTGGGCTATGCCGATTGCTGGACGGGTTACGTGCCAACCCGACAGGCGGTGGAGGACCGCTTCGACGATTCCTGGTACTGGGTCGATCCGCAATCTTGGGAGGAAATGGAGCGGGGGATTGAGTCTTTGGTGCGCCAGGTGGTTCGATAGTTGACAAGTCGCCTGGCTTGGGCGCGCCTCGGTCCCGCAGAAGTTTGTTCCTTGCTGACGCAGATGTGGGTTGCATGAGGACGGCATTCGATGCACGGCAACGACGGAATCGCACCCGAGGCATCCGTCGGAAGATCGCTTCTTTTCCAAACCATGGCGCATCGGATGTTCGCGGACATCCGATGCAACAGGTGCCGAAATTCAGCAATCAATACGAGTTTTTGGAGATCGGGCGGATCGATCAGGGGTTCCGGCTGCGAGGGACCAATCGGCCGGAAGGTTTCGATGCGGTTTCCTCCTCGTGATACTCCGCATCCTGGTTGACCTTCCACGGATCGAGCATCTGGCACCCGGCCAGGATGTTGTCGGCGACGATGAGGGCCGTCTTCATCGAGTGATCTTGGTTGTTGTATTTGTGCATGCCGTTGCGTCCCACCAGATGGAGTCCCGGGGTTTCGGCAGTCAGATAATTTCGGATTGTCGCGACGTGGGAAGCATACTGCGCATCGTAGACCGGATAGGCTTTGGGTTGACGCACCACGTAGCCGTCGATGATGTCGTCGGATTTTGCCAGTTGAAGAGCGACCAATTCGCCCTTGGCAAGTTCGATCAGTTCCTGGTCGGAGGATTCCCAGAGGCCATCACCTTCAAAACAGAAATACTCCAGTCCATAGCAAGCTTGATCGGAATTAGGCACCATTTCGGGTGACCAGTTTCGATAGTTTTGGATTCTTCCAACCTTGACGGAGGAATCGTGGATGTAGATCCAGTTGTCCTGGAAATCGATGGCTGGCTTGTGGAGCATCAGCGCAACGGTAAGAAAGTCACGGTACCTAAGCGATTCCGCAGCACTTTTCACCGGATCGGGCACGGCGGGATCCAATGACGAAACCAATGTGCGCATTGGCATCGAGGAAATGATATGACGGCAGCGAATGTTGTATCTCTTTCCCGTATTTTCAATGACCTCAACCTGCCAGGGAAACGGGTGATCTTCGCGGCGGAGAGTTCCCGACTTTGTGCCCATGCGGATGGTACCACCCAGGCTCACCACTCGCTCGGCCATCCTCTCCCACATCATGCCGGGGCCAAGACGGGGATAGCGAAAGGTGTCGATCAGGGTTTTGATCACTTGCTTGCCGCTGCGGGTACGGGCAGGGAACGTAAGGGCGTTTCGGATCGCTTCGCCGAGAGAGAGCCCTTTGATGCGCTGCGCCGCCCAGTCAGCAGAAATCTCTTTGCAATTCATCCCCCAGACTTTTTCCGTGTAGGTCTTGAAAAAGATCTCAAATAGGCGGCGTCCAAATTGATTGGATACCCAGTCTTCAAAGTTGTCCGGTTGGGGTACCGGGAACATCTTGGCTTTGCCATAAGAAAGGATGCATCGCATGGTTTCTACGATGCCCATTTTGGTGATCGCATCCCATGGCTTCAAAGGATAGGCGAAAAATCGGCGGTTGTAGTAGATTCGCGAGCAACGCGGTACGTCGATCAGATCTTCCCCAAGAATCTCTTCCCAGAGATCTTCAATCTCTTTCGCTTTGGAGAAGAAACGATGGCCGCCGATATCGAATCGGAAACCTCGATACTGCACCGTTTTTGAAATACCTCCGACGTACCGGTCATGCTGCTCCAGGACGATGACCGATTTCCCATGCTGAGCTAGCTTGTAGGCTGCAGTCAGGCCAGCTGGGCCAGCTCCAACCACAACGACATCATGCTCCATACGGCGCACTTTCCTGGGGCTCTTCTGGCGCGATACCGCCGGTTACAGACACCAACTCATCCAGCCGTAGTAGGGAAAGATTCAGATGATTAGGTGTTTTACCAAAGCGATAGATAACCATTGCGACAGCGAAACCGATGCCGGAATAGAGATGGCTAAGCCAATGCCAAGGGAGGACGCATGCCGTAAACCGCACGCCACGCTTCTGTTTCAGCCAAATCAACTGGTCCCAGTCAAGCAGCAATAGGCCGATGAGCGATGAGATCACCCCGAAGATTGCAGGTCGATAGAGCCAAGTTGCAAGAGCGAAGAACACCGTCAGAAAGCTCAGAATCACTTTGCTTCGCTGTTTGCTGCTGATGTTCAATGTTTCCTGGAATCCTCCTCCAGACAAGATCATCAGGCTCCATGGAATCGCCCGGTGGAGAAAGTCGGTTTTGAGTAGATTAAGAGCCGTCCACCTTTTCCAGTGCCTTACCTGAATTTTGGGGTCCAGGACCGCAACGAATCCGGCGTCACGAAGTCGGTATCCCAGATGGATATCCTCCACACTGGCCCGCTCAAACCTCTCCTCAAATCCACCGACTGCATAAAAAGCGTCTCTCCGAATCGCGCCACAGGCACTCCAGAAAGTTTCCGTATGTCCTGCCGAGTCCTGGTGCACGCGATGATGCATCAAGTTTTTGTATTGAGATAGAACATTCGATTCGGCTGGCAGATCATCGTACGACCCGATGAGGACATCGATCCCTGGATTCTCCGTAAAGAACCTACCGACACGATCCAGAGCATCGAACGCCAAGGTGCAGTCGGCATCGAGGAAAAAGAGGATGTCCGCGTCGACCATCCCGGCTCCAAAATTGCGAGCGCGAGCCGGTCCGCGTCGAGCCTGGTGCACCACCTTCACACCGAACTCACGGGCAAGTTCCATCGTCGAATCGGTGCTTCCGTCGTCCACCACCACGATGTTGTCCTTGGCGATACCCGACCTGAGTACGCTTTGCAGGCAAAACCCTATTGTCTTGCTAGCATTGAAGGCCGGGATAATTACCGCCAATGAGGGAGGGTGTTTCCGGGCAAGCATTGCTGGAAGAGATTCGTCCTAAGAATGAGCCAGTCGATTTTGGCGTATAATCTGGTTGTCACGAAACTTCATTTTAATCGCGTCTTGCCGATTGTGGCGGGGTTCTGCGAAGAAAAACGATCTCCACATCCCGATGAAGTGGCTTCCAAGTCGTGACGACCTGGAAACCTTTTATGAGCCGACTTTTTCCCCTGGCTAGCCCCATGCTGCGATTCTTTGGCTCGCGAGACGGCTCCTCGATCAGCAACCACTCGCAACTTGCCTCGAGCAGTGTTGTTGCAATACCCCCCCTCGCAGGTATCTTTCGATCCGGAAAAAGGTGCTGAACCAAAACGGTGGGACGAGCGTTTGAAGCACCCAGGCGTCGATGCAACGTGAAGACCCCGTCGTAAGTCCCCAGGTAGAAGACTGGGCTGTTTCCGGAAATCTGGTTCACTTGAGCTACCATGTGGACGAAGTTCTCCATGTTTTCGAACCTCTTGGCTCGAATCACTGCGATATTCATCGCTGCAAAAGCAATAGCCAGAAGAGATGCCAATTGGAATTGCAGAGATGGTTTAAGCCGATCGCCGTGCATCCGAAAAAGAGTTCCAATGGTCCAGGAAGCGGTTGCAATCAGGCAAGGTGCCAAGAGCAGTAGGTACCTCCTGTCGACTGCGTAAATTACGCACAAAGGTGCACCAATCGCTATCGATAGAAGGAGCAGATGCAGGCCTTCAGGGTGGCGCCATGGCCGACATCCCAGGAACGCGGCTGCAGCGGCCAAAAAACTCCCGCTGGGAATGCCAGCCCAAAGTTCCGGTTGTTTGAGATAAAAAGCCATGCCGGAATAGACGCGGAGACCGCCAGAACGGAGGAAGATTTGGTCGATCCTTCTGACTCCGTAGAAGCTCGCAAAGCCGAGCACCGTCATGCAGACCACCAGTCCAATGCCTAATGGCAAAAGGAGTCGGCGATCTTTCATCAGGCGGTACCTTCTTCCGGGTATGAGGTAGAGAGCCGCTGCGAACAGGGCGACGCCCAGGATGGGGTGAGTCAAGGGACTGGCAAAGAGCAGTCCCAACGCCAGTGGTCGATGTAGCCGGTTCCGCGAATCGGATTCGAGATACGATCGCCAGTAGTACAGCCCGGCAAATGCGAAGGCGACCGCCGTCATATCCAGCATGGCAGCACCCGACTCGTATGCGATATTGGGAATGGCGTAGACCAAGGGTGCTGCCCAACCCGCCGATGGTCCCTGCCATCGAACCAGCCAACGCCAAAGGAAAAAACCAAGAAACCACGAGGCTCCCAGTGTGATCGATTTGGGAACGGCCATCGATTCCCCGAACAGGCTGAAGCCGATCGCCTCCAGCCAGTGGAATATCGGCGGATAGCTTGATGGCACAATTGCAGGATAGGTCTTGTAGTACTCCTGGGCGAACTCAAAGGGCCGATTCCAGCCCTCTTTTACGAGGTCAAGCCAGAAGAGACCGGTCAAAACGTGCCTTGGCGAGTCGCCTTGGAACCAGGTGCCGTCGTTACCCCAGTGGTATAGAACACATAGCCACCAACTGGCCGAAAGAAGCAAAAGCTGCAGCCAGAGAACACGGTTCCACCGCGATGAATCAGCAAATGCGGAACTCGGCCCCCGATTGCCGGTGATCTTCTGCTGCAGTCGATCGGTCATGGTCGATTTCCAGGGCAATGGAATCAGCCCACAGACTTCCTGTAGGCGATGACCCCGACCATCTTAGTTCATCCTTTTCTCAGCTCCAATCGAATAGCCAATGATCGTCGGTGCCACCTTCCGGCTACAAGAAGGGAGGATACGCTACCTCAATCCTAAAACAGAGGCTTGCCAAGCCTTGCAGATTGCCCCCCATCCAGTGAATCCAATTCAATCATTGTCGGTTTGCTACGATAAGGTGGAGATTATTAAGCATGTCGGCGATGCGCGGAAGTTTTGGATTGGAAGGAAAAAGGGGGGCGATAGCGATGGCTGAACGTCCCTGGCGTGTGGGAGCGGTTTCGTACCTGAATACCAAGCCATTGATCGAAGGATTGTCCGAGACTCTGGGAGAACGCGGGGTCCTGGAACTGGATCTTCCCAGCCGCCTGGCGGACCGGTTGAAGCGAGCTCAACTGGATGTGGCGCTTATCCCTTCAGTCGAATTCTTCGGCAGGCCAGACTGGTTCATTTTGTCGGACGCCTGCATCGGGTGCCGCGGACCCGTTTGGAGCGTCCGGGCGTTGTTTCGAACTCCGCCACATCAAGTTCGATCCGTGGCGCTGGATGTAGGATCGCGAACCAGTGCGGCAATGTTGCGGGTGCTGCTTGCTGAGAGCTACGGAATTCAACCCTCTTTGGAGCCATTTCCAATCGACGCCCCAATCAGTTCGACTTCGGCCGACTGCGTTTTGGTGATCGGCGACCGTGCAATGCGGCAACAGTGGGATGGCGTCCTGGAGCACTGGGATCTGGGGGAACAGT
>JBIINB010000231.1:0-4483 GCA_044337705.1 Pirellulaceae bacterium | reverse complement strand
TTGGAGCCATTTCCAATCGACGCCCCAATCAGTTCGACTTCGGCCGACTGCGTTTTGGTGATCGGCGACCGTGCAATGCGGCAACAGTGGGATGGCGTCCTGGAGCACTGGGATCTGGGGGAACAGTGGGTACGACGAACGGGACTACCTTTCGTTTTCGCGATGTGGATCGCCAACCCGTCGTCGAGAGTAGTTCACGATGACGCAAACTGGAAATGGTTGGAGCGAGCTTTGGAAGAGGCGAGGGACCGTGGATGTGGGAAGATGGCCGAACTGGCCGATCGTCACTGCAAGCAGTACGCGCTGACCGCTCAGCAGTGTCGAGATTATTTTGAGAAGAACCTCTACTTTCATCTCGATGACACAATGATTGAGGGACTTCGATGCTATGAACAGATGGTCCGCCGCTGGTGTCCAGAGCTGATTCCGACAGATTCGCTGGCAGGAATGGAGAGTTCACGTTCATGAGTTCTGAAATAGAATCGATCGTCGAGCGAGTTGTGGAGGGGCATCGACTTACCTGCGAGGATGCCCTCCGTCTCCTCGAAAGCAACCAGTTGGGGGTGATTGGAAGAGGCGCCAATGCGGTAACCGAAAGGTTGCATCAGGTACCCTATAGAACTTACAACGTCGATCGGAATATCAACTACACGAACATCTGCACCGCGGTCTGTGACTTCTGCGCTTTTTATCGGACTCCCAAAAGCCAGGAAGGTTACGTTCTCACCCGAGAAGAACTGCACCAGAAGGTCCAGGAAACAGCGGATCTGGGTGGCAACCAGATTCTCTTGCAGGGGGGACTGCATCCCCACTTCAAACTGGAGTGGTATGAGGAAATGCTTTCCGATCTAAGAAGAAACTTTCCATCGATCAACATCCATGGCTTCAGTCCCCCCGAAATCCATCATTTCACGAAGGTCAATAAAATTCCTTTGAGCGAAGTGCTTGGTCGTCTGAAGGATGCGGGACTGGGCAGTCTTCCAGGGGGTGGAGCCGAGATTTTAGTCGATCGCGTACGGCAGGCCATCACGCGTGGAAAGGTCCTGACGGACGATTGGCTGGAGGTGATGAGAGTCTGGCACAGTTTGGGCGGGAATAGTTCGGCCACCATGATGTTTGGGCATGTCGAAACGCTGAAGGAGCGTGTCGAGCATCTGGATCGCATCCGCAAATTGCAGGATGAGACCGGTGGATTTACCGCATTCATCTGCTGGTCCTTTCAGCCCGACCACACCGATCTGGCTCATATTCCCCCAGCACAGGCGTTCGAGTACCTGAAAACCCAGGCTGTGGCACGGCTCTTTCTCGATAATGTCCCGAACATCCAGAGCAGTTGGGTGACGCAGGGTTTGAAAATCGGGCAGTTGGCTTTGCTCTTTGGCGCCAACGATATGGGGTCGTTGATGATAGAGGAAAATGTCGTCGCGGAAGCCGGAACGGTACACTTCCTGACGCTCGACCAGATCCGCAGTGCGATTGAGGAACTGGGATATATCGCAAAGCAGCGCGACGTCTGGTATCGTTTGGTTCCGGAGTCGTTGGAGCGGTTGGCCGTCGACGCCAATCGCAAACGAGATCAGGTCAAGTCGCTACCGGTTATCGCTGGCTGAACGATACTTGGAGGTTGTGGCCAGAAACCGCCACGAAAACCGAAACCCGCCAGTCGGTCTTGATCGCCGGGAAGGTAATCTGTCCTCTCTGCAACAAACCGATCGATGTTTCAGTCGATCGAACGATGCTGGATATCTCCCGACCGATCGGACTGAAGGAATGTTTCCAAGATCACCATGGCCGCAACACTGTCGAGCCACTTGGATCGTTGGCTGGCCTTCAGATTCCCCTGCCGAAGCAACTCCTCGGCACGAACGGTAGTGAACCGCTCATCCACCCAAGCGACCGGAACGCCGGTACTTTCCTGAAGTCGCTTCGACCAAAGCTTGCACTCCCGCATTTTGGAACTTTCGTTCCCGTCGAGGTGAAGCGGCATTCCGAGGATCCACCCCACTAGACGCTCGTCCCGGGCAAGTTTGCGCAGTTGATCGAGATCCCAAGCCTCATTCCGCCGATGGAGGATTGGTAGCGGACCAACCCACTGCTGTCCTGGATCGCAGATCGCCAGACCGATGCGAACCGATCCAAAATCGATTCCGACAAGCCGCCCATTGTTTGGGATCACCAAGTGTGGGTCTTTCGAAGAGGCTGCTTCATCCATCGGCGACGCCTTACAAGTACTGATGGTGGCCGAGTTCCTTGAGCTGCTGAACGACTTCCCTCACCCGCTCCTCCTCCGACTTGGGAGCCACCAGCGTGGCATCCTGAGTGTGAACGACAATACATGAGTCCATGCCGATGGTCACCACCAGGTGATCGGGTTCGGTGCGTACGATCATGTTTTTGGAGTCGATCGGCAGGTAGGGCCCCTGCACCGCATTGCCATGGCTGTCGACGCTCAGCAGCCGCGCGAGGGCTTGCCAGCTGCCGACATCATCCCATTGAAATGGTGCTTCGATGACATGGATCTTGGCATACTTTTCCAGTACCGCGAAGTCGATCGAGATCCCCGTCACCTTTTCGTAGTAGTTCCGGAATCCTTGCTGGAATCCCGAACTGCCAATGCCTGCAGCAATCTGCTCAAGCAATCGGTACATCTCGGGCTGAAAGTCACGAAGCGCGCTGAGGATCGTTTTGGCTTTCCAGAGGAAAATGCCTGAGTTCCAGTAAAAGCCGCCTTCAGCAAGAAACTGCTCGGCGGTTTCCCGATTCGGTTTCTCGCGAAAGCGATCTACTTGGAATGCCGCGATGCCATCGCTGGCAGTTACGGCTTTGCCGCGTTGGATATACCCGAAAGATTCCGCTGGATAACTAGGTCGAATGCCAAAAGTCACAAACTGTTCTGGATCCGACTCCAGCATCGCAACTCCTGCTTGGATCGCTCGGTGGAATTCCTCTTTTGGGGCGATGACATGGTCGGAGGGCATCACCAGCATGGTGCCTTCAGGGTCAGCTGCAGCGATGAGGAATGCAGCCAGGCCGATGCAGGGTGCGGTGTCTCTTTTGAAAGGTTCTCCAATGATATGTTCGGCTGGTACCATTGGCAGTTGCCCGATCACCGCCTCTTTCAATTGTTCATTGGTCAACACCAAGAGGTGCTCTGGAGTCACCAGGCCGACGAGTCGTTCGGCGGTCTCTTGAAGCATCGATTTGGGCTGCCCCATTGTCAAAAGCTGCTTCGGCTTGGCCGCGCGGCTTGCCGGCCAGAAACGTGTGCCGGATCCACCTGCCATGATTACTGCGTGCAACATAGACGTTTCGAATTCCAAAATGTTCGGGGATACTTTATTGGGAATGTTCGGGAAGGATGCTGCGCGTCAGGAATGTATCATGATTCAGCTGTGGTAATGACAACAGCCAGGATGGCAGATGACGGGATTCCAGCGCCAAGCAGGGTGAAATTTCTGTCTGGATACCATCGGCGACCCGGATACCCGCCTGTTCCAGCCACCTTCGATGCAAGGCACAGATCCGTCGTCTGCAATGATCGGGGGTATCCGACGCAAGACCGTCGGCGTTTTTCACAGGCGCGAAACATTCGGCGGCTTCCACTTCGACCACCAGCGATGTGGCGGCCACCGGAAGCAGATCGAAAATGAACCGTTCGTATTTCACCGCATTTGGATTCTCAGGAGATACCTTGGTTCCCAGTTCGTCGACAAAAGGTACCTTCTTGAGTGCACAATGAAATGGAAGTGAACTTTCGCCCAGCCAGGAGGACTGGAGGAAAGGGAGATCGAACAGATGCACGGCAATGTTGCCGACTCCGATTTTCAGTGAACCGTCGGGTTGCCTCTGGCGAGCGATTTCTTCTGGGAGGTCGCTGTATTCGATGATCTGAATGTGTCCCTCAATCTGAACGATGTTCCCGACGCGTTCCATGGGATCCGACTTGGCGACTCCAAGGGTCGTTGCCTGGCTTGCTGAATCCAGGTGCAGTCCGATCAGGACCGGATCGCACCATGGGACCAGTGGGTTGTCGACTTGACCATAGAAGAAGTGCCTTACCCCCAATGACTCGGCCCAGGAAAGGGTTCCGGATTGGATGAGAGCTTCCAGCATTCCGCCATGGCCGTCAGGATTGGTCGCTACGGCGCCCGGGGAGTCCATCAGGATTTTCCCGGACTGGCAGTCGACTGACGGCATTTCTCCCTGTTGAAAGAAACGGACGAGTCGGGCATCCAGACCGAAGAAATGATTCGTCTCGAAGAACTGGACCGTCTGATCATGGGTTTGCCTGCTGGTCATCACCATCAACGCGATGGAATGACCGTAGCGATCGCCCACTGCACGGATGGTGTCACAATGCATCTGAAAAAGAGATCGTCCTGAAACGGGGCCGATCGGAAACATTCCTTTGGGCTGTTCGAACCCAAGCCGACTGCCCTGCCCTCCAGCGACTAGCAGGACACCCCAATGGCCGGCCTTAATC
>JBIINB010000230.1:0-4488 GCA_044337705.1 Pirellulaceae bacterium | reverse complement strand
CGTTGTGCCTGGCTATCGAGTTGCCCAACGTTGGTGTGCTCTTGCCACCGTGATGGGCGTTATGCCTGAACGACGAAAAAGGGCAGGGGGGTGAATACGCTGGCGCCTCAGGGCGCGCATGGAGGCTCGCGAGAGAGAGTTGGATCGATGGCAAGCCGGTGATGCGACTTGCCATCGATCGTCTTACCTGTTGCCTACTGGTGCTTGTCCCCGACTTCGAATGGATTCCTGAAGAGTCAACTACTTTCCACTACGGTCGCTCGTCCGAACCATCCTGCTGCTCTTCTTCCATCGCCCCTTCAGAAAGAGCTTCGATGAGTAGCGATTCGTTGAAGACCTGATCGCTCTTGGGTTGCTCCGGATCAGCGGCGATGGTGAGCGTCTGGGTGGCTCGTACCTCCCCGTCGATCACCAGGGTTACTCGGTAATCGCCATTGGCCAGCGCCGGACCGATCCGGTTTCCGCCGCCAGAGGGCCGATTGCCACCGCGTCCGCCCCCGCCTGTGCCTCCAGCACCACCTCCTGTCTGACGTCGCATGTTCCAGGAGAGGCGATGGAGTCCTGCAGTGGCAGGAGCATCCAGGCTGGCAATCCGTCGATCTGCCACGTCGTGGATTTCGATCTTGCAGTCGCCAACGTCCCCTGAAAGTGAATAGAAGATCTGTGCTTCACTGGATGGATTCTGACCGATGAAGCGACGTGTCCCGGAGCTGCCCGCTTCGGGCTTGCGCTGCCAGCGAATGACCTGGTTGGGCTTGTAGAGAAAGGCGGATTCTTTGATGCGCTGGGGAGTCATTTGCCTGATCGGCGTCACATCCAGCACCCAGATGCTGCGGCCGTGCGTGGCGACGATGATCTCGCCCGAGGATGGATGCTGCGCGATTTCATGGATCGCCACGTGCGGCAGATTGCCGTGCATCCGCGTCCAGGATTCTCCGCGGTCGATCGAAACCCAGATCCCCATTTCCAGTCCCGCGTAGAGAATATCGGGGTTGGTGCGATCCTCGCGAACCACCCATGCCGATCCAGCAGTTTGCGGAATTTTGTCGCTGATCGATTTCCAGGTCCGTCCAAAGTTCTCGGTCACCAGGATGTAAGGCTTGGTGTCATCAACGCGGTGGCCGTCGATTGTCACATAGCAGCGGCCATCGACCACACGACTGGCTTCCAGGGAGCTGACCCACATCGGTTTGGGAAGAAGTTCTTTCAGCGTTTTTCCGTCGGCCGAATCGGCAGTTTGCGGCGCTTCACCGGTTTTGCTGGTCCGTTTGGCGGTGAAGGGAACCTGAAATCGTCCCTGCCCGATATCCAGCTGCCCTTCCAGCGACTCTCCATCGATCTTCCCTTCGATGGTGATGGTCGCTGCACTGGTTTGTACCTCGGCCGACAGCTGGCCGCTCTGGGGATCCAGTTGCACCCGTTCCATCGTGCCATCCGACTGGCTGGACCGGAACGAACCGGTCAATTTGTTTTCCTTATTGAGCCGAAAGACGAGAGTGAATTTGCTTCGATCGGGAGGCATTGGGCCACCGGTAAACTGACCTTCCCAATAGCCGACGATCCGATCGGCCACCGCGCGATCGGAAGCCGCGTCTGCTTTTTCTTCCGGAGATGGTTCTTCGGTGGCGGCCGGTTTGTCCGGGGAACTGGTAGGTTTGTTGTCTGTCCCTTCGCCTGCTACTGCTGCCGCCGCCGATGGTTCGTCGCCCTTCTTCTCGCTTTCAGCTTTGGAGGGAGGTGCCAACTTTTCCGGTTCCTTCCAGAGATCGATCCAGGTGGTTCCCCCGTCCTTGGTGACCCACAGCATGCCGTCGGTGGTCCCTGCATAGAGGACCCGTTCGTCCTGTGGTGATTCGGCCAGGGCGCTGCCAGTCCCCTGCGGATCGCTGGTGATCTCAGGCGAAATCTGCTTGATCGCATCTCCCTTCTTCACCGATCGGAAGACGTGATTGCCTGCCGAGTAGTAGATCTCGGGGTTGTGGAAGCTCAGCAGGAAGGGGGTTTTCCAGTTGAAACGGTACTGAGTCCCCTCGGGGGGTCTTGGCCGCATGAAGCCCCGTTCGCCGGTGCGAAGGTTGATCCGGCCCATGCCGCCATTTTGACTTTCGTAGTAGATCTGGTCGGGGTCATCGGGATCGACTGCGCAGACAAATCCATCCCCACCTCCGATGCTCATCCAGTCCGAATTGACCGGTCCCGAGTTATTCGCGACGCGATTGGGCCCCCCCCAGCTACCATTGTCCTGAAGGCCTCCATAGACCTTGTAGTTGGGATCGCTGCTGACGGCTACGTGATAGAACTGTCCAATGGCGACGTGGTTATGATGATCCCAGTTTTTTCCTTGATCGTAGGTGGCATAGAGGCCGCCGTCGTTGCCGAGCAGGACATGCCGCCCGTCGCGAGGATCGATCCAGAGTGCGTGATGATCGACGTGCACATCGTCTCCATGCCCGTCATCGGTGAAGGTCTTTCCTCCATCGGAGCTTTTGTAGAGCGAGGTGCCGAGGACCCAGAGTTGGTCGGAGTTGGATGGATCGACGCGGATCTGGCTGTAGTACATCGGCCGGGGATTGAGCGAGTTGACGCGATGCCAGTGAGTGCCGCCATCGTCGCTTCGATAGACCCCACCATACTCATGAGACTGAGCTCCCTGCTGATCCTGCATGTTGGGGTTCTGGCCACCGAGGCTTTGAGCAAAGGGGCTGCCACGGCGATCGACCGATTCATCCGGATCGACATAGCCTTCGATAGGTTTTGTCTTCGCTGCTGCGATCTCCGCCAGTTCCGGCCGAAGTTCCATCGTCACCGAAAGCGGCACCAGCTTCCCTGCGCGAGCCACCTCGAGGGGGACGGTTTGCTGGGCCGGAACCTTCCGCAATGCTTCCAGAAACTGCGAGTAATTCAAGACTGGCTGACCGGCGACTCGCACCACAGTATCCCCTACCTCCAGACCTCCGCGCTGTGCCGGGCCATCTTTTGTCACCTCCGTGATCTTCGCTCCGGTATCTGCATCAGTGCCGCGCAGTCCTGCGTAGGAAGCATCGATCGGCCATTGACCTATGCGGCTGGTTTCGATGATGGCATAGACGATCGAGGGATCCTTGCGCGAGTACTGCAGTCCAATCCTCCCCATCGGATTGCTGGGCAGCCCATCGATCAGCTTCTCCCAGTTTGCACCGCCATCGGTGGTCCGATAAATACCGGAACCAGGGCCATACTTCTGAGAAGGCGCATTGCCGTCGAATCCGTCCCGGCGCCGCTGGTAGGTGGCAACCAACAGCGTCTGAGGGTCACTAGGATGCATCTGCACGTCGATGACACCTGTCTGATCGTCGATCGCTAGGACCTGCGTCCAGGTGGCACCGGCATCGGTCGTCTTGAACAATCCACGCTCGGGATTGTCTCCCCACAACCGCCCCAAGGCTCCGACATAGGCGACATTGGGATCGGTTGGATGCAGGGAAATTCGACCGATCTGGAAGGTCTTCGAGAGACCCACATTCTTCCATGTTGAGCCTCCATCGGTCGAGCGATAGACGCCATCACCCCACGATGAACTATTGCGAGGATTGCCCTCCCCGGTTCCGACCCACAGGATGTTCGGGTCGCCCTGGAAGACCTGGACGTCTCCAATCGAGATCGATCCTTCTTGCTGGAACTGGTAGGTGAAGGAGACGCCGTTGTTGATTGTCTTGAGCAGACCGCCGGAAGCGGAAGCCGCCCACCATTGCGTTGGATCTTTTTCATAAACCGCCAACGCTGTGATCCGGCCGCTCATATTCGCCGGACCGATCGAACGCCACGCAAGCGATTCGATCCATTTCTCAGGGAGGGATGGGGCCTGGCCATTTGCTGCTCCTGGGCGATTCTGACCACCTCGGCCTTGGCCCAATCCGCGTCCTTGGCCACCTCGCCTGGGCCCGCGAACCGCCCCTTCTGGCGGGCCAAGCCGTTCTCCAGCCGAAGGCTCCCCGCCACCCTGCCGTCTTGCCTCACCGATCGATGGCGGTTCCGACTGGGTAGTCTGTGCCATCAAAGTGGAGTCCGTCTTGGGAATTCCGGAGGCCAGCAGGCAGAGAGACAAAAGCAACGAGGCGTGAATCCAGCGCATCGATCAACTCCCATGCGGAAACTTGTCGTCCAAGATATGCGATGACGGAATCTCGATTGTAATTCGATCTTTCTGATGTGTCCCTTCTTCGGCATCCAATCGTTCGCCGCTTTTCCAGCCGATCGCTCGCTGGCGTAGGGCCCGCTGTCGCAGGGCCAGGCCATTTGGCGACCGTGCCCTGGCACCAGGGGAAGTGTGGCGGCCAGAGAAGTGGCGGCCAGAGAAGTGGCGGCCATAACAGTGCTTTAGATTTGCTAGACGGACCGACTGCCACGACAGATCGAGCCAATGAACGGCACGGGCATGTACGGAACTGGCCGAGGCATGTCGGTCGGATGGAGCGACCGCTGGATCCCTCGGAGAGGCAGCCAAGTGGC
>JBIINB010000229.1:0-4543 GCA_044337705.1 Pirellulaceae bacterium | reverse complement strand
GCGTCGCGTTTGCCGACACATCGCTGGCCAATCCTCGCAAGCTGATCGTGCACATGGGCCGCGAACCGCCGATGGAAGAGGCTCCTAACGATCACCTCTGGTTTGTTGCCGGCACCGACTGGGCCAAGTGATTCTCTCCCAAACGAGCGGAGAATGCCACGGCGATGCCGCATTGCCTGATCAGCCTGGGAGCCAATCTGGGGCACCCCCGTGAGAGCCTCAAAGCTGCATGGCGCATGCTTCAGGAGTCCTTCGGCAGCGACCCCATCGTCGCCAGCCACATCTACCGCACGCCGCCTGTTGGAGGTCCTTCCGGACAAGGGGAGTTCCTCAATGCCATGGTGTCGCTACAAACCGACACCGACCCGTTTGCAGTCTGGCGGGTTTTGCGGACGATTGAAGAGCGACTGGGAAGAAGGCGACAGCACCGCTGGGAGGCTCGCGCGATCGACCTGGACCTCATCCTTCATGGAGATCAGAGGATCTGGACCCCGCACTTTAAAATCCCCCACCCTCGCATGGCGATGCGGCGCTTTGTCCTAGCGCCGGCGGCGGAGATCGCTCCAGGACTGATCGATCCGGTGACCGGTTGGACGATCGCTCGGTTGCTTCATCAGGTGGAAGTCTCTCCTAAAGAAATCCAGGTGATCGCCAGCGGCCTAGGTTCCTCAGACCTGGGACCGAAAGAACTGCATGGGGGCTGGCGGCAGTTGCCGTGCGCCGGTTCTCGATCGATGCTGCAGCGCAGCCAACCGGCAGTCGAACGATTGCTTCATGACTTGGCAAGCCATTTGCATCGCGAGGCATGGGAAGACGACGCACGCCAGCGACGATTGGAGCTGATCCGCATGCCCCCGACCTGGACTCCCGAGACGTGCCTGAAGGCCGTCGCCGGCGATTCAACCAACCACTTCGACCTCCTGGTTTCGCAATCGGACGAATCGATCGATACCGATCCCACTCCACCGCTGCTGATAGCGGCCGTAGGTTCGCCCGATCCGGAGTCGATCGCATGGGAAGATTACTCGCTTCCCTGGGCTCGCTGGATGGGACTAAGCCCTTCCTCATCTGGCGGCGCCGTTCCTCGGCAGGCCGGAGAACTGGCGGCCCCGAATCAAAGCGTTCTACAAGGTCCTAGGTATCTGATGCCCCTGGGCGACCCCGCCTGGGCCAGGCATGAGCTGCTGGCAGCCTGGGACGCCATGGACTGCCCGATCACCGTGGACGCACCGCTGGCAAGCCCTTAGAATCGACGCGGTCAAGTTGCGTAAGGATGCGAGCGAATGTGTTGGACGTTGATGCGGTCGCGGGAACCGGGCCACGCGGCTGGGTTGTGGAAGGCTATGCGTGAAGGGAGTCACGGGTGGAGATTCTCAGAGATCCAGCGATTGCCAGGCGAAGGCTTGAGGAGGCCAAGCAGTCAGGCCGATCGATCGGCCTGATCCCAACCATGGGGGCGCTTCATGAGGGGCACCTTTCCCTGGTGCGATCGGCTCAGCAACAGGGGGACGCCACCCTGGTGACTCTCTTCGTCAATCCCTCCCAATTCGGACCCAACGAAGACTTTTCCAAGTATCCACGAACCGAAGAGGCGGATCTCCAGCGACTCAAGTCGATCGGCGCCAACTGGGTACTGATCCCGACAAGCCAGCAGGTTTACCCCAAAGGCTACTCGACCTGGATAGATCCACCTCAGCTCGCCACGCGATGGGAAGGGGAGATTCGCCCCGGGCACTTTCGTGGTGTCGCTACGGTTGTTTTGAAACTCTTCCTGATGGCCCCCGCTGATCGAGCCTACTTCGGACAAAAGGACTACCAGCAGGTGCGGGTTATCGAGCAGATGGTGCGGGACCTTGGCTATCCCATCGACGTGCGGGTCTGCGAAACAATCCGCGAGTCGGATGGGTTGGCGATGAGCTCCCGGAATCGCTATCTCGATCCAGACCAGCGCCGCAGAGCCCTTGCCATCTGGCGCAGCATCTTGCTGGTCCGATCCCTTGCCTCCCAGGGGGTCTCCGACACAGCGGCGATCCAACAGCAAGTGCGTGCGGTGCTTCTCGAAAACGGGCTCGATTCCATCGACTATGCAGTGGTTGCCGATGCCGCAACACTGGAACCGCTGCAGCGGATCGATCGACCGGCGGTCTACTTGGTAGCAGGTCGACTCGGGAACACACGTCTGATCGATAACTGCCTCTTGTAACTGTCGACCTCTTGTTACTGTCGAAAGGAGAGGTGGTCTGTGCGATCGACCCTGTTCTATCTTCCGCACGAATGGATGGGTATTCCCTGGACCGGTTGGGGCTGGCTTTTGGCTGTCTGGACTTTCCTCGGACTGATCGCAGGGTTGCTGGCCTTCCGTCGACAAGGGGCGGCGAAAACTCTTAGCGAAGGGTTGCCTGGATGGCTGCTGGTCGCGGGAGTGATCCTCTGGCTGCTGCCGAGGATGGAGACGCATTTGGAGGATGGCAGCACCGATGGTCGATGGCTTGGCATTCCCGTGCGGGGTTACGGTCTGATGCTGACTACGGGGGTCCTGAGTGCTTTGGCCATCTGTGGGCAGCGCGCGCGTCGCCTGGGCCTGTCTGCCGACGCCCTTTACTCGCTTGCCCTATGGACTTGCGCGGGAGGCATTGCCGGAGCCCGAATTTTCTATGTGGTGCAGAAGTGGTCGTCGTTGCCTGGGGAGAGCTTGGGCGAGAAGCTTTGGACGGCGATTCAATTCACCGAAGGTGGCCTAGTTGTCTATGGCGCGGTGATGGGAGGCATGGTGGCGATCTGGGCCTGGTGCTGGCGGCATCGACTGCAGGTGCTCGCCATCCTCGATCTGGTGGCCCCTGGGTTCCTGCTAGGTCTGGCATTTGGAAGGATCGGATGCCTGCTTCACGGCTGTTGTTTCGGTGGAATCTGCCATTCCCATTGGCTTCCCCATATCGCCTTCCCGGCAGGTTCGGAGCCCTACCTTTCCCAGGTGCTCGACGGAGCTCTTTTAGGGCTGCAATTGGAACCCGAAACTGCCAAGGGATACCGTCGGATCCTGGCGGTTGAACCTGGCAGCTGGGCGGCGGGGCAGGGGATTCGTTCGGGACAACTCGTGGAAGCACTAGAACCTATTGTCTCCTGGCCGCCTGCTGACCGCGATCCCGCGGGCCCTAGGCCCACGGGGGCCAGGTTGCGGATCGACGGACGTCCCTTTCTGGTACCACCGGAATCGCTCCCCCAACGCAGCCTTCCACTTCATCCCGCTCAGCTCTACGCTAGCCTCAACGCTCTGTTCCTTGCAGGGCTGCTTTACCTGGCGTGGCCATGGCCCCGACGCGATGGTGTCATCCTCGCCTCCGGCCTGATTCTCTATGGAATACTTCGCTTCCTGGAGGAAGTCATTCGGGACGATGAGAAAGGTCAATTCGGCACTTCGCTGACCATCTCGCAGTGGGTCAGCATTGCAGGGATCACAGCTGGGATCGCGCTTCTTACTTGGCTGAGCAAGCGACCGATCGGGCGGGTGCTCGATCGCTACGTGCAGTCGACCACGGCTGGATCGTCGGATCAGCCGGAATCGGTTGGGGGCTGAATCCAACTGGGATCGATTTCTCGAAGCAACCGAGCCAGTATCTGTTGGCTCTTTGAGTAACCATCGTCCCAGCGGCTGGCTCTTGGCCCTGCCACATTGAGGATCGCGATGGAGTGATCGTGGATCGACCTGGCAAGCCATTTCCAGGTGATTCGGCGATTGCACTGGATGACCCAGAAGGGCTTATTGGCCTGGATCGCCATCCGAATCGTCTGTAGCGTTCCACCACTGGGGGCTCTTGGGCAAATCACCAGAGTTCCATCGGAATCGAGCACATTGCGTCGGGTGCGATCCAGGTAGTGCGGGCTGGCAAGCTCCTGCAGCCGATAGCGAGCAGGGATCGGGCCATCTTCGGCCAGGCGCCCTGCGGGGCACCATCCGCCATGGTCGATCCCAAGTTGGATCGCCAGATCCAGCGCCCCCCGATCCACTCCCGTCTGACCTCCCGAGACAATTTTTCGAAGCGAACTCATGCTTGAGCCATCCGAAGCCAATCCAAAAGAGGGGCTCCCAAACCGGCGGGGATCCAATGGCTATCCAGCGGTGCCACCCATCCGATCGGCTCTCCCCGCGTCGGATGCAGACAACCAAAAAAGCGGCAATGCAGCGCGATTGCCTTGGGGATGCGG
Source organism: Pirellulaceae bacterium (assembly GCA_044337705.1). GTDB lineage: Bacteria > Planctomycetota > Planctomycetia > Pirellulales > Pirellulaceae > JBEISR01. Next base: position 340 of record JBIINB010000229.1, on the reverse strand, counting down.
CTTTGCCGATCGGATGGGCTGCCGACCGGCGCATAAAGGGTATCTCCGATGATGGGATGTCCGTGATGAGCTAACTGCGCGCGCAGCTGATGCTTGCGTCCTGTCTCCAGCTTCAACTCCAGCAGGGATCGAGCCCCATCGGTGGCAAGCATGCGGTATTCCAGGATCGCCTCCTTTGCTTCCGGGGCCTCCAGGGGAACGATTCGGCTGATTGCTGCAGCCTCATTTCTCCACAGACCATCCACCCAGCGCCCGGAGGCTGTGTGGGGCGTCCCTACCACCAGAGCCCAGTAGATCTTTTCCACTTGCCTATTCCGGATCTGTTCGCTCAGTCGCGAAG
>JBIINB010000228.1:0-4561 GCA_044337705.1 Pirellulaceae bacterium | reverse complement strand
CGAGTAAACGATCTACAGTGCGTTCAGAACGTACAAAGCTCTAGAAAGAGCATACCGGTACTGTTCCTCTGCAGGGAGATATCGGAAGATACTACGAGTACGAGTACCGCGATGCTGAGTACGAGTACGAACCCAGCGCGGAATCCTGACGAACAAAGCGATGCAACGGAGCAGAAATGGCGTTCCGATTTTCCCCCGAAGTAAAGATCACTCGCGCCATTTCCGCTCGCTGATCACCAGCGTTCTGTCTGCACAGCCTAGATGGATTTCGCGATTCGAAGTCGATTGAATCATCGCGGCCAGATGAATGCGAACGTTGGTGTTATCACCGCTGCGAGCGGGGGACGTAAGTCCCCTGTTGCTTTGGCGAGCGGGGGACGTAAGTCCCCTGTTTCAGGCATCGAGAGCCAGGCAGTCACGGGCGAGGAACAGTGGGCTGACGCCCACCGCTCGCCGAAGGATGCTTAGCTCCGCTCTTGGCCGTTGATCGAGGATGCTGGACTAGTTGGTCCAGTTATCGAGAACGCTCTTTCGGGCATCCGCGTCACTGCCGAGGAGTTTTCCAGCGGCGTCGCTGGAGGCGACTTTCGTGAAGGCGCTGGAGAGTTCTTCTGGGGTCAGGAATCCCTTGGATGCCCAGAACTTCAGTTCTGCGAGCGTCGCAAGAGGATTCTTTCCACCTTTGGACTCCAGCGTCGGCAGTCGCGATTTTTTGAATGCCTCCTGACTGATAGCCGATGGCAGGTCTCCCAGCGCGACGGCTTCATCGAGCTTATTGAGGAAGCGGTTCATGCTCTTCTTGATGACGTCGTCTTCCCCTTTCTGCATCTTCTTGGAGACGTCGACGTTATTGAGCTCATCGCTGACGGCGATCGACTTTTTCTCCCCGGCGCGGTACAGCTTCGCCTTGCAGTTGTTCTGCACGACGCCGACACGCGATTTTTCGACCTTCACTTCGAAGACGACGATGCAGTCGTAGCCTTCTTGAGCTGCCTGATCGATCAGATCGGAGGTGTCTCCAGTCCCCAGGTAGGTGAGGCCGGGTGCCAGACGCTTGGGGTTGGCCGAGAACTGCTTGCCGATGATTTCTGGTTCGCGAGGAGCAGCGGTTCCCGCGCCTCCGAAGCCGGGAGCGCCACCCAAGCCAGCCGGTCCGCTAGGAAGTCCTCCGCCGGCACCGCCTGCAGCGGGTCCTATTTCCGTTTCGTAGCCACCACTAGCACCTCCGCCTGCACCTGGAAATCCACCGGGGGCTCCACCGGCACCTGGGTATCCTGGAGGCGCACCACCACCACCGGCGCCTGGAAAGCCGCCGGGTGCACCTGGTCGACCACCACCGGCGCCTGGATATCCCGGAGGGGCTCCGCCACCGCCAGCCCCAGGGAATCCGCCAGGGGCTCCCCCGGCGCCTGGATAGCCACCACCTGGGCCTCCAAAGCTGCCTGCGGCGGAATCCGAAGCGGCTCCACCGGTTTGCGACTGGTCGGTCACGTCTGCGAATGCGGTTCCCAGCTGCCCTAGCTCGAATATCTCTGCGACATGTTCGACCAGTGCTTTGCCCATGTCCCCAGTGGTGTCGGTCAAAGAGCTGTCGCCGCTAGCTCCGGAAGCTGCCCCGGAGGCGCCTGGATACCCGCCAGGGGCTCCGCCACCTGGAGACATCTCACCACCACCCGGTCCGCCAAAGCCTCCTGGTCCACCGCCACCGCCGCCAGGACCTCCGCGACGATTACCTGTTTCGATTTTGGTGCCGACAGGCGAGTAGGAAGTGATGTCTGATGGGGCGTCCAAATCGACACCGACGGCGATGCGAGCTGCGATCTGAGGTTGTTTCTGAAGCGACGACCAGCGGATGCGCTGCATATACTCAGCTGCTTCTTCCTCCGAGTGCAGGAGGTGCGCGTAGATCAGATCGGCCGCATCCTTTTCGTGTCCCTTGGCGAAGGCATCTTCGGCCATTTCGCGGAAGGTTAGCACTTTGGGTTCGGGTGGTTCGACCTCGGCCAGCGCATCGGTGCCCTGCCCTTGCTCCCCACCGGGTGCTCCCGGTGCTCCGGGGTATCCGCCAGGTGCACCGGGGTAACCACCTGGGGCTCCAGGAGCACCAGGTGCTCCTGGATAACCTGCGGGGGCGCCACTGGCGTTTCCTAGAGAGGGTCTTGCCGGCGCACCTGCTCCTCCCGCTCCCGGATAGCCTGGTGGCCCGCCGCCACCGGGGGCTCCTGGATAACCAGCTCCTGGCATCGGCGAACCGCCACCAGCTCCTGGCATCGGCGAACCGCCACCAGCTCCTGGCATCGGCGAACCGCCACCGGGACCACCTGGGAAGCCAGCCCCTGGCATGGGAGAACCGCCACCAGCTCCTGGCATGGGTGAGCCACTGGAGGGAGGAGGGCTCATCGGGCCACCACCCATAGGCGACCCGGCGCCTTGGGCCTGGGACTCGGTTGGTGCAGGTGCTCCGCCGCCGGCTCCTCCGGCAGATCCCACTTGCGGTCGCGCGGCACCTTCCGTTGGAGCTTCGGCGACAGCCACTGCCGAGTCATCTTTTTTCGAGCAGCCGGTTAGAACCGCAGGAAGTACCATCAAGGCCGCAGCAGGCCCGCACCGAAAGCAAGCACGCCAATCCCACCAACGCATGTCGTTCACCTTTCGCCAATTGCATCAAGATCCTAGGGGAGTCAGACAAGTCGCCAAGCGACGGGAAAAGGGGGCGATGGACCGCTGCCTCCTTTTCGCGAATAGTGCATCGTGCCGAGTTTTCTCTAAGATAGATGTCGCTTACGCCTCTGGAAACGACTTTCAGCCCCTTCCCGGAAAAAAACAGTTGGCTTTCCCGAAGGGGCACGGACGGGAACCGGCTCCTCTTCTGAAAGCCGAACACTGGGAAGGGTTGCCTCCAGCCTGAGAATGCCTCATCCGGAGATCGGCTTGATGTCGCACAGAGGCTGAACTTGCTTCTATTGGAACCACCTTTTGCCACCAGCGAGCTACGGATGCATCGAATCAGCCAAGCGATCTATTTGTTGGGATGTTGCCTGGCGGTCGCAACCCCACTGCCGGCAGACTCTCCGGGGGAGATGGCGTCAGAGGAAAGCGGATCGTGGATCGATCAGGTGGGGGGGCTACCGGTCTCCCAGGCCATCTCCTCCCTGCCGCCGACCGACTGGCTTTTGGACCCATCGCTCTATCGGGCCCGCGTCGAGCGATCGGAGGATGCCAGCGAGGTGTTTTTGACCAATGGACTGATCACGCGCCGCTTTGCCTGGCAACCGAATTTGGCGACCGTTGGAATCGAGGACGCGACGCACGATCAGCAGTGGCTTCGGGCGATCCAGCCCGAGGCGATTTTGACGATGGATGGCAAATCGTATTCGGTCGGTGGGCTGACGGGGCAGTCGAATCCAGCATACCTGGGATCGAGTCCCCAGGGATCGCTGCAGAGTCTCCCGGGCAGCATGCAGGTCTGCGGATTTCGGATAGGGCCAGTGGAGCGTCGGATGGGGTGGAAGCGAAATCGCCATCACCAGGAGTCGATTCCATGGCCGCCTTCGGGGGTCCATCTGCAGTGGATTTTCGACTCGCCGGTCGAAGGAGCCGATCTGCAGGTCGTGGTCCATTACGAAATGTATGACGGACTTCCTGCGTGGAGCAAATGGGTTACGGTGGAACATCGTGGCGGCCGAGAGGTTCGGATCGACCGGTGCATCAGCGAAAAGCTTTCGGTGGTGGAATGGGCATCCGAAGTCGATGATTTGAGCAGCGCGACCCGGCCTCCCTCCCTGCATGTCGAGACCGATATGGCGATGGGTGGCATGATGTCGGCAGGAGCCAATCGCCGTTCGTTCCGTTGGCTGCCCGATCCCGAGTATGCGACGCAGGTCAATTACAAGCGGCTGACCCCCTGCATGTTGGAGGTGGGGCCGGATCTGGGGCCGGCTGCAGCGCTAGAGTCGGGGGAGCGGTTTGAATCGCTGAGATGCTGGGTCTTGCCGACAGGTGCTGATGATCGGGAACGTCAGGGGCTGGCGGTGCGGCGACTGACCCGTACCATCGCCCCTTGGGTCACCGAGAACCCGCTGATGATGCACTGCCGTTTCAGCGATCCAGAAAGCGTGCGGCGCGCCATCGATCAGTGCGCGGATGTCGGTTTTGAGATGGTGATCCTTACCTTTGGAAGCGGGTTTGACATCGAGTCGACCGATCCGCAGGTCTTGAAGCGGGCCAAGGAATACTCGCAGTATGCTTCGTCCAAGGGGATCGAAATCGGTTGCTATTCGCTGCTCGCATCCCGCTCGGTAGGCCAAGCCGACGACGTGGTGATGCCACCGGGAGAGAAACCCGCCTTCGGACAGTCACCATGCCTCTGCAGTCGCTGGGGCGAAGAGTACTTTGCAAAGCTGCGAACGTTCTACCAGGAGAGCGGTTTTCGCCTGCTGGAGCATGATGGATCGTATCCCGGAGATCCTTGTGCCAGCACCCAGCACCCCGGGCATCGGGGACTGGAGGATTCCCGGTGGCGTCAGTGGGAATCAATTCGCGACTTCTATCGCTGGTGTCG
>JBIINB010000227.1:0-4569 GCA_044337705.1 Pirellulaceae bacterium | reverse complement strand
CGGCGAACGCAGGTCGCCACGCTGTTCCCAAACGAAGCGTCTCTGCTCCGTCTGATCACAGCCGTGCTGACCGAATACTCCGATGACTGGGAAACAGGACGGAAATACTTGACCATCACCCCGTGAAACCAATCCCGAATTTACAGAAAAGAAGTTGCTTTACCCAGGCCGACGCCTCAGAACGTCGGCGTGTTTGCGTTTCTGGCCCTTGTTTTTCTAGTCTTTCGCGAAATTCTCGCCTCTCGAAATCTCCCCATCGAGACTTCTCTCCGACGGCCGGCGCGACGTCAACCTTCGTACCGCATGGCCCCTAAAACGCGTTAACCTATCAAGTCCTCGCTGATTTTCGTGGCCTAGTAAGGCATCTTAAAGCGGGGTACATCCAATGTCGGTTACCATGAATCAAAGTGCGAGAGGACTTTTTCCATGATGGGCCGTACGTTCGCGGAAGCGAATCTACAAATGTTGAAGCCCTAATCAAGCCTTCAGGAAATCAGGTCGATCGATGAAGCTCTGTTTTTTGCTCTGTTTCCACGTAGCTCTTGTGGGCTTTGCGACCGATGCATCCGCCATATTCCAGGACGAAAAGCTTGCGATTCCGGATTTGACGCAAGGGGGTTCCCCACTTGCGAACGCCAAGCACGACTGGAATCTTGGCCCGACCGGACTTCGCGGTTGGATGTACTGCGATCGGCTGGTGACGACCGATGCTCGGCAGATCGCAGTGACGGAAGTGGCGTCCGGTTCTCCTTCCGATGGCCTGATCGCGGTGGGGGATGTGTTGCTAGGGGTTGGGGGCAAGCCGTTTTCCTATGACCCCCGGACGGAGATGGGGCGCGCGATCACGGCGTCGGAGACGGAAGAAGGAGCGGGCCGATTGTCGTTGACACGCTGGCGCGATGGTCGCGTGGACGAAGTCGTTTTGAAGCTGAAAGTGATCGGTTCCTACAGTCAGACAGCGCCTTACGATTGTCCGAAGTCCGAGCGAATCCTAGAGCAGGGCCTGAAGGTACTGGCGGAGCAATTAAGCGACGCGAATTATCAAGAGCAGCAGGACCCGATCCCTCGTTCACTCAACGCTCTGGCGCTGCTGGCGGGTGGTAAGGCCGAGCATTTGCCTTTGCTGAAGCGAGAGGCGAATTGGGGGGCAGGTTTCACCGCGAAGGATTTCAAAACCTGGCATTATGGCTACGTCATGATGTTTCTTTCGGAGTACATCGGCGCCACTGGGGATACTTCGGTTTTACCCGGCCTGCGGCGGCTGGCATTGGAAGCGGCAGGTGGCCAGAGTGCGGTCGGTTCCTGGGGGCACACCTTCGCACTGCCCGACGGGCGCCTCCGCGGCTATGGCATGATGAACTCGCCTGGTCTTCCGCTGACCATCGGACTGGTGATGGCTCGTCAGGCAGGCGTGGGGGACCAAGAGGTATCGGAAGCGATCGAGCGGAGTGGGAGGCTGCTTCGCTTTTATACCGGGAAGGGTGCTGTTCCCTATGGCGACCATCCCGCCTGGATGGAGACTCATGAAGACAATGGGAAGTGCGGGATGGCGGCCGTGCTGTTCCATCTGCTTCGCGAAGAACGCAGCGCGGGATTTTTCGTCCGGATGGCAGTAGCTTCCCATGGTAGCGAGCGGGATTGCGGGCACACGGGAAACTACTTCAATCTGCTTTGGTCTCTGCCTGCTATTGGGATTGCTGGCCCTCATGCCACAGGGGAGTGGATGGAGGAATTCGGTGGTTGGTATCACGATCTTGCGCGTCGATGGGATGGAAGTTTTGCGCATCAGGGGCCGCCCGAGCCAGAGCACGACAGCTACCACGGTTGGGATGCGACGGGAGCTTATTTGCTGGGGTATGCGTTGCCACGAAAGGGAATTGTTTTTACCGGGAAGTTGCCACCGCTGTTGCAGCCACTTTCGGAGGCGGAGGCGAATCATCTGATCGCCGATGGAAAGGGATGGGACAACAAAGACCGCAATTCGTTTTACGATCAAAGGACGGAGGCCGAGCTTTTGGAGCGGCTGGGATCGTGGTCGCCGATTGTACGTGAGCGATCGGCTGCCGCGCTGGCTCGCCGCCGCGATCCGCCTCTTTCAGCGCTGATCGCAATGCTGGAATCGGAGAGTCTGGATTCGAAGATGGGAGCCTGCAGGGCGCTGGAGGAACTGCGAAGTGGTGCCCAGTCCGCCGTGCCACAGCTTCGGCAAGCTCTGAAGCAGGATGATCTCTGGTTGCGGGTTCGGGCTGCGATGGCGCTGGCCGCGATTGGGGAGCCTGCGCTGCCGGCTCTTCCCGAAATGCTGGAGATTGTCGCTCGCGGGCCCTCGCAGGAGGATCCTCGCGGCATGGAGCAACGTTTCTTTGCAAACGCAATTTTCACGAAGATGCTGACTAGCCGCCAGGCGCTTGCCAAGGTCGATCCGCAGCAGCTTCAGGCGGCGGTCGTCAGCGGACTGAAGAATCAGGATGGTCATGCACGCAGCGAAATCAGCGAGTTCTATCGGCGCTGCAGTTACGAAGAGATCCAGCCACTTCTGCCAGCGATCTATGAGGCGATTGTCGAGCCGGCGCCCAGTGGTGAGATGTTTGCCGATGGCGTGCGGCTGAATGGCCTGAAGGTCCTGGCTCAGCATCGGGTGGAAGAGGGGATGCAGGCGTGTGCTACGTACCTGCGGACGCAGAATCCCTGGGCCAGCGAGCATCGAACACCTGAGATCCTTCGAATCCTCGACGAGTACGGCTCTGCAGCTCAGCGGATCCTACCGCATCTGAAGGAGACAGCTTCCTTGTTTGAGCGGGGGGAGGTCGACTTCCCGAAGAGGCTCAGTGAGCAGAAGGCTCGCGCCGTGCGACAGCAGATCGAGAAGATCGAGGCGGCGGAGGATCGACCGGAGCTTAGGCCATTGAAGTGATTCAGTGGCCCGTGGGGTGCGGTAAGATTTCGTGCAGCCAAGCCCATTGGCTAGTGCCTGCCTTGGTTTCTATGCCATGCATGCAGTGCAACTGTCTGGAGGTAGGCCACTGCTGTTCGGATCGTTTGAGGTTCACCATGACCTGAAAGCGACGGACGGGCTCAGGGGACCGTGGGAGTGGTCGCGGAGGTACCGACGTCCGATGGAGTGGGCATGCTACTGGTGTGTTCAATCGGCAGGCTGGGGGCTGGTTGTGATGAGTGCAGAATCATGATCTTCTGCCAGATTTTTCTCGAGAGGTCGGTAGTCAATGTCTCCACTTCATTGACTGATGAAACCATCACCGGATCATCGAAGTGATTCAGGTAGACCGCTGCAATCTTCCCGGTCAGTGCAAGCAGCTCCGAGCAGTAATCGAGGTAGCGACCGAGCAGAAATGCATCCAGCTTCACGACCGGTGACGACTTGGTGGACTGGTACGATTTCCCCTGCGATCGTTCGGGATCCTTCGTCAGCTGGTGCATGTCGATCACATGCGCGATCGAGCGAAGTTCATGGATCGCCTTGAGCCCTTTGCGGCGCTTGTAGCGGTTCTCTAAAGTTACCATGAAGAAGATAGCCGCCATGATCAGAAACAGTTCGTTGATCGCCGCTTCCATCACCTGGATCAATTCGGTCCAGTCGAGCGAATCGTTTTCTGTCCACTGCATCAGCGAAAACTGGCCTACCAGCGCGGCGATGATAACGGCGATCATCAGCAGAGTCAAAATACGAAGCCAGTAGAGAGGCCGCCCCAGCCAGTTCGACCGCCGCTCGGCATCGGCCGAAATCTCCCGCAACGAAGCACAGACCTTCCCTAATCCTGATCCCGGGAACCGCTCCTCGATCCGCTCATGAAGCTGCCCCAAAGTTTGCTCGATCAATTTCGGCTGTAGCTGAAAACGATTCTTCTGCATCTTGCTAGCTACCTGCGAAAGCCGGTGGGATACGATTTTTGCTGACCCCTGAGTGCTGGAGTGCGTGACGGCCTTTGCTGCTGCTTCCACTCCGCTCGAACCTAAAGGTGGTTCCGATCTTCGGATTGCCCGACCTACCGTATTCTATCGATGGATGGTGAACCCGTTGTAAAGATTGCATGAAAGGGGATGTCGATGGTAGGCTGCCGAACAACATATCCAAGAATTCGTCGAACGACTCCGATGACAAGCTGATTTTATGAATCCGAAGTTTGCCGGCTGGGGACTGCAAAAGCTGTCCTTCGCTGTTACCGACTGCGGGGGTTACGGAAAAAGCGAGTCACGGCGGAGCGGAAGTCGACTCCATAGCTCTCTGGTGGCGGCTGATGGTCCTGGGGCGCACGAGCTTGACTGGTGGACTTGGCTGCGGTGCAGAGAGGATGTTGGATTCCTTGGGGCAATGGTTGGTCGATGAGGCTGGGATCGCTCAGCGCGAGCAATCTTACGCTGGGACCGCGGATCGCTCGTGGCGATTCCGGTTGGGAATAGTCCGGTTGTACTGCGACCGTCCTAAAAAAGGTGATCCCTTTTTCCCGCCACTTTTGCTCGATTTTCTGTCACCTTTTCACCCCTTCAGTTAATCGAACTGTATAGCAGGAAGAGTGAGAAGGGGCAGAATTTCGGTCAGGCAAATAGGAT
>JBIINB010000226.1:0-4586 GCA_044337705.1 Pirellulaceae bacterium | reverse complement strand
GGCACTGGTCGAGACGAATCGGCGACGGTCCATCGTGATCTCTCCTCGGAAGGTTAAAATGATCGCTGCAGCGATCGAACTTGCCCCGCCATTGTAACCCACATCCGACTCGGAACCTTGCCATGAGATACGCGGTCTGCAACGAACTGCTTCGGGATCTGCCTCGCGAGGAAGGGCTAAGACTTGCCGCCAGCTTCGGCTACCAGGCACTGGAAGTCGCCCCCTTCACACTGGCTACCTACGCCGACCAGATCTCTCCGGAAATGAGGCGAGAATATCGGGAGGCGGCCGAACGGCATGGATTGCCGATCCTGGGACTCCACTGGCTGCTGGCGAAAACCGAAGGCTTCCATCTGACGCGACCCGATCGCGCGATCCGCCAAAAAACTGCCGACTATCTTGGTACCCTCGCCAAGCTGTGCAAGGACCTGGGCGGCAATCTGATGGTGCTTGGCTCGCCCGCCCAACGCAATTTCGGGCCCGACCAGTCGCACAATCAGGCGATGGACTGCGCCATCGAAACTCTTCGGTGGGCCATTCCTGCGCTCGAAAAGTATCAGGTCCAAATCGCCATCGAACCGCTGGGACCAGGCGAAGGGAATTTTCTGAATCACGCCAGCCAGGCTAGGCAGATCATCCAGCAGATCAACTCCCCCTGGATCCGACTCCATCTGGACGTCAAAGCGATGAGCAGCGAAGGAGTGCCGATCGACCAGGTCATCCGCGACCACGCCGACCTCATGATCCACTTCCACGCTAACGACCCAAACCTTCTGGGACCCGGTATGGGAGAGGTCGATTTCGTCCCGATCGTGGCAGCTCTCAAGGAAGTCAACTACTCAGGCTGGGTCTCGCTGGAGGTCTTCGACGAAACCCCCGGCGTCGAAACGATCCTCCGCGAAAGCATCCAGAACCTCCGCCGAGCAGATGCTGCATCCTAGGATTCGGATCGCCGTCCCAACCGCCGGACGATCCGATGGATAACTGCAACCAACCCAGCGCGAAGACTCTAGAAAAAAACCTTCGCGGCAGTGTCTCTCAGCATCCACTGCCGATCGCTAGGCGAAAGAAAGTCGATCCGATCGCGCACCAACGCAATCGATGGGTCGTAAGCATGCGGCGACTGGACTTGGTAAGGACAGTCGCTTGCCCACATCAAGCGCTGAGGACCATAGGCATCCAGAACGCGTCGAATCATCGGGATCAAGTCATCGTAAGGCGCCTGCTTTTTACCCAGTGCGTAAAACGCGGAAGTTTTGACATAGCACTTGGGATGCTTTGCCAGACTGCATAACTTCTGCAGCCGGTCTTCCTCGATCGACCCACTGACACCGATCCTTGCAAAGTGATCGATCACCACCATGGTATCCCGATGCTTTTCAGCCAACTGGTCGATCGCTTCCAGGTCGCCCGGATTGATCAAAGGACACACTGCTACCCCTGTCTTCCCACAATGACTCCAGAGGCGATTCATCCCTGCATCCTGCACCCACGCTTTTGCCTCTTCGGAGCTGGTCGGATGGATGCGCAGTCCCTTCACACCATGCTCGGCGAGGTGATCGATTGCTTCGGAAAGCTGATCGATGCGGTGATCGACGATGCCCACTCCAGAAAACACTCCTGGATGCGCAGCGATCTGATCCAGCATGTACCGATTGTCGGTCCCGTAGTAGCTCATCTGAATCAGCACCACCCGCCGGACACCTGATGGACGGCAGTAAGCGAACAGTTCCTCAGGGGTAAAACTTCTGGGCACCATCTGGTCGACCGTAAACTGCGGCTGGATCGGGTACCGATTCAAGTCCGGGGTCCAGACATGGACATGCGCATCAATCCAGTCGCCATCGGCCAGCGCGGGAGAATTTGCTGCAGGAATCGACCGTGTTGCCAGGCCAAGAGCCATCGCGCCGCACGCTGCCTGCCAGTCGCGCCGCGTCCAATTTGCTTTTTGTCCAGCCATACCCACAGCCCCCCTTATTTTGTATTTCTGAACCTTCGAACCGATGAACAAACAAGCAGATTCTCTCCGCAACCTCGTGGAACACGAAACGGTCGACGTCGATGGAATTGCTATCAAAAGAGCCTGCTGCAATGCAGGCATTTTGAACTGCTCTTGCCGCCTAACCTCCAACTCCCGACACTCCCCAGCCGCTCGGCTATCCCGAAGCGGATGCACCGTTCCAGCGAAGTTCAGCAGCAGCGCGATCAGGGAGGATCGGCGACGATGCGTGGAATCAACCTGCCAAACGAGCACCCAACCAGTCTACCAGCAGCCACCCTCCGCTTCCTGATGCTGCTGCTGATCCTGGCGCTGACCCCCGCACCATCTCTGCTGGCTCAGCGACCCCTGGTCATTCTCGCCTTCACCCGCACCGGCTGCCACGACTGTCAGACGATGCTGCCCACCATTGCGCAACTAGTCGAACGGGGCTGGGTGGTTCGCGCCATCGACATGGAATCGCAACCCTCGCAGGTGGCGCGTTGGCGAGTTTCCCACTCCCCGACGCTGATCGTCATCGATGCCGGCCAGGAGATCGATCGCATCGTCGGCGTCCAGCAGCTTCCCCATCTGCTCCATCGCCTGGGTGCCCCGATCCCTGAAGCCGCTTCACCGCTCGCCACACCGAACGTTCCCCAGGAAACCTCTTTCCCCCAAGCTCAACCACTCCCGTTCGCTTCGACCCTGGTGCCGCTCGATCCACCTCCCGCCAGCCGCTCCAACCCTTCGCAAGTCCAACTCGCCTCCGCCACCATGCCTTCGTCGCTTCCCAGCCACGAACCGGGCCAGCCATTAGGCCGCTCCCGCGTCACCCCTCCCGCCTCGTCGCTGGAAGCTTCGGTCGTGCGTCTGAAAATCGACGACGGTGCTTCGGAGAGTTTTGGCACGGGCACGCTGATCGCCTCCCAGGCCGATACCTACTGGGTCCTCACCTGCGGCCACCTGTTCCGCGATGGCCAGGGAAAATCCCCCGTCACCATCGAGACCTTTGGGCTTGGCGGCGGCAACACGTATCAGGGCGAAGTGGTCTACTACGAAGCCGACCAGTTGGACCTGGGCGTGGTCCGATTCCGATCCCCAGAGCCGTTGATGGTGGCCAAGCTGTGCCACCCGCGACTGCCTGTGCAAGAAGGTGCGACGGTCTTCAGCTACGGCTGCGACCATGGCCAATCCCCCACGCGACGCGACAGCCGAATCACCAAACTCAATCGCTATCTGGGACCGTCGAATATCGAAGTCGCAGGAGCCCCGGTGCAGGGGCGCAGTGGCGGTGGTCTTTTCAATGATCGCGGGGAACTGATCGGCGTCTGCTATGCGGCCGACCCCGAGTGGGATGAAGGGCTTTACACCGGTCCCGATGTGCTCCATCAGGCAATCGAAAAGATTGGCCTCGCCTCCGTCGTTCGCGGCTCCAGCCCGCAACCGACCGCCACCGCCCAGGAACCGGCTCGCTTTGCCTACGTCGAAGGTCCCGATGGCCAGCCGCGACGGATCGCGATCGACCAAGCACCAGAAGCGGTTCGTCGATGGCTGCTGGCCCAACCAGCCGACCAGCCTGCCTCCATGACCCGCTGATCCCAATTGCTGACAAGCCGTGTCAGCAATCAAGTTCCCTCCGGCATTTCAGTAGGTCAGTGGGTAACGATGCAGCGAAAAAATCTCAGGCCAGAAGCTTTTCAATCGGCTGGCCATCGACGATCGCAATCGGTCGACCTTCCTCCGAGACATTCTCTAGCTTGGGATCGATCCCACAGCTAGCCGCAACGGTCGCCAAGACTTGTCCGATCGAGACTGGATCCTCGACCACCTGCTGACCATCGTCGCTGGTTTTTCCAAAGACCTGCCCACCGGCGATATTGCCACCGGCCAGCACACAGCTCCATGCATCAGGAAAATGATCGCGTCCTGCGGCCGGATTGATGATCGGAGTCCGGCCGAATTCGCCGATCCACAGGATCGTTGTATCCTGCAGCAGACCGCGCTGATCCAGATCGGTCATCAATTGCGACCATGCGTTATCCAGTTCTCCCAGCAGTCTGGGGAGCAGCTCAAAATTCTGAGCATGGGTATCCCAACCCAATCCCTCCGATCCCATCGCCACCTCGACCACCGGCACCCCTTGTTCCAGTAAGCGCCTGGCCATCAGGCAGCCTTGCCCGAACGTCCCTTCGCCGTAGGCAGCGCGCACGGAAGCCTCTTCCAGATCGAGATCAAAGGCGCTGCGCCAGGGGCTTTCGCTAAGGCTCATGGCCCGGCGCGCGACGGTGTCGTGCGCAAGGCTGGCAGGAGACCGGCGGTGGACATCGTACGACTGCTGCAGCACTTCCCACAGTTCCTTGCGGCGCGCCAGGCGATGGGCCGACAGTCGTTCGGGAGGCAGCAGGTTTTCGACCCGCAGTCGCGGCGCCTGGGCGCTCATCCCGGGCAGTCCGTTCGAAGGCGATCCGGTGACCAGCAGCGGCTGGTGCTTGGGACCCAAGAAGCCCGACCCAAATGCCGTCGGCTCGATCGCCGAAGGAGGCTGGATCGCGACATAATCGGGGACTCTCGAAGTACCATCCGCGCTGTTTTCCGCTGCTTGGGGAGA
>JBIINB010000225.1:0-4617 GCA_044337705.1 Pirellulaceae bacterium | reverse complement strand
TGTTCTCAAGACGATCTCAGAGCTTCGCGTTGGCAACAGGCCAGGCCGCCAAGAACCACGAGTGCTGAAACGACGCCCCAAGCAATACAAGCTGATGCAAAAGCCTCGAGATCCGAACCGAAATCGTTACGCCACAGCAGCTTAGGAACTTAAGTTGGTGCCATTCAGTCCTGACACCTTTTTGATCTCATTACTTCATCCCGGCGGCTTCGATCACCATTTGGGTGAAACCTGAGGTCAGATTGTCGCTGTCAGACCACGCCCACAGATTGCGGACAATGTCGGTTACCAATATCCCCGCCAAGCCCATCAGAAGTAAGATCGAAAGCAAGGCGCCTACCTGAAGCATGGAGAAGGGGATCTCAGGGGTCGCACGCACCACGGCAGGTCCCGCGGCAGTTGCTTCCTCCATCCCCAGCCCACCACCGGCCAGCGCACCGGCGCCCAATCCTCCACCTCCCAGGTCTGCAGCCAAATCATCCAAGCTGCCTGAGGTGGGAAGAGCGACCGCGCCATCGCCGAAATCGGCGGAATCTTCCAGCTCAATCACCTGCGAACCGCTGTCGTCATCGGCATCGGCGGCATTGGAAGGAGAGAGCTGGAATTCCTGATCCTGCTGAAAATCGACCAGCGATCCGCTTCCCGATGCACTCGGCTTTTTCACCCCCGATCCCTCGCCACCCAGGTCCAGTCCTGAGATTCCGGAACCGGCCAGGTCGAGCGGCTCATCGTCGAGCGACAGGCCGCTGTCGCTGGGACTGACCAGGTTGATGTTGCTATCGGCGGCTAGTTGGACATCGCTGCCGGTTCCCAGCACCAACTCGTCTTCATCTTCCTGAAGCGGCATTTCCTTCGGGGCTTTGGACTTGCTGGTGGTCCCGCCAAGAACGTCCGATTTCTCGACCGGACCGAGGCTTAGTCCACCGTCGTTGGAATCCCCGAGCGAGATTTCGCTTCCGCTGTCCGAGGCCAGTCGCAGCTCATCCCCAAGCTCCAGGTCTCCCGACCCGAGGGAATCCAGCGAGTCATCTCCTTCTTCGATCAGCGGCAGATCGCTTCCGCTGCGACGGCCGCTTTTTCCGGCGCCGCTGCGCGACCCTGAGATGCCTGATCCGGTACCCAGGTCAAAGTCATTGCTGGAAATCACCAGCGAAGAACCACTGGGATCGGTCGCTTCGTCCAGCAAACCACCAGACTGTTCTTCCAGAGCCCTTTCGACTTCCTCGGGCTTGAACTTCCAGCTGGTTCCATCGCGATAGCCGAAAATTTCGCCACGCGACAGCATCTCGACCACCTCATCGACGGTCACCTGCAGTTTCTTGGCCGCTTCTTCCAATGAGATGTAATTGGCCATCGAGAGCACCACCTTACTGGGTCAACAAAACAAGAAAATTGCGGCGAGTTTCCCGGTCAAAGAGACCACGCAGAATTTTAGTCCACGATAGTCCGTGGGAACAACAAATTCCACCGTTTTCTCTACTTCGACCGCCAGCGGCTCGCTTCGTGAAGGGCATGCCTTGGGTTTCCAGGGCGTTTTCGGTTCGACCTGAGGGATCTCCCCCCCAACCGGTACGGCCGTCTCAATCCACCAGGTCGATTCCTGCGGTCGTGCGGGGTGGTCCAGCCGGGGGCGCCCGATCAGCCTCCGATGCGCTGCCCGATTTCCCCGACCAGATCGGCCGCCTTGACCCGCACCTGCTCCAGGGTGTCACGATCGCGAACAGTCACCGTCTGGTCGACCAGCGACTGGCTATCGATGGTGATGCAGAAGGGTGTCCCTGCTTCATCCTGTCGGCGGTAGCGTCTGCCTACCGCCCCCTTTTCGTCGTAGAAAACATTCCAGTGTTTTTTGAGCGACGCGTAGACTTCGTGAGCCATTTCGGGCATTCCGTCGCGCTTGACCAGCGGGAAGATCGCTGCCTTGATGGGCGCGACGCGAGGATGGAACCGGAGCACGACGCGCGACTGCATCGCCCCCGATTCATCGGGCGCCTGATCCTCGTCGTAGGCTTCGCACAGGAACGCCAGTGTCGCGCGATCCGCGCCCGCCGATGGCTCAATCACATGCGGGGTATAGCGTGATCCGGTCGCTTCATCGCGATAGGTCAGGTCTTTTCCGCTGCCGCGATGGCGGGGCTGGCCATTGGCATCCCGCTCCAGCTCCAGTGGTCTCTTCTTCGGATCCAGCTTCCCCTCCATGTGGCTCCTGAGGTCGAAATCACCGCGATGGGCGATCCCTTCCAATTCGCCGTACTCTCCTTCGGGAAGGAAGGGGAAGGCATATTCGATATCGGCCGTGCCGCATGAGTAGTGGCTCAGCTCATCCTCGCTGTGCTCGCGCAGCCGCAATCGCTCACTGGCCAGCCCCAGGGTGGTGTACCACGCCATGCGGCGATTTCGCCAATACTGGTACCACTGCCGCGACTGATCTGGATGGCAGAAAAACTCAATCTCCATCTGCTCGAACTCGCGGCTGCGGAAGGTGAAATTACGCGGCGTGATCTCATTGCGAAAGCTCTTGCCAACCTGAGCGACGCCGAAGGGGATCTGAACACGGGTGCTGTCGAGCACGTTCTTGAAATTGACGAAGATGCCCTGAGCGGTTTCGGGCCGAAGGAATGCAGCGCCTTCTTCGCCGCTGAGAGCTCCGACGAAGGTCTTGAACATCAGATTGAATTCACGCGGCTCGGTAAGCGTACCGGCTTCGGTCGCATCGGGTCCCAAAGCGGTCGCCTGCTCGGCTGGGCTCAACTGGTCCAGCGTCGTCCAAGGGGAATCCCACTTGAGCGAATCCGCATCCTTGCCGCGGAGGTTGAAAAACTTCAGGGTCCTCCGGAGCAGATCCTCTTCCTGCAAATCCGGCTCGACCATACTGGTCACAAAAATCCGTTGCCCCTTGGCTTCCACCCAGCGTCCCCGCACCTGATCGACGCGATAGCGACGCTTGGTCTGTCGGCAATCGACCATGTAGTCGTGGAAGAGATCGTAGTGGCCCGAACACTTCCAGACCTGGGGGTGCATGAGGATGGTGCAATCCAGCCCCACCATTTCGTAGGTGCTCGGTGCCCCTTCGGGCTGCCGCAGTTCATTGTGACCACGGACCATATCCTGCCACCACGCTTCCTTCACATTCCGCTTCAGTTCGACCCCCAGCGGGCCGTAATCCCAGAAGCCATTCATCCCTCCATAGATCTCGCTGGACTGGAACAGAAAGCCGCGTCGTCGGCAAAGCGATACCAGTTTCTCCATCTGCATCATCGTAGAAGTTCCTTCTCTTCAATCGGCTATGGGCTATCGACTTGGAACTGGGTGGAACTCACCCGGCATTCGGGAATCGAACGGATCGGTGCGTTGTTTCCATGGGTTGAGTATCAGCTGGAGGGCAGGGGGCCCCGAGCGGTCGCGTGGACGATGCGGTCGTGCCCCGCCAGGTCCTTGGTGCAACCGATCGCATCCCAGACCCCCTGCGATTCGAGGTGGCTGATGACGCTAGCGGCGATGCTGGGGGAAAGTTCGATCAGCAGCCGACCACCGGGCACCAAGCGACCACTGGCCTCTGCGATCAGGGGCCGGATCACGGCCAGGCCATCCTCCCCCGCCTCCAGCGCCTCCCGCGGCTCATGGTCCTTCACCTGCGGATCCAGTTGGCTGTATTCGCTGGTGGTGACATAGGGTGGATTGCTGACGATCAGATCGAACCGTCCGTCCGGAAAGGGAGGCTCCATCAAATCTGACTCGACCAACACGATTCGATCTTCCAGTTGGTGGCGTCGGACGTTGCGACGGGCCACATCCAGAGCCCTGGCACTGCGATCGCATGCGACCACCCTGGCATCCGCCAGGTGCTTGGCGATCGCCACCGCCACGCATCCGCTACCGGTACACAGGTCGGCGATACGGACTGGCTGACCAGTAGGAGACGGCTTCTCACGACGCCGCACCCAGTCGATCGCCGCCATCACCAAATGCTCGGTCTCAGCGCGCGGCACCAAGACATCCCGATTGACTTCGAAGTCGAGCGAATAGAATTCCTTATGCCCCACCAGGTAAGCCACCGGCTCCCCCTTGGAACGACGCTTCACCAGATCGCGGAATTGATCGCGCAGCCTCTGATCGGCCAGCTCCGCATAGGCCGTATAGAGAGCGACTCGGGAGCAGCCTCTGGCGTGAGCCAGCAGCACCTCGGCCTCCAGTCTGGGTGCCTCGGAGCCATGGCTGCGAAGGAAATCGGTTGTCCAACTCAACAACCGACCGATGGTCCACTCGTCGCTGTCGGCCACCTACTCCTCCATGTCTCCTCGCAACATGTCGCGCTCATGCTCCAGCATGGCGTCGGTCACCGGCTGCATGTTGCCAGCGATGATATCCCCTAGTTTATAGAGGGTCAGATTGATGCGGTGGTCGGTCAGTCGATTTTGGGGGAAGTTGTAGGTCCGGATCCGTTCGTTACGGTCCCCCGACCCAATGAGGCTCTTCCTCTGGTCCGATCGCTTCTTCAGTTCCTCTTCCCGCTTCTGATCGTAAATGCGGCTCTTGAGCACCCGCAGGGCTTTGGCCAGATTCTTGTGCTGGCTTTTTTCGTCCTGGCACTGGACCACAATCCCCGTCTCAAAGTGG
>JBIINB010000224.1:0-4621 GCA_044337705.1 Pirellulaceae bacterium | reverse complement strand
GTGATGAACACCTATTCAGAGGAATCCTGCCGTGTATTTCAATCCCGATTCATTGACGAAAACGCTCATCTGAATTGCTTGCACTACCTGCAGTGCAAGCAAAAAAACTTGTGCCCTACATGTTGCGTCGGTGGCTTAAGTTAGTGCCATTCAGTCCTGACACCTTTTCCATGCCGGGAACTCCAGGTGTCCTCCCTTCGGCTTCGTTGCCAGGGGGGGGCAAAAGAGGGGGTTTTTCCAGTGGGGCCTTTGAAAACACCAGGACTTTTCGATAGCTCTTTCAGGTGGTTCTGGAAAATTGCAGCGCATCATTTGAACGTAGGGGGTTGGGGAACCAGACTGGGAGACGGCACTTGGGAGGGTGCATTGGTGGCTGAAGGATCGGCGCTTTGGGAAAAACGATTGTCAGTGCCGATAGGGCGGTCAGGGGCCGATGCGAGCCATGCGGGAAGTGAATCAGGCGTACCATCGTGTGCGCAAAGAGTTGGCAGACCTAGGATTGTTGCTGGACGGTTGGTATCTGGACCACGTCGAATTGTGGGTTGATGGTCAGAGAAGCACCGGGGAGTCGGGGTATGTTTTCGAGAAGACGGGGCCTTTCCGTCACCAGGGGTACCGGCCAGGCGTCATCTATCTGCCTCGCGATCTCCCCTCGAAGGCTCGCACCCCCGGATGCACCCTGACCGACATCATCCGGCATGAATTCGCTCATGCATGGCACTACCTGGATAGCCATTTCTTCCGGCAGGGTTGGTTCGAACCGGTGTTTGACGCATCGTATGGCAATTGCCAGGCGCGGCCCTATCAGCGTTGGAAAAAGCGGCTTTCCGAGAGTCGAAGATTCCGGATCGAGACGGGGAGATGCCGTTCGGAACAGTCGATGGAGCGGGTGCGATCGAAGTGGTTTCGGGATCACTTCATCACCGATTATGCAGCGACCTGTGCCTGCGAGGATTTTGCCGAAACCTTCATGTTTTTCCTGAAATACCGAAATTCGCTCGATCGCTACGCCAGCCGACCTGGGGTCTACCGTAAGCTTCGGGCGGTGGAGCGGGCGATCGCTGTGGCAGCGCGCCATCGGCGATCAATCCCAGCCAAGCGGGACAGGATTCGTAGCGCCTAAAGTTGATTCCGGCACTGGTTCGGTTCCCCCGGCACCTTTTCGCCGTCGGGTGTCGGAGGGGCGCAACAACTTCTTTGTGAAGAAAGGATTTCGCGAGAGATCCTGTTTGCTAGAGCGAAGTCGACTCCGCTAAAATAAGCGGTGTCCAGTTCCACGTCTGTCGTGGCTGGATAACCCACCGTGGCCGATTGGGTGCCGAAGGGGTTGGGGCAGATGGTGTCGTGGGGAAGCGGTGGACGCGGGGAGTCCGAAACGGACTTCGCGTCGATCTCTCCCTCGATTTGCCTCGGAAACTCCTTCTGCCAGCTCTCGTAAAGGAATGATGAGCGATGGGGGATCAGGGGCAAAAGGATCAGGGACAAGGCGAACAAGGGCAAGGGGATCAGGGGCATTTGGACGCAAATGTCCTGGTGCTGAATCGTTTTTACATGCCGATCCGTGTGGTCGATGTGCGTCGAGCGATGACGTTGCTCTACCGCAACTGCGCCGAGGTGATCGTCATCGACGATGGTCAGTACGCCAATTTTGATTTTGAAAGCTGGTGCGAACTGTCGTTGCTGCACGCTCCCGAAAAGCAGCCTGGGGAAGACTATTTGAGGACCCCACGTCAGGAGATTCAAGTGCCAAGGATCGTCCGTCTGGTGCTTTACGATCGGTTGCCCAAGTCGGCAGTGCGGTTCAACCGCAAGAACTTGTTTGCGCGCGATGGCTATCGTTGCCAGTATTGCGGTCAGGCGCGTCCGATGAGTCAATTGAGTCTGGATCATGTGATTCCCAGGTCTCAGGGAGGAAGGACTTCCTGGGAGAATGTGGTGTGCAGTTGCACCGCCTGCAACTCCAAGAAGGGTGGACGCACACCGCAGCAGGCAAGTATGAAATTACTCAATCAGCCGCATCGGCCTCGAACCCAGGTCGGGATGTTGACCGTGTCGGATGACCCGAAGTATGCCAGCTGGAAGGCGTTTTTGCCTTCGACGATCTAGATTGCGTTGGTTCGTGGCCGAGGCGGCCATGCCACTAGGTTCGCTGTTTGCCGCATCGGTATGTGGCACGGGCGTCTATGGCCGTGATAACGAGGATTCATGGCCGAGACGGCCATGCCACCAGCTTCTCTGTTTGCTGCATGATTGCGTGGCACGGGCGTCTATGGCCGTGATAACGAGGATTCATGGCCGAGACGGCCATGCCACCAGCTTCTCTGTTTGCTGCATGATTGCGTGGCACGGGCGTCTCGCCCGTGTCATGGTGAGTCTTCCTCACACGTAGCACTGGCCGATTTTAGGGAGAGAGACCATCGGCCCCTTTCCATCGCGCCAGGGCAATGGGCAATCGCTTCGCAGCGCGCAAAGGGCGGATGGGTGTCTTGGTCTTGTTGCAAGCGGTCAGCCATCATTCGGCTCGCCGACAGGTTTGGAGAGAGGGGTTAGTTGTCCAGCCTCTGAGCCTCTTTCCATTGCCGCCAGGCCTCCAGTTCCTCTGGAGTGTTGACCTGTTCGAAGGAGGCATTGTCCGGGGATGGGAGGGAAATCCACCGGTCGGCAATCGCCCTTTTCAGCGACTGCATCGACCGATCGCCAGCCGCCAGCAGCGATTCAATCGTCCCCAAAAGACAGGTTGGGAACATCCCTGGGAAGGGCTGAAACGGTTCCGCCTGCCAGGTGACTACCTGAGCTTGGGAGGGGATTTCAGGCACGGTAGGAGGGATCGAAGCAAACCACCAGGCGGGGTCGCAGGTAAGGGCATCGCAGGTGCCGACGACAATCCATCGCAAGGGGGATAGTTGCGGATCGGACTGGGAATCGGCCAGCGAAAGTTGGTGAGCCAGCGCGGTGTGGAGTCCTTGCAGTGGACCTTGATCGGGCACCACGTCGGCGATGACGGGAAGTCCCAGATCGGCATAGGCGTCTGGTGACCTGCTGACGACCCAGAAAGATTGGAAGTGGGGGGCAAGTGCCTTGTGGAGTCGCAAGAGGTTGGGCATGCCGTCGACTGGCATCCTTCCTTTATCCGACCCGAAGCGACGGCTCCTTCCTCCCGAAAGAATGTAACAGTCCAACTTCATCGCGACGGCTCGCCGGAGCCTTCCACATGGCCGCATCCCGTGGGGGAGGCGACCTGATGTCGTTCCACGCGATCTTCTTCCTCGCGATCTATCTCCCTCCGGTCCTTTTCACCGGAATCCCTCTCCCACTGCACCCTCGCCCAGCTCCATGCCGCCATCGTTCTAGGGAATCCCAGGGTGGTCATTCCCTGAAAGATCGCCTGGGTGATTTCCTCCTGAGACAAACCCATCTCCCCGGCGCGACGGACGTGGCTGCGCACCGCCGACTCCAGGCCTGCCCCTACGGCCATACCGATTTTCACCAGCGCCAGCGACTTGGGGTCCAGCGGCCCGCAGGATTCGGCCGCTTGCCCCATCTGCTGGTGAGCGGCGGCCAGTTCGGGGTACCGCGCCATCAGCTCGCGGTACAAACCCGGCAGCTTGGACGGAATCGGTTCCGAAGGGGACGAAAAACCAACTGTCCGCTCCGAATTCCCCTCGGGCTCATCCTTGGCGTCGACTGATCCCATGGGGGGCTCCTAAAAAAATTCCTGATCTGGGCGCGAACCTGCAGGTTTGGTCGAGAGTCTAACTCGAGGCACAAGTCTACTGGTTGTAGGGTCAGCTCCTGTAGTTTTTAGCAGGGAGTGAGTTCGGGGCCAGTGTTCTGTGCTGAAGAAGTATTGTCGGTGGGGCGAGGTAGCTTGGGTACTGGATGGAGACCGATGTCGGAAGTCTCCACGGGCTGCGGGCTGTCCGAGCGATGCGAGGGCGATGGCGACCAGCGGTTGCTTGCTTCGCGCTGCTGCACTGACGATAATCCTTCTCCTTGCAAAAGAGTCCCTCTGCCTCCGTTGGCTGGCAGCCCTTTGGTGGCTGGCGATGGAGAAGGCTAGGTGGTCCGGTTTGGTCGATAGCGGCTTGATCCCGTTGTGGTCGAGTGGCGAATAGGCCTGAGGCGGCAACTTGGCGGATCGCTTGGAACGATCGCGAAAGCTAACGACGAAGGAGTCTGCCATGCGTAAACCATCCCATTCTAAGGCGCCCCGACTGACAGGAACGATGAATCCGGTCAGTATCTCGCCACGTGGATTGGTTCCATGCGGAGTTCAATCTGGCGATCGATGGCTCTGGAGTCACGGCTGACCTGCCGTTTTGGATCGCTCCAGTCCTTAGATCACCCGAAGTCTCTGCGTGGAACAGAACAGCTCCCAGGTGGGAAGTTGTTGAGTCTGCGTCGCCTCTTCTGATTGCCGCGCTTGCATGGTCTGCCTTGCAAGATGTTTGGCATCGCGGAGGGGCAACGAACGCACCGGGGAATTCAGGCAAGAAGGCCAGGCTGCTTGCAACCGGCTGGCCGGTAGCTCAGTCCACTAGCGATGGACCGGGCCTATGGATTGGGGAACAACCGATTTTTCAGGACAAAAGCCTCTGGCCGGTCTCAAAGGGCAGCCGGG
>JBIINB010000024.1:0-44539 GCA_044337705.1 Pirellulaceae bacterium | reverse complement strand
TGGATCTGGCGAGCAGCGGGGATTCCAGCGAGCCGCTGCAGCATCCCTGCCAGCAGGTTCTGATCGGTGGCAAGATGCCAGTCCTGGGTGTCCAGAAGCAGTTGCTGACGGGTCTGGTCCCAGTTTCGATCCATGTAAGGCGCCTCCCGCTCCAGGTCCCCTTTGGACCGCTCGTGAGCTGCGTCGACGATGGTGAAAGCGAAGGAGAGGGCTCGGCAGGCTGAGCGGAGTTCTTTCAGGTGCAGTTCGACGGGTGCGGCATCGGTCATTTCCTGGTAGACCCGATCCAGTTGTTCGAGCAGCAGGCCGTAGCGGGCATTGCGCTGAGGATCCGCAGCGATGAACTCTCGAAGCTGCAATTCCTCTTTCTCCTTGGCCGCCAGGATTCCCTTACGCTGCATGCCCAGCAATTGTCCGCGCGATCGCTTTTCGACATTGGCCAGCGATTTTATGCGGGAGGCATGCCGAATCGCTACTTCGCGATCGACCTTCCCGGCGGCTTCCATTTCTGCGATCTGCCAGCTGTAAAGTGAAACGATCGTGGGCAGGCGTACCGATTGCTCGTATCGAAGAAAGCTGGCGGTGCGATGGCGGACGGTTCGTCCTGGATAACCTAGCAGGAAGACGAGATCCTCTTCGGCGACTCCCTTCGGGTCGACACGAACCACGCGTTTGGGGCGGTAGGGCACGTTCTCTCGTGCATATGGGGCCGAACTGCCATCAGGGGCCGTGTACGCGCGCATCAGCGAGAAGTCCCCCGTATGCCGCGGCCACTCCCAGTTATCCGTCTCTCCCCCGAAGGCTCCGATGGAAGCAGGGGGCGCGAAAACCAGGCGAATGTCCTTCAGATAGGTGTAGAGAAAAAGGTAATAACTCTTCCCGGTGAACATCTCCGCCACTTCAGCCCGCAATCCGGGATTCGCTTTTTCCGCAGCCTGCTCCAGTTCCTTTCTCCGGCGATCGATCGCCTTGGTGCGATCGGCGAAGCCCATATCCGCGGTAGTGGCTGCGAGGACTGCCTCAGAGACATCGGTGAAGCTCTCGGTGATCCGAACGGTGTAACCGGGAGCGGGGATTTCCTGCTGACGCGTCGCTGCAACGAAGCCCTTTTCCAGGTAGTCCTGCTGCTTGTTGCTGGCGTTTTGTATCGCTTCAAAAGCGCAGTGATGATTGGTGATGATCAGCCCTTCGGAGGAAACAAACGAACCGGTGCATCCGTTGACGCGACAGATTCCCTGCACCAACCCGATTCCATCCGGATGGAATAGATCGCGAGGTCCAAGTTGGAATCCCCTGGATGCTAGATCGAGGCGTTCCAGTTCCGTCATCGGGAACATGCCTTCTTCGGCCAACGTTGTTTTGGGCAGAGAGAGTAACCAGGGCAACAGGATCCAGAGGAATCCAAATTTTGAAGAGTGAAACATCGTACCGGAGGCTTTCTGAGGAAAAAGGTTCCTTGACAGCTTGCTTCAATTCAAGCCGATCCATTCATGATCAGCTTAAAAGGACCTAGTGGCCGAGAGGTGCTGTTCCGAAAAGGAAGGGAAACCACTTAGGCGGCTGCAGTCACTTGCAAATCGATTCAGGACCTGCCGCGTAGACGGTCGCTCAGGTCTCGAAGATAGGCGGTGAAAACGGGTTGTCCAGAAGGTAGCCGCTGCATCGTGATGGTCAGTTCGCATTGAAATTCCTCGCCTCCTTTCCGGATCGCCTGAATCTCCAGTCGCTTTCCGATAACCGGGCCTTCGCCGGTTGCCAGGAAATGCGCCATCCCGCGACGATGACCCTCGCGATATCGTTCGGGGATGATGAAATCTGCGAGCGAGTTGTTGAGGACTTCTTGCCGAGAGTACCCGAAAATCGCCTCGGCGGAAGGATTGAACTGGATGACATCGCCAAGATGGTCGATCATGATCACCGCATCCAGGGCACTCTCGATCATCGCCTCGATGCGTTGCTGACTGAACCGACGATCTTCTTCCATGGCGGCAACTGCAGATGATCCATGGATGTCGCGCCCGACAGCATAGTAGGCGTTTTCTTCCGGGAGTTCTAGCGTCACCCATTCCATCCATCGGTAATTGCCGTTGGGATCTCGCAAGCGATTTCGGAATCGCCGCGCGGGCTGGCCATTTTGCATCTGCACCAGCCCTCCCCAGGGCTCCTGGCGATCCTCCGGATGGAGATGCTCATGGAAGGGGATCGACTGTAGGGCGTTCATGTCCAAGCCGGTCACTTGCGTCAGTTTGGGACCGCAACGGCGAAGAAAACCATCCTTTCCGATAACGCAGAACAGATCGTGCGACAGCGAAAAGTAGCGGACCTGATCCCTTTCAATTCGGCGCAGGTCGGATTCCAGGTAGTCGGTGATCGCTTCGGTGATTTCCCCTGCGTCGCGCGGACGCGCCGAAGGATCGAATGCGAGGCATCGCCTCGTCAGATCGATCAGAGCCTTTTCAGCGCCGCTTTGCTTAATCCGTTGATGGGCCTCATTCAGTTCTCCACGACGAGCCTGCTTGATGACGGACTTCTGGTCGTGTCCCAAGTAGGGTGGATGCCCCGTGAGGATTTCACACAGGATACCCCCTAAACAAAAAACATCCGCTGCTTTGCCAACGCGAAGTGTGTCTCCTCTTGCCTGCTCGGGAGACAGATAAGCAACCGTTCCGATGACCGAACCATTGAGCGTCAGTTGGTTGGTGTTGGTCGACCCAACCATGGAGGAAGCCACCAGCCATTCAGAAATTTCTTCTTCGCCGCCGGCGTCGGAGTCCTCCGTCGTGTCTTCTATGTCCGGTGAATCCTCAAGCGGCAGCGAAGGACTCTTTATCGGAAAAGGATTGATTCTTTTTGCGAGCCCCCAATCGAGCACCTGGACAGTTCCCAGGTCGCCAACCATCACGTTTTGAGGCTTCAGATCTCGGTGGACGATATTGCGATCATGGGCATAGGCGATAGCCTGACAAATCTTGGCAAAGATCTGAATGAATCGGTTGAGATCTTTCTTCGGATCAGGACGGCTGCGAAGCAGTCGTGAAAGCGTCTGACCCTCTACATAGCTCATGACAAAGTACGGGCTGCCATCCGGTAACTCACCGCTCTCATGAACCGCGACAACCGAAGGGTGTTGCATCTGCGCGTGCAGATGGGCTTCCTGCAGGAATCTCTGTTTGCGTCGCGAGGAGCCCGCAAATTCCCGGCGTAGCGTTTTGATCGCAACACGACGACCCAGCATGGGATCAAAACCCAACAAGACAACTCCCATGCCTCCTTCAGCGATCTTGCTGAGAATCTGGTAACGATCGACTGCTGCAGGAATGGCTGTTGGTTCAGAACTGGGAGGGCTAGGCACTTCCGCTCGGTCGCCCGCCATTTTTTCTGCGGCATCGTCATCAAACGACAGATTGGCGTCGCCGCCGTCGATAGTGGAGGGCTCCTTGTCGGCTTCCGACTTGGGGGCAGTCCCTTCGTTGGTACTAGAGCGGTGTGAGGCAGAGAGGCTCTCGGCGGTCCATGTCGAAACACCGTCCCCGGTCTGGGCATCTGGCGGGAAATGAGGCAGCACCGCCGCTGCATGCTGCCGAAGTGGCTCTGGAAGCCCAGCCAGCAAGAATTCCCGCGCGGCCATCCAGGCGTGCAATCGACCAAGTTCCTTCGACTCAGGGGACTCGGATGACGAGGAATCTTCGGGATGCTGGCCCATGGAAAAACACTCGAGCGACTTGAGAAGACTTTTCCCGTTCGATGCTGATTGTCCCAAAAGGGCTAGCCTAGCCCGTGCACTATTTTTCTCACACCCAGGCGATCAATGCGACTGCTTGGCTGCAGTTTTTCCGATTTTTTCACAGCAACTGGATGGTTTGCGGCGGGAAATCTTTCTGCTTCCAAAATGGTAGTCGCCTATCCTCGAACAGGGGTGCTTGTGGCAAATCGCCAACGGTGGGTTGATCGCTGCGGGCTCCTCTGGGCAACGGTTGAGTGGAACTTGGCAGCAAGTGAGCGCCGAGTTGGATCGGAAAGGCATCAGCGGAGATGGCCTGGAGGAATCCCCCCGAATCAAGTGACTCAGTAAGCCCACATCTTCCGATCGTCTGGTGCGTCACGATTGGTGGATTGAGTATCGCCACGGGGTGGTGGATCCCAGCCTTTGACGACTGGACCGGAACAGATCAGAGCCGTCGCCAGTTGATCGTGGCTTGCATTGCTATGAGACTGTTGATTGTGCAGTTGGCGACCTGGGTTTTCTCAGGTTGGTTGCAATGCACGGAGCGTTGGAGAAGTTACCCAAGACGACTTCCGCCCTGGTTTTCGATCGGGCAGGTCCTGGCGGGGACGGCGCTGGTGGTTGTTGGTCGGCAGTCGGCGATGCATGGGTTTGTCGCGGTGGCTGTGAATGGGGCCGAGTCTTGACGGTCTAGGCTGGGTAGTTAGACTAAAACTCCTAGCTTTTTGACGTTGCTGCCAAGGTACAGGCGGAAAAAAATCGCTCGGCGACCTCGCCGATAACGCTTTTTGGGTGGCGACCGTTCCAGAAGAACGAATTCCGTCGCACGAAATGGGCGGGGTGGATGCGTGGGGAACCAACGCGAGGAGAATTCAGGGCTCATTGCCCCCTGAGGAGCAACGTGCTTTGCAGTTGTTGCAGGGGTCTGTCTGCCCGGCTTGGGAGGCAGCATGGGGCATTCCATCGTTGATTCCGGGGTGGCTGCGGCAGCGCCTGCATGATGAACTTCACATCGATTTTTGTTCTTCTTTTGCTAGGCTATTCAACCGTTGCTGCTTTTTTAGCGACGTGGCATGCACTAGCTGGAAAAGGTTGGTCGCGTTGGGTGATCGCCTTGTTGGCTCTGGTGCAACTTGCTCTGGGAGTCGCTTTCTACGGCGGATCCCCGATGGGTCAGACGTTTTTGCTCGACTTCTTCCGAAAAAGTGTTGCCGAAGAGAAGATCAATTTGGTAGCGATCATTCTCGGCATCGGAATGGGGCTTGCCGCGTTTGGTCCGCTGACACACATTCTTTGGGGCCGGCTGAGGGATGTGGCGATGACGGCTGGATTGCTTGTGTCCTGCGCCGCCCTTGGGCTGATGTGGATCCGGCAGCAGAAACCGGAGCTGATTTACGGCCAGCCCTTGAAGTATCCGGGCGTTTCCTTGGAGACCATCGGTCAATTAGCGAATGAGCCGATATGTGTGTGCACTGGGGAGGACGGCAAGGTCTATGTAAGCTACGACTCGTTTCTGGACGGCAGGGAGGAAGGTGGAGTCGTCGCTTTCCAGCAGACCGAAGATGGGGCATGGAAGTCCAATCGCACGTCACCCGCCGGCTTATTTGGAAGGACCAATGGTCTTTTCTGGCATGATGGATCGCTTTACGCATCGCGATCAGGACGATTTGTTCGCGCGACTCGGGAACGCCTTGTCTATGAAAAGACCGGTGCTGTCACGCGGTGTCGCGATCAGAACGGGGACGGTGTTTTCGACGAGTTTCTTGACGTCGTTACCGATTTGCCGGGACTCAGGATCCCCGACAGTCAGCATTCCAACAATGGTGTCGCAATCGACTCGAAGGGAAACCTTTTGGTTGCTGTGGGGACTCCTACCAACCGGTCAGTTCACGTCGATGAGATCGAAGGGACCATCCTGAAGTACGCTCCAGGCAGCATGGTCCCCGAAATTTTTGCTCGGGGTTTCCGAAATCCTTTTGGAATGACGTTGAGCCGGCAGGACGAGCTGTTCATCACCGACAACGACTCCAATAACAACCGAGGCGACGAGGTCGATTATGTGCAGGAGGGGCGACATTATGGACATCCTTATGTGTTGCCTGGAGATGAAGGGGTCGACGAGGGAGAGTTCCGACAGCCTCTTTGGAACGGTGGTGAGCGAGGCAATCTGACCGGGCTGGCCTATCTGTCGGGAGGGAGATTGCCGAAGGACTTCCAGGATTGCATTCTGGTTGCCGATTTGCCCCGGGATTCGATTTTCCGACTTAAGCTGGCGCGGGACGGAGAAAAGTTATCGGTGGTATCCAGCGATCTTTTCGCCAATCTGCCCAGGCCCGTTGGCATTGCATTCGACGGGGACCGCAGTCTCTTCGTCATCACGCGCCGCCCTGATAATAAGCTGTATCGACTTACCTTTGACCAGTAGCAGGAAACGGGGTTCGAGCAGGCGGAATCATGAACACCTTCCTTCGGTATTTAGTGTCTGTGGTGCTGGCCGGCTTGGTCGTGCTGGCGGTCTTCCCTGCAGTGTTGAGTCGGTACTCTCCGCTCTCGGCCGGTTCGTTCACCCTGGCTCACACGGGGAGGGGGGCTGAGCTGTTCAAAATCAATTGTATTTTTTGTCATTCGCTGGACGGCTCCCTGGCACGAGGGCCATCCGTCAAGGATTTGGGGCTGCAGGCAGGAAAACGAAGGGAGGGCTACAGCGCGGAACAGTATTTGATCGAGTCGATCGTCGATCCGGCTGCCTACAGCACATCGACCAGTTCCATCATGCCGCAGGTTGCGACCAAGCTGACCGATAGTGAAGTGCGTGACCTAGTGGCCTATCTGATGAGTCAGGGTGGAGTGGTCGATCGCAATCGGATCGATGCCCTTCCGATTGTCCGTCCGCCAGAACCGCCCCCGAGGGCTCCGGTGCGACTGGACTGGATTCTTGAAGGGGAGCAGATCTTTCGTGGTAAGGGGGGGTGTGTGCAATGTCATTTCCCAAGCAGCTATTTAGCTCCGTCTCTTGAGACCGTGGGCCTGCAATCGGAAGAGTATCTCAGAAACTCTATCGTCGATCCTTACAAGCATGTCGCGGAAGCCTATCGAGTCAGTGTGATTGAGACAGAGGGTGGTGTTGTATCGGGTGTGATCGTGCGCCGCGACACCGACTCGATGACCGTCGCATTGACAAATCCCACGGGAGATGGCAACCGGATCATGGTGATACCCCTGGAGGAAATCGTTCGCGGGGAAGATGGGGAGCTGAGCATCAAGACCACCGATAGGTCGATCATGCCGAGCTTCGCTGAGTCTCTGACTCCCCATGAGGTCGACTGCCTTGTCGAGTTGATGAGAAACCTCTACTGATGCAATCATCGGGTTAGTGCGATCGGATTGGAGCGGGCCGCACCGAAAAAGGGTAGCTGGAGCGGCGGAAGATTCGGAAAGATCTCGGGGCTTGCGATCGGATCAGCCTGAGAACGATTTTGCAATCGGTTCTACTGCCGGGAGTGAACACCGATTCCCACCTCGATGAGAAGCTTGGGCCGCAGCATATTCTGGACATCCGCGAATTAACTATTGCGACAGAGGATCACCGGTGAGGGCAAGGGCTGAGGGCCTAGGCATTTCAGAAGATCGCGACCCTTCGGCCGCCCCCGCGTCACTCGATGCATTCACTTCCAATGCAGGTTGCCAGGGTGAATCATGAAATTGGAAGATTCGGAGAATTCATCGTCGCCTCAAGGAATGGAACGATCCTTAGGGTTGCTGCAGGCGACTTCTTTGAACATTTCCAATATGGTCGGCATCGGTCCCTTCATCACGATTCCTGCATTCATCGCCGCGATGGAAGGGCCCCAGGCGATGATCGCCTGGGGCTTGGCGGCACTGCTGGTGCTGTGCGATGGTCTGGTTTGGAGCGAATTGGGGGCAGCACTGCCTGGAAGCGGAGGTTCCTACCATTTTCTCAAAACCGTTTTCGGGCCGATGCGGTATGGTCGTGTCATCCCCTTTCTCTTTATATGGCAGTTTCTGATCAGCGGCGCACTGGAAATGGCTTCCGGGTATATCGGTGCTTTGAACTACCTGAAGTACGCTGCACCGAAGTGGACTGGAGCATGGGAGCCGTATCCAGGGGGAGACCGTTGGATTGCTGTCGCTGCGGTCGTCTTGGTGACAGCGCTTCTTTGTCAGCGCATTGGCAAGATCGGCTGGTTGAGCGTCTGGATGACTGCCGGCACACTGTTGACCGTAATACTGGTGATTGTCGCTGGTCTAACGCACCTGGATCCCAGTCATCTTGCCCTGCCGCCAAG
The DNA here is from genome assembly GCA_044337705.1 of Pirellulaceae bacterium. Taxonomy (GTDB): domain Bacteria; phylum Planctomycetota; class Planctomycetia; order Pirellulales; family Pirellulaceae; genus JBEISR01. The sequence goes on along the minus strand of JBIINB010000024.1, from coordinate 36,508 downwards.
AGCTTTTCGGTTCGATCAGCGATTTGCCACCGGGTTGGGGGCGGCCATGCTGATCGCCATTTATGATTACCTCGGTTACTACAACATCTGTCATCTTGGCGAGGAGGTCAGAGACCCTGCCCGCACCATCCCTCGAGCGATCATCAGCTCGGTGGTTGTCATCGCTCTGATCTACTGGACGATGAATCTCTGCATCATCGGTGTCATTCCATGGCAAGAAGCGATGGAGTCGAAAAACATCGCGGCGGACTTTATGGAGCGGCTTTTCGGACGTCCTTGGGCAGTGGCATTCACCTGGCTGATTCTATGGACGGCGATGGCCTGCATGTTCTCGATTACCCTGGGCTATTCGAGAATTCCCTTTGCAGCGGCTCGCAGCGGCGATTTCTTCAAGCCATTCGGCTACCTGCATCCGACCGGAAGATACCCTCTAATATCTTTGCTGGTACTTGCTGCACTGACTTCGATCTTTTGTTTCTTTGAGCTTGTGGATGTGATTGCGGCGGCGGTCAGCGTACGCATCGTCGTGCAGTTCCTCGGCCAGATCGTCGCTCTGGATTGGATCCGTCGCCATCGCCCAGAGATCCACCTTCCATTTCGGATGTGGTTCTATCCTATACCAAGCCTAGTGGCGGCATCCGGCTGGATTTTTGTGCTGGCTACTGCGCAGTCGCGAATTCTATTGCTGAGCCTTCTGGTGGTTCTCAGCGGTTTGGCCGTTTTTTGGCTATGGAAAACGCGGAGGCCAGAGGTTGCCTGATCTCCGGGATTACGATTAGCGTTCGGTGTGGCCCTGGATGTTAATGGTGGGTCATGCGCGTCAGCTCCCGGGCATCCAGAGAAGAGCACATCGAATGTGGATCCCGCGCTGCGAAGCCTTGCGGCTCCACGTCGCTCAAGCTGTACCCTGGCATTCCTTCCAGATTGCTTATTCCACAGCTGCAGAACAACTCCCATTGGGGCGGGGACGTCGATCCCTCCCCATAAATCGCAAAAGTAGCGAATCGCAGCCCCGGGAAGGTGGCTTGGCGAATTCATCCCGAGCTGTTTTGCCGGCACGAGGGGATTGCCGAGTTGACTGCGCCTGTGGATGGCCCAAGAATGCAAAGATAAACGGAAATGCACGCGTAGTGGAGTCCAGCGATGTTCCAGGGGAGAAGTGGATCGTTCAAGTTCAAACGGCACCCTGCTTCAGGGCAATGCGTTCTTGGTTTGGAGCCGCTGGAGGCCAGACGTCTCCTAGCAGCTGACATCATGTCCAGAAGCAACCTTCTGGATCTACCGGTAGTTCCAGGAGAGATTCTGGTCCAGTATAGGGAAATGCCTTCCCTGGCGGCCTACCAGGATTTTCGGGAAGTGACCGAGGGAATCATCCTGCGCAGCCTGCACACTCCGGTGATGAAAGCAGCCGGTTTGGGAACCTTGGATCGAGTGAGGTTGGGAAGCGGGATAGAAATGCAAGAGGCTCTAGAGTCCCTGCGCAGGAATCCAGTGGTGGAATTTGCTGAGCCGAATTATCGACTCAGCCGCACCTCAGTCAGCAATGATCCAGCGTACCTCGGTGGACTCATGTGGGGCACCTACAGCGATGATTTGCCGAGTGCGGTCGGACCCGCCGGGACAACCAACACGTTTGGGGCCCACGCGGAAAAGGCCTGGCAACTTGGATACACCGGAAGTCAGGATGTGATCATCGGGGTCATCGATGAAGGTCTTCAGATCGATCATCCGGACCTGGCGACCAACGTCTGGGTGAACCCATTCGAGATTCCTGGGGATGGGGTCGATAACGACGGAAACGGATACCGCGACGACATCCATGGCTGGGATACAGCCTCCAATGACAATTCCCTTTACGATGGGACGCAGGACGATCACGGCACGCACGTCGCTGGTACCATCGGCGCTATCGGTGGAAACGGCATCGGGGTCGCCGGGATGGCGTGGAATGTGAAGATCATCGGAGCCAAATTCTTTGGTCCCAATGGCGGTTCCGTGGCGGATGCGGTCGAAGCGATCGACTACCTGACGGATCTGAAGGTGCGGCATGGAATCCGTCTGGTTGCCACCAACAATTCCTGGGGTAGTAACTTCTATTCCCAGGCGATCCATGATGCAGTGATTCGAAGCGCCAAGGCGGACATTCTTTTCATCGCGGCAGCCGGCAACTCCTCCGCCAACACAGACACCAGCTACTTTTTTCCGGCCAACGCGAATTCCTCGATCGGGACCTCTACCGAAACGGCAGCATCCTTTGACAATGTCATCTCCGTAGCAGCTTTGACCAGCAACGGAACGCTGGCCAGTTTCTCCAATTACGGTTCGACCCAGGTCGATCTGGCAGCTCCAGGCGCTGGGATCTACTCCACCATGCCTGGCGGCAGTTATGGGACGATGTCGGGTACCTCGATGGCCGCTCCCCATGTCGCTGGCGCGGTGGCCCTTTTGGCATCATTGAATCTGCCCGATTTTGGAGCTGAAGAAATAAAATCGGCGATTCTCAACAGCGTCACGCTAACCCCAGCACTTGCCGGCAAGACCGCTACCGGTGGTCGGTTGAATGTCGCCGATGCGATCCAGTATGCACTGGAAAGCCAAACATACCTCCGATTCGACCAAGCGTTCTATGAAGTCGGGCAGAAAGCTATCGTGGAGTCTCGTGATGCCCTGGCGAATGACGATCCCAGTCAGATCGATCAGCTTTCGATCTGGGTCCAAAGCACTAGCGAAGCGATGGGAAAAGAGCTGGTGCTGCAGGAAACATCACCGAATTCTTCGATTTTCGTCGGTAGTCTAGATCTGGTCAGCGGGCCAAATTCGGCCAGCGGTGAATTGATCGTCGCGACGGGAGATTCCATCGTGGCATCCCGCGCGGCTGCAAGCTTGCAGTCGACCTCCGTGGTGCGTGGTGCAACTGGGAGTTTGATCAGTGGTTCGCAACTGGGTGATACTTTCGTCGCTACCTACACCGGGACAGGAACCACCAATCAATGGAATGTGACCCGCAATGGCCAGACGATTTTTTCTGGTGCTCTTTCCAACGAAGCGAACTTGTGGATCGAAGGTCTGGAAGGGAAGGACAACCTCTTAGTTGAAGGTGGGGCGGGTGATAACCAAATCATTTTCGACGCAAACCGAATCACCGTCGACGGTTTTTCGATTCTTGTTTCCCGCATCGAGAAGGTGAGGATCGCCGGTGGTGCGGGGAACGACCGACTGACCCTAGGAGATTCGGTAGTGGAATTTGATGGAGGGACGGGTACAGATCGATTGCGACTGGTTTCCGGCAATCGACTCTGGAACATCACCGGAGTTGGAATTGGAGTGATCGATTCTTCCAGTCAATTCACCTCGGTCGAATGGGCCCTGGGTGGCTCAGGAAATGATTCGTTCCTTTTCGCGAGTGCCGGGACGATGCCCGGTGGGATTGCGGGTGGCGATGGATCCGACCTGATCGATTTGTCAGGTAAGTCGGCTACCCAGACCATCAACTTAGCAGGAGGCAGTTCCAGTTCCTTCGGCGCTGTGTCGGAGATCGAGAGGATTGCTGGCGGCCTTTCGAATGTAGATCAGTTGATCGCTCCCAATACTACCAACCTGTGGACGCTCAATGGCATCGACTCGGGAGTCCTCAATGGCGGCCTTGCGTTCGAGTCCTTCGAGAATCTGACAGGTGGCTCGGCTTCGGATCTATTCCAGGTTGCTGGTTCCGCCACTGTCACGGGGACGGTCAACGGAGCTGGTGGCAGCGACCAGCTTGACTTGTCGGATCGCCCAGGTGGCTTGGAGTTTCGCCTAGGTTCCCAGGCATCAATCGTCGGCATCATCAGTGCATTTCGGAACACAGAGCAGGTGGTGGGCAATGGCGATGTCGGCACCTACATCCGTGGTTCGGATATAGCAACCAGCTGGTCTACAACGACTTCGGGGCAGATCGTCGTCGGGGGAGTCTCTTACTCTTCAATTGGATCGATTGTTGGCGGCAATGGGATCGATACGCTGACAGGGCCAGTTGCACCCAATCGATGGACTGTCAGGAGTGCCAATGCTGGAGCTTGGCAATCGGGTGTCTCTGCGGTCAGCTTCAGTGGGGTAGAGAATCTGACGGGAAACAGCAGCGCCGACACCTTCGTGGTGGAATCGACCGGTACATTGACCGGCACGATCAATGGCGGTGCCGGCGTTGATGAGTTGAATGTGTCTGCGCGTACCGGTGCGCTAGATTTTCGTCTGGGTACGGTAGCCACGTTGGCAGGCGTTCTGGGTGGTTACACGCTGATAGAGCAGGTGCTGGGTAATGCGGTATCGGGATCGCGGGTTGCCGGGGCGAATGTGGCGACCAGTTGGGCGATCACCCCGTCGGGACAGATTGTGGTAGGAGGGGCGACGTACTCCTCTGTTGGATCGATAGTTTGCGGTACGGCAACCGATACCTTGACGGGGCCAGCGGCAGCCAACCGATGGACGATCAGTGGGACCAATACCGGACTTTGGCAATCGGGTATCTCTGCGGTCAGCTTCAGTGGGGTAGAGAATCTGACGGGAAACAGCAGCGCCGACACCTTCGTGGTGGAGTCGATCGGTACATTGACCGGCACGATCAATGGCGGTGCCGGCGTTGATGAGTTGAATGTGTCTGCGCGTACCGGTGCGCTAGATTTTCGTCTGGGTACGGTAGCCACGTTGGCAGGCGTTCTGGGTGGTTACACGCTGATAGAGCAGGTGCTGGGTAATGCGGTATCGGGATCGCGGGTTGCCGGGGCGAATGTGGCGACCAGTTGGGCGATCACGCCGTCGGGACAGATTGTGGTAGGAGGGGCGACGTACTCCTCTGTTGGATCGATAGTTGGCGGTACTGCAACCGATACTTTGACGGGGCCTGCTGCATTGAATGACTGGAGCGTGACCGGCATGAACGCCGGCTGGATTCAATCTGGAACGGCTATCGTATCTTTCAGTGGTGTGGAAAACCTTGTCGGCAACACGTCGATTGACCATTTCCGAATGGAAATGATGGGGAGTTTGACTGGGAGTCTGCAGGGAGGAGCCGGTCTGAATTCGATCTCCTACGCTTCGTGGACGAACGCAGTGGTGGTCAATCTGGCAAGTACGCTTGCAGGCAATGCGACTGCCATCGCGGGAGTTCTCTCTGGAATTCAGATCGTCGTAGGGGGAGCCGGCGACGATATCCTGACATCCGCCTCGGTCGCTTCCGTGCTAGTAGGATTGGATGGGAACGATCAATTGACGGGGGCCGGGCAGCGAGATCTGTTGGTCGGTGGGCTTGGGGTTGATCGGTTGGTTGCCAATTCTGGTGACGATATTCTGATCAGCGGAACGATCGTGTTCGAGCAGAATGTTTCTGCGCTTCGTGACATTCATTCCGAGTGGACATCGGCGCGGACATTTGATCAGCGGGTAGCGAATCTGATGGGAACTGGTGTGCTTCCTAGGCTTAACGGTGAGAGTTATTTGAACAAAGACGCGGCGGATAGCATCGTTGACACCGTGTTTGCGGATTTGAGCTCGGACATGCTGACCGGAGGTTCCCAGCAAGATTGGTTTTTTGCCGATCTTTCCGAAGTGGTTGATCTGGTGACCACTGGCACCAGTCCGGATCGTCGAGACGGGTGAGCCTAGCGACGAAGGTGAGGCATAACGATTTGGTTATTTTCAGGTGAGTAAGGAAGTCGCCTGAGAACTCGATTTCTTCAATGGTGGCCTTTACGTCTGGGCCACGGGCGATTGGAATCGACCCGATTGGTCGATACATTGACGCGTCGGAATTCCAATCGATCACAGGGCAATTCGATCCCTAACAAGTCGATTGAAAGCAGCCGGATTGTTGGTAAAGATCCCGTATCCAAAGGATCGATCAGGAGTGAGGGCGGTTGAGCCTATTTGAGTGGTATGGGAGGGGGCCTTGTTTCCGTTGGTCATCGGCTTGTTCAGTGCATCATGGCCACATCGAAGAAACCTCTTCGTGACGGCTTTGCTGCTTCGGCTTCTTTCGCTCGTCTTTCTATGGCCACTCTTCGGGTGGTTGATGCAGCGGCTGATCCAGATGTCAGGCCAAGATGCGTTGACAGACCAGGAGATTGCCTCCTTCGTGATGAGTCCGATGGGGCTGGTAGGTACCTTGGGGGTCGCAACGATTGGCGTCGGGATACTGGCGATCGAGCAATCAAGTCTGATGCTACAGGCGTTTGGTGCCTTCGAGGGATACCGTATTTCCCCGATCCGGGCAGTGGTCTGGGGAATGAAGCGATTCAGTTCCACTTTGCTGCTTTGTCTTCAGATCGTAATCCGAAGTCTTGCGATGGTGCTCCCGTTTGTCGCTGCGATTGCTGCCTTGGTATGGTGGCTTTTGGGGGATGCAGACATCAACTACTACCTGACGGACCGACCGATCAAGTTCTGGCTTGCCCTTGGAAGCGGCTCTCTGGTGGCGTCGGCCGCCGTCTGGGTGATCGCTCCTAGATTAGCACCCTGGACGCTCGCTCTTCCGGTACTTTTGATAACGGGTCGGTCGACGCAACAGGCGATGCAAGAAAGCTGTCGGATTGTCGGTTCGCGACGATGGGGCTTAGCCTTGCTGTGGGTGGCATGGTTGATCCTTCAGATTTTGCTGTCGTCTCTTTTCACTTCACTGATTTATGGAATCGCACACTGGACCTTGGGTGTGAACTCACCCACTTTAACGTGGTTGGTACCTGTGCTTGGAGCTTTTTTTCTGCTGTGGTTGGTGGTTGGCTTGATCCTCACGCTGTTCCAATCGGTGAGTTTTGCTCTTCTGGTGGCCGGGCTCTATCGAGCCTGGGGATGGAGTGGAGCTCATGGGGCGCAAATCCGCCAGTCGCATGGGGAGTTTTGGCTGGACGGGTTCTTCCAGCAGCAGATCCGGGCGGAATCGATCCCCACTTCAGCAGTGGGTCGCGGAGCCCTTAGGGCTAAGCAGGCGGATCCAATCGACCAGCTATCGCTGCGGTGGCTCTGGTTCTTGGGGGCTGTTGGTATGGTGGCGATTGTCGGAGGGCTTTGGCTCTTGGCAGCAAGCCGATCGTCCGAGGATGGGATCGTCCTTGCGCATAGGGGGGCCGCTGCCGTGCGTCCGGAAAACACGCTCGCCTCTTTCGACAAGGCATGCGAGGATCATGCAGATTATGTCGAACTGGATGTGCAGGAGACTGCCGATGGTCAGGTGGTTGTCATGCACGATAGCGACTACATGAAAATCGCCGGGAACCCGCTGAAGGTTTGGGATGCAAGACTGGAACAGCTCGCCCAAATCGACATCGGTACGCGTTTCTCTCCAGCCTATAGCGACCAGAGAACCCCCTTGCTGAAAGAAGCACTGCGGTTGTGCAAGGGGCGAGCGAAAGTGGATATCGAGCTGAAGTACTATGGCCACAATCAGCGCCTGGTGCAGCGGGTGATCGAAATCGTCGAAGAGGAAGGAATGCAGGATCAGGTGGTTTTGATGTCGCTGCACCTGCCTTTTGTGGAAGAGGTGAAAGGCTTCCGCCCCAAATGGACCGTGGGGCTGCTTGCCGCAGTTGCCATAGGGGATCTTTCGAAAGTGCCCGCCGACTTTCTGGCCTTGAACACTCGAAGCGTCAGCAGTGGGTTGATCGATCGAGCTCATCGGCGGGGAAAAATGGTCTACGTCTGGACGATCGACCATCCGGTACTCATGTCCTACTATCTGGGGATGGGAGTTGACGGCATCATCACCAATCGCCCAGGAACCGCTCGACAGGTGATCGAACAGTTGAGGCAGTTGAGTCCTGCGCAAAGATACTTGCTAAGCGTATCGGTTCGATTGGGCCTGGTGCCTGCAGAAAGTGCGACCGACCTGACCGAAGCAGGAGCGTGATTGGCAGGGGCCTGTGGTGACAAAGGGCCACGATGCGACGAGAGAGTCGATACGTGGAGGATCATCCCTCCGAGCTGCTATGCATCTACCGAAGATGGGCGTCGCTACCCCACAAGCCGGGGTGGGTTGGGTCTCCCGCCATCCGGGCAGCCTCCATCAGCGTGTGTTCTGGGGGGATCAAATCCCGAGGCCAAGACAGTCGGTCTTACAGGACTGATGTGGTGAGAAATCCCGGCTGGCAATCAGATGGGAGAATCTGCCATGTTGCAGATCTGGGCTGATGCCCTTGGCAGCTTTTCAAGCCGCAAGGCTTGGAGAATCTCTGGCGAGGACCAATTTTCGCAGTCGTCGAATTCCCCAGCAAAATTGGTTATCGCACCAGATGCAGCAGGGAAGAAGTGTTGTTTTTCGCAAGCCAACAGCGGATTGCGGGTTTCCGTTTCTCGGTAGCCTAAGCTACAGGATCGAATCAGCGGTGCCGAGGAGATGATGAGACGGGCTGTGGTGGATCGACGTTGACCTGCTTGCCTATTGGAAGAATAATCAGCGTATGGGACGCATCGTACTTCTATTGTGGTTCGCTTTCTCCACCTTGGCAGGTGAGAGTCTTTGCTGCTGTGCCCTCAAAGATTGGCTCAGCAATGGTCGAAAGCCCTGCGCAGCAGACGTGCAAGAGATCCAGCGCAGTTGCTGCAAAAGGCAATCAGATACGACTTCGACTGAGGATGAAAACCATTCCACCAAGACCTCACCGGGTCCCTGTTCTTGCTCTTGCTGTCCGCCGATCGCTCTGTCGAAATCCGCGGGGGAACTCCAGCAGGCAACATTTTTTGAGGGCTTGCGATGGCAATGGAGCGATTTGCTGCTCCAGGTGCATGATGGCCGGAAACCGATTCAGGCTATTTCTTCGACGGGAACGGTGCAGCGATATTCTATCGAGCCGACGGGTGGCCGCATTCTTTGTCTTCTCTACTGCACGCTGCGCTGTTGAACCCTAGCGGGTTCTTCTGATGTCGACCATGTTGGCTTGCTGAACGGAAAGCCAGCCGGATTGCATTTCGTGCGATCGATATTCCTTGCGCTGCAATATGCTAGGAGATGGTACGAAGTCATTCATCTAAGTTCAACTTATCATCGATTGATTCAAGTCTGCACTCTTCGGGAGGGATACCATGAAACGGCATCGCGATTTCGTGCCATTTGCCATCGCCCTTCTCTACTTGCTTGGCTGGACCATCGGGTGCCAGCATCAGGAGAGGACGTCCGAACAGAAGCCGCCACCGCGGTCGGTATCGTCGTCCAGTGAGAAATCCGACATCGTGGCCGCGGTGGAGGAGCATGCACATAAGCCGTCCGCGCACGGCGGCATCATCGTGCCGATCGGCAGCGATAGCTACCATGCCGAGGCGGTTTTTGAGCAGGGGGGAGCGTTGCGACTTTACACCCTGGGGCGTGATGAGGCGCAGGTGCTGGAAGTTGACGAGCAAACGCTTCAGGGATTCGTTCGGCAGGAAGGAATGCCAGACGCTCTGTCGATCGAACTTTCCCCTAGTCCCCAGGCCGATGATCGACCGGGAAAGACTTCGCTTTTTATTGGCAAATTGCCTGAATCGATGGCAGGAAAGAAGGTCGACGTCACCATTCCATCGATTCGCATCGGGGAAGAGAGGTTTCGACTGGGGTTCCAGTCCGCGCCGGATTCCAAGGATCACCAGATGCCATCGAAGTTGGCTGATGACCAAGAGAGGAATCTCTACCTGACGCCTGGAGGGAAATACACGCAGGCGGATATAGAAGCAAATGGCAGCCAGGTCGCTTCAGTCAAGTTCGCAGGCATCAAAGCCCAGCACGATGCCAAGCCACAGTCGGGCGACGCGCTTTGCCCGATATCCATGACAAAAGCCAATCCCAGGTTTTCGTGGGTGATCGACGGAAAGACCTATGAGTTCTGTTGCCCACCATGCGTCGATGAATTCGTCGCCATGGCCAAGGAGACTCCTGAAAAGCTGTTGCCACCCGAGGCGTATCGGAAGTGATGATCGCTTGGATCGCAGGAGCTTGGATGGCTCTTGGTGAATCTTTCGGTTCACCAGGAAGGATGGCATGCCCCAGAAGAATTGGCGATGCTGCGGTCGGACGGATACGTTTGTTTGGGGCGAACGGACCGATGGTAAGGGAATCGAGAGCGGAGTTCATCAGCCATGTACGCTGGAATGGCGATGGATGAAATTGATGGGGCCGTTGCTTTACTGGTTGGCACACGAGGGGAGGTAGCGGTGGAGTCGCCTGTTGATGGGAGTTGGTTTGCTGGGAGGTACCTGAGTGCGTTTTGTATTTTGGCTTTCTTTTCGTCTTCGTGTTCCGACGTAGCGGCTCACGAAGGCCATGATCCCTTGCCATCGAAAGGGGCCGTTGTCGATTTGGATCGCGGGCTGATCCAGCTCAGTCGCAAATCGCGTGACGCCCTCGACATCGCAACAACGCCAATTCAGCAAACCTCTTCGATCGATTCGTTGCTTGCCAGTGCGACGGTGGTATCCGCGCCGACAGGTCGAGCATTTGCGGTCAGTCGACTTCCGGGTCGTGTTGCTACGCTGAGGGTCCGTCCCGGGGATCAGGTAGAGGCAGGCGACTTGCTGGGAGAGGTGTTGAGTCCGGAGGTTGAACGGTTGCACCTAGAGGTATGGAAATCGGTCAATGAGCTGGATGTTGCTGACCGGCTCTACCGGAGCGTGAAGGAAGCGGGGGGAGCTGTTGCGGAACGGGATGTCCTTGCTGCGGAAGTCGAAGTAGAGCAGGCACGTAACGCCTTGGAGTTGGCCAAGACCAAATGGATCGCATTAGGCTTACCCTCCGAGACGCTACAACAGATTCTAGGAGGGCTTCCGACGAAAACTCCGCTTCTTCCTGTCATCGCTCCGATTGCTGGGACTTTGTCCCATGCGGAACGATCGATCGGAGGGGTGATCGAACCTGGTCAGCCGCTCTTTGAGCTGATCGACCTGTCGACGGTCTGGATTCGACTGGGTGTCCTGGAGAAGGACCTGCTGCGCGTCCGCGAAGGGCAGCGGGTGGAAGTTCATTTGGCGGCATTTCCCAGAGAAAAAATTTCAGGGGAGATCGCCGTCGTCGGAAAATCGCTGAATGATTCCGATCTGCTCAATGACGTTTGGGTGGTGCATCCCAACCCTGCGGATCCCCATCGTCGTTTGCTGCCAGGGATGACCGGGGGCGCGAGGATTGCGGTTCCTCGTGCCACTGGGACATTAGCGATTCCAGCGAGCGCACTGGTCGATCACGGTACGGACCGATTCGTTCTTGTTGAGGATAGTAAGGCCAAGGATGCTTCGGAGTATCGGCGGAAGAGCGTGGAGGTGGTTGCGGAGTCCTCCACAGTAGTGGAAGTGCAAAGCAAGGATCTCTACCCCGGAGACTTGGTTGTCTCGCGAGGCGCCCAGCAGCTTGGCGTCTTTTTTCTCCCCGGTTCGGCCCGAATCTCTCCTGAATCTGCTCGTACCATGGGGCTGCAGATTGGCGCTGTGAAACCACGAATGATCGATTCGGTTGTTTTTTTGCGGGCTACCGTCGACCTGCCATCCCCGCAGCGAGGAACTGCGGCGGCCCGTCTTCCCGGAGTTCTTGTCTCGCTGGATGTGCGAGTCGGCCAAGCGGTGCAAGCCGGGGATGTACTGGCGCACGTCTTCAGCATGGAGTTCCTCGATCTGCAACTGGAACTGCTGAAGGAGCAACTGGCTAACGATTTGGCAGCCCGTGAACTGGCGAGGCTTCGAACGGCGACGCAGGCGATCCCAAGAAGGCGGCTGATCGAAACAGAAGCGACGGCGGCGGCTTCTGCGAGTCGTCGTGAGAGTATAAGACGGGAACTGGAATTGGCAGGCCTCGACTCGCCCAGGATCGAGGCGCTCCTTCAGACGAGATCGATCCAGTCCACGCTGCCGATAGTCGCTCCCATCTCCGGTACGGTGGTGTCGCTGGACCGAGTCATCGGGCAGGCGGTGCAGGCGGATGAGAAGTTGTGTGAGTTGCACCAGAGCGGCAGGCCGTGGATTGAAAGTTACGCACCGGAGAGTCTGGTATCCACTCTAGCGCCGGGCCAGCAGGCCAGGATCCGATTTCCAGGATTGGAGAACCTGGTCCTTACCGGCCGTGTGGCGCGCCAGAGTGGCGTCATTGATCCTGAACAACGAGGGATGGATTTCTGGATTGAGTTGGATGAGGATCCAACGATACCGTTGAGATATCGACAAATAGCGCAAGTTGCACTCACTCTCGAAAGCAATCCGCCCTCGCTGGCTGTTCCCAAATCGGCGATCGTTCGCGAAGGAAATCGCTCGTTCGTCTTCGTCAAACATGCCGCCACGTACGATCGCCGTGAAATTCAGTTGGGGCGGATCGACGATCGCTATGCAGAGGTGACCTCCGGGCTGCGGGAAGGGGAGTTGATTGCGATGACGGCTGCGGACGAACTGAATGCTGCCTGGATGTCGGTGCGTTAGGAGTAGCCATGCTTGATTCTTTGATCGCCTGGTCTCTTCGGCATCGGTGGCTGGTGCTCCTTTCTGCCGTTGTCGTCACCACCCTAGGACTGTTTCGTCTGCAACAGATCCCTGTCGATGTTTTTCCTGATCTGAATCGACCCACTGCGACCTTACTGACCGAAGCGCCAGGCCTGGCTCCCGAGGAAGTCGAAGCCCTGGTGACTCGCCCACTGGAGTATCAGCTGATCGGAGCAACTGGAGTTCGTCGTGTTCGGTCGTCTTCGGGAATTGGGCTCTCGGTGATCTCGGTCGAGTTTGAGTGGGATACGGAGATCTATCGAGCACGCCAGATGGTTTTCGAGAAGATTCAGCTGGCCAGGGATCGGCTTCCATCCGAGGCTCGGATCACATTGGCACCGATTTCTTCCATCATGGGAGAGGTAATGATCCTAGGATTGCGACCTGTTCGATTGACTGGTTCAGAGTCCGAACGGTTGGAACAAGCGATGCGATTGCGGACACTTGGCGAGTTTACGGTACGCAACCGGTTGCTGGCTGTCGATGGCGTTTCCCAGGTGACCGTCATGGGAGGTGTCCTGCGTCAATATCAGGTGATCACCTCTCCTGAACGCCTGGCGGCGGCTGGTGTGACGTTGGATCAATTGACGGCGGCCGCCGAGCGATCCAATGGGATTGCCGGGGGGGGCGTCATGGAGCGGCAGCAGGAGGAGTCGCTGATTCGAATCCGTGCCCAGAGTGTCTCTCTGGAAGAGATCGCTCAGACACCGGTAGTCTGGCGTAAGGAGAGAGCTTTGCGTATTCAGGACGTCGCCGATGTCCGTTTTGGAGGACCGGTTCGTCGCGGCGATGGAGGGATAGGGACGCGCGGGCCTGATGGAGTGATCGGCGGCGATGCGGTGATCCTGGCCGTTCAGAAGCAACTGGGTGCCAACACACTGCAATTGACCCCTCGCATCGATGCCGCTCTCGAATCCTTGCAGAAGGAATTGCCGCCGGATGTGGTGATTGAGAAACAACTGTTCCGCCAGGCGGATTTCATTCAATCAGCGATCGACAACGTCGTCGAAGCGATCCGAGATGGAGCGGTCTGGGTTGCGGTCATCCTCCTCCTGTTTCTGGCAAATCTACGCACCAGCTTCATCACGCTTACCGCGATCCCCCTTTCGGTGCTCACAACGATCCTTGTTTTCGATTACCTGGGCCTGACGATCAACACGATGACGTTGGGAGGGATTGCGGTGGCGATTGGTGAACTCGTTGATGATGCGATCGTAGATGTAGAGAATATCTTTCGCCGCCTGAAAGAAAACCGCCAAGGAAGTCATCCCAAGCCATCCATGCAGGTTGTCTTGGAAGCTTCCAGCGAGGTGCGGAATTCTATCGTCTATGCCACCTTGATTGTCTGTCTTGTGGTGCTGCCACTGTTCGTCCTTTCCGGGTTGGAAGGTCGAATGTTTGCGCCGTTGGCGCTCGCCTATGTCGTTTCCCTGCTTGCTTCGCTGGTCGTCTCCCTGACCGTCACCCCAGCTCTTGCTTCCGTGCTGCTCCCCTCCGCGTCGTTCCTGAATCGCCCCAAGGACGCGCTGTTCGTGCAGTGGCTGAAGTGGGTCGACGAGAAGGTGGTTCGGTGGTCGCTGCGGCACCCGCGCAAAATCCTCATCGCGGCTGCTCTTCTTGCCTTCGGATCCAAGTTCCTAGTCCTCGCCATGGGGTCGGAGTTTCTGCCAACCTTTCAGGAGGGAACACTGACGGTCAATGTGCAGACCCGACCTGGGACCAGCCTTGAGGAAAGCAAGCGAATCGCAGAGCGAACGGAGGCGCTGCTTTGGGAAATTCCCGAAATCGTATCGATCTCCAGAAGGACCGGACGCGCCGAGCAGGATGAGCATGCCGAAGGAGTCAACTCATCGGAATTGGATCTGCTTCTGGTCCCACACCAGAGGCCCAAGCCGGGATGGGGAGCGGCGGTCCTGCGAGCCATTCCAGGGCTTCATCATCTGGGGGTTCAGACAACAGGCAGGCCGCACGGCCAAGTCATGGAGGACGTTCGAGACCGCGTCGCGTATCTTCCCAATGTGGCGATGAATGTGGGACAGCCGATCAGCCATCGCCTGGATCACGTCATGAGTGGTGTTCGGGCCCAGATCGCCATCAAGGTGTTCGGTGAAGACCTTCGGGAGATGATCGCCGTCGCCCACGATATCGAGCATGAGGTCTCGGAGGTACCCGGGGTGGTCGACCTTCAGGTGGAACCGCAGGAAAATATCAAACAGGTTCGGTTGGAGGTCGATCGGCAGGCTGCAGCAGAATACGGCCTGACGCCTGGCGAGGTAGCAAAACTCCTCGAAACCGCCTACCGGGGTAGAAAGGTATCCACCATTCTCGATCACGATCGCTTTTTCGATCTAGTCGTCTGGTACGACGAAGCGTCTCGGAGTGACCGGGAAGTCATCGGACAGACAATTCTCGATACTCCTTCCGGCCGAAAAGTCGCTCTTTCTCAGGTCGCTCGGGTTCTTGATGCTCGCGGTCCCAATGTCGTCCATCACGAGAACTTGGAAAGACGCGTCGTGGTCAGTTGCAACGTCCAGGGACGCGATCTAGGAAGTACCGTCGCCGAGATTCGTCAGGCGATTGCCGAAGTGGAAAGGAAAGTGAGTCGCGGATCTGGGGCGATGCGAATCGAATTGGGTGGGCAATTCGAAGCTCAGCAGGAGGCCAACAGAATGCTCTTCTGGCTTTTCTGGGCGGTCCTTCTGGGCGTTTTTCTCCTTCTCTGGAAGTGCCTTTCTTCCTGGGTCGCGTCGCTTATGGTTCTGCTCATTCATATCCCCCTGGCAGCACTCGGTTCTGTCGTTGCTTTGCTCTGGATGAACCACCCTTCCTTCGAATCCCTTGCAGCAGCACCCTGGTGGCAGTGGCCGAAAGTCTGGGCCTCCGCCACGACCCTGTCGGTCGCACATTGGGTTGGTTTCATCACACTGATTGGCATTGTCAGCCGCAACGGCATCATGATGATTGCCCACTACATCCACCTTCAGCGCCATGAAGGAGAATCGTTTGGCGACGAGATGATCGTGCGTGGAACGCTGGAGCGGTTGACGCCGGTACTGATGACGGCGCTGACTGCGATTCTGGGGTTGATCCCCCTGGCGATTGGAGCAGGGCAAACCGGGAAGGAGATTCTCCACCCCCTGGCGATCGTCGTCATCGGTGGCCTGATCGATGCAACGCTGATGGATCAGGTAGTAACTCCGGCCGCCTTCAAACTTTTCGGCCGGCATGTCTACCGCAAGGTTGACGACCAAACACACTAAGGACCTATCGGAGAACCGTCTCTTGCTTACGGTGCGGGTTAGGATTTTGCAAGTTTGCGGATCGTTCTTGGATTTACCCGATCAGCGACTCCGGTAGATTCCTCGGCTCTTGCATTTCTTCGTACTCGTACTCAGCATTGCGGTACTCGTACTCAGCAATGCGGTACTCGTACTCAGCATCGCGGTACTCTTGCTCGATCCCCCCCGAGACCGTCTCCGATCGCTGGTTCAGTCGCGTGAGCATCGATGCAATTCGTTTCAAGTCGGATTTGCCAGGACGATGCGATTCTAAAAGACTATCCGAGAACCGTCCCTTGCTTACGCTGCGGGTTAGCACTCGACAGGTTTTCGTATAGGTTCCAAGTCGGCTTTATGGGGATTTGGATCGAGTCCTCTCGCCCCAGGTTCATTCCTTACCTTGCCGACTATCTGGCTGAATGGTTGACCTCCTGCGCAACTGGCTACGATGCGGGAAATAAGAGGATTGTCTCGCGGAATGGGGGTCTGCGGTGTTTATTAGGACAAGGAGAGTGAAATCCTGCATTTGCTGCCGGATTTTCGCCCCGAAGTTCAACGTCCGATCTCTAATTCAACTCTCGACGAGGAGCATCAAGGAGTCCGGAATCAATCGACAAAAAGGAATAGGCGGAATGGAGCCACAGGCCCGGGGCAAAGGAAGCTTTCAATCGTTGTTGCTCACCTATCTGACAGGCCGCACCATTTTTAGTGTCAGCCCATTTTTGATAGCGGTGGCCCTCCGATGGGCGATCCCTAAACCGTTCCGCTGGATCGAACTGGCCGCCATGGTCGGTTTCTTGCTGCTGTGGCCAACGATTGAGATGGCAGTGCATCGCGTCATGCATGAGTGGACCTGGACAGCTACCCACAAGAGGCACAAGCATCATCACGCTCACCCAAACTCACTGGAAGTCTTCGGGACTTATCTCTTTTATAACCTGATCCCTTTGCCTTGGCTCTTTCTCAGATGGCCAATCGCGGAATCGATCTGCGTGGCATTGCTCTTTGCGATCATGGTTTATGAGTTCGTGCACTTCTCCGTCCATTACCCCTATCGACCGTTGACCTTATGGGGGCGAAACGTCCGCGAAAACCACCTTCTCCATCACCGCGACCCGACGCAACGATTGGGACTGGTCTTCCCAGGATCCAAGGGGAAGCTAGAGGAAGGCGATTCCCCTGCTACGTAGCGGAGGAGGATCTAGGCCCCTTTTTCGCAATGAGAAAATCGTTTCGATCGAGGAACCTGAATGCTTTTTCTCATTTATTGGTTGGGGTTCGAGGCAGGTTCCTGTCGAGTGACGATCGGCACATAGCCAACCTCCAGGCCGGCCGGTGGCGTCACGATCAATGCGGGGTCGATATCGGCAAGCTGTCCGCTTTCCGGTGGCGTCAGGTAGTCTCGATCCCTAGTCCAGTGCCGATGCAGTAGTTCGACCCTTCTTTGCATTTCTTCCCTTTCTGCATCACTCAGATCGGCATGATAAAGCGCTGGCTGGTCGGCGAATCGATACCAGGAATAAGTCACCATGCTTCCGTCACCCAACATCGCGGTGAATGGTCCTGCTGCCGGTCCCGGTTTCTTCCAGCTGCTCTGCAGATCTTCGGGAGTTTCGTAGATCTTGGGAGGGCCTTCCTGTGCACGCTCGAATCGAACATCGGCCAAACCTGTCTCCTCAGGAACTGCCTCTGCAGCGACCGGCCTCCAGGTCTGTTTTCCCTGGTCATCGCGATCCAGGCGAAAGAACTCAGGAAGAACGACAAGATCACCCGAACCAGCAGTTACTCGACGTGTCGCTCCCTCGCTCCATCGGTAACCAAACGTCTTGGGATCGGGAGCGAAGGGAGTTGCAAAGCTATTCCATGCTACCGGTTGCTTTTCCTCTTTCTTCGTTCCATCGGCGTAGATCTTCCAGGTCGCGCCGCCTCGGCCTGGGAACGAGTGCAGCACCTCTCCTGCTTCATCTACCTGACCACTGGCGACTGCACCGCCAGCGAACCAAGCTTCGACCGAATCCCAAAGCGCCTGACGATTGTACGAGGTGATGCGATGCACCAGGGATGACGTCCCGTCCTCATGGGCTGGGAATTGAGTTGGTGTGATCCTGGCGTAGGTGATTCCCTTGGAGTCAGTCGCGATCGCGCAGGGGATATGCTGCGTCTCCATCTGCAGGGCACGATTCGGGTTGGAGGGTCGACTGTCGAGCAATCGACCGGCAAGCCGCCGATCCTTGACGGCATGCTGTGACCAGAAGTAAGGAGTAAAAAAGGTGACTGGCCCTTTGAAGTTTCCGGCGTTGAGGAAAAGGGTCCAGCATTGATTGCCAGTGGGGACCGGTTCCCCACTGGTTGTCTCCTTGGTGTTGGTCAGTGGAAGAGGCAGATAGCCATAGCCGAACCACTGGCCTTGAGTCCCCTGCTTGAGATTCAGTCCGTCGGGAGGCCAGAGGACCCAGGGACTCAGCTGCGCCACGGCGTACTTGCCGCTGGGGTTCTTCCAGTCCCTGCCCTTCCCCGCCCCAGGACCATTCGCCCATTCGGCAAAATTGGGAGCCACACCTCCCATGATGAACTTGGGCGTCTCGGTGGCATATTCGGTATCGCGCCACCATCCCAGTCCCCCTTCAATATCCGAGTACATCTTTTCCAGCGGCTGGCCGACCGGCTGAGCGAACATCCAGGTACCGGGCAATCCCGACTGGAATCTCTGGCCTGGATACTGCTTCAGCAGTGGCCAAGCCGCGATGTACATCGAAAATCCCGCCCCATACGAATCTGGCACTTTCTCGTTGGGTACCAGAAGGTAACCGGCCATTTCCCCCTGCTGGATATTCTGAGCGTTCAAAAGCGGAAGTTGCAGTAGCAGGAGCGCCGCAAAAAAACAGCGGAAGCAATCGAACATGGAATCGCTTTCGATGAAGTAGGTGATCGATCGAACTTGCTTCAGGATAGACGATCCAGCTTCGTCTGTTGCATGCGTGCATCAGCAAAAACAGCCCATCTGACCAGGGGGTATAGGGATTCTGGAGATTCCAGTACCACACCTGGGTTACAGGGTAGCTAACGCGATCGCCATTGGTCGATCGAGCTATTTCGGCGAAGATTCCGAAGGCTCGGAACGCAACTTATCTTCGAAAAACTCCCAGACCCGTTCGGCTCCGGAAAACGCCCGGATCGGCTGGTTGCCGTCACGGCGAGTTCGAGCTCCCGGCCATCCGTGCCCACCGGCCGAATCAATAACCACTTCGGTTACGGCCCCTCCTTCAGTCGCTTCGTAGCGTTTGGTGGTGACCGTGCCGTCGACGGAAACAGAAGGTTCCAGCTGCGACTTGTTGTTAGAAATCCAGAACTTGGCAACCTCTTCAATTGCTTGGAATGGTGCCTGCTGCGCTCGCCGCACGATCGGATTGCGGCTCATTCCCCCCTCGATCGGCACCTCCTCATCCTTCTGGCCGTTGATGATCAGAATCGGCAGGGATGTGGCTGGTTTGGTATCCAAGGAAAACATCGACGCGACGACCGGGGCGATCGCAGCCAATTTGTAAGAACGTCGGACGGCATAGACGTAGGTCATCATGCCACCATTGGATCCACCTGTCATGTAGATGCGGTTGGGATCTGCACCGTGCTCGTCGATCAGTCGGTCGATCAGTTGATCGAAGTACGCGATATCGTCCGCATCCTGTACCATACGACGCATCAGGTACCCTGTATTCCATGCATGGCGACCGCCGCCGAAATCGGTTCCTTCGGCATAAACAACCATAAAGCCTTTCTCTTTGGCGACAGGGTCAAACCCGGAGTTGGCCTGCATGACAGCCGCGCTTCCCATCCCTCCGTGAAGTACGATGACGGCCGGGCGTCGGGAACCGTCAATCGGAGCATTCACCACGGTGGCCCGCCGCTTGGCTCCCTTGATTTCCCATTGCAATTCATACTCTGCTCTGTGATTCCTGGGAGTCTCCTCATCCTCTGTCTTCTGAAATGCGGCTCGATAAAACTCCCAGTTTGAATCTCCAAGTGCCTCGAGTGTCTTCATCGGATTGTGATCGAGTCCTGGAAGTACTTGCCAGCTATGCGGGATCGACAGTTTCTCGAGATGCTGATGAAAACTCTCATTTGCAGCGAATGTTTCATCCTGATCGCCGCAGACCAATCGAATCCGAGAGCCTTCAGCCAGCTTCTGGGCGTTCGCTTCGGCCAGCCATCGGGGGCTGACACGAGTGAAATATTCCGGGTCGCCCCCGTACACCCGCTGCAGCACTTCGGCAGCTCGGCGCTGGCCGGCCCGCGGTGCATCCAGAAGGTTGGCCTGCAGTGGGCCTCCACCCATGATCGAGACAGAGGCAAACAGGTCGGGATACTTGAACCCCAGACGCGCGGCACCATAGCCCCCCATGCTATAGCCATCTAGAAGCCTCCCATCGCGATCGGCAATAGTTCGAAAGGTTGCATCAATGTGGGGCAGCAGCTCTTGGATGAGAATCGTCTCAAGTGGTGCCGATCCATCTTTCCAGTCGACATACATCCCACTTGGCAGTCCATTGACGAAGACCACCAGGCATGGAGGAGTCTTCCCGGTCTGGATTGCCCCATCGAAAATCGCTGCGACTCTCGGTATTCCATTCAAGCCACCGCCTGACCCATGCAGCCAGTAAACAACAGGAAAACGCTGGGTAGTTTGCTGGTGGTAGACCTCAGGTCGGTAAAGATGGTAACTGATCTTCCTCCTGGCAATCTCGCTTTCCATCGTATGGAACGATACACGCGGTGCCTCGATAGAGTTGGTCACCCAGGGTAGTTCCTCCGAATTGGCTTCCGGTGGCTGGGGCGAGAAGGCAAACGCAATGGAATCGGTTGGCAGCGGCAAAAGTAAACTGAACAGGACCATAGCACAATGTCTCATGGCTTCACCTCTCGTGACTCCCTATCCAGTGGAACGCGGGGATGTCGTTGAAAGAATTCCCAGATCAGATCGTTCGCAACAACGTCCATCGTCGATATTCCAAGTCGCTCGAAAATCGGCTTTCGGCCGGGCCAGGTGTGGCCGCCTCCCTCGACTTCGACCAGTACAACCTCACTACCAGACCGGCCTCCCGTCCATGCGTGGCGACGAACCTTCGTTCCATCCTCGGCTAGATCGGGGAGGTCAGTCACCTCAGCCTTTTCGCTGCACCCATTCGCCTCGCGCCAGACCCGAATCGTCTGGTCTACCGATCGAAATTTTGTAACACCGTTGCGTCCGAGGAAACCTTCCCCAAAGCCACCTTGGTAGGGTGCAAAGTTGTCTTTGGTACCATGGATCTGCAGCACGGAAACCGGTCGCTGATTGCGAGGCTTCTCCATCATCAAGGGACCACCCACCGCTGCGATGGCAGCGATCCGATCCGAAAGTTCCGAAGCCAGATAATGCGACATGATCGCACCATTGGAAAGACCGGTTGCGAAGACGCGATCGGAATCGACATGGGTGATCTTCGAAAGATCATCCAGAATGGCTCTTGTGAAGCCGACGTCGTCCACTTGGTGCTCCATTGCGTAAGCACAGCATTCACCACCATTGAAACTCAGCAGACGATCACGAAGCGGACCCGTTCCATACGGATAAACCACCAGGAATCCAGCTTCATCGGATTTGGAGTTCATTCCTGCAAGCCGTATCATCCCCTCGGGATTGCTGCCACCGCCGTGAAACACCAGGACCACGGGAGCGGCTTTGCTGGGATCGTACAGCTTGGGGATATGGAGCAGATACCGTCGATCCCGGTCTCCGAATCTTAGAGTCCTCGTGTGATCGCCTGCGGTCAGCTGCGAGCCTCCCGACCTCTGGGGCGATTCTTCCGACAATTGCCCACCAGCAATTTCCTGAGCTGCCAGTCGGCTACGGATCCCAAAGTGGCAACTAGCGAGACACCAAGCGAGGCAGAAAAAAATGGCTCGCTTCGGATGTTGGAGTTGCTTGTTCATTTTTTTAAGTCCTACCCGACGCTCGGTATTTCTAAAATTCGAGGATCCAGGCGGTCATTCGATCTCCCGGGTATCAATTCCATGTAGAGGCGAGATGCCCGTCACAACCGATGGCTCCGTGATACAAGTAGTGGATGCTACTTGCGTTGCAGCATGCCCTGGTTGCCGATCCAATCGGAGGAGGCTTGGCCATCCAGCCACTTCTTTGCGTCGGAGTCCTTTTTTAGGAATGCATCGAAGAAGGCCAGGCTGAGTGCCTTGGTGAGTCCGGGTGCATCGCCGCCTCCGCGAAGCCTGCCAAGTCTACCACCGAAGGAGACATGGTTTGCTCCTTCAATGACAAGTAGGTACTTGTCACCCGGAGGACTTCGCTCAAAGGGGATCGTCTTGGTATGGAAGTCTCCCATCCTCTCACCAGGTCGTTCGGGCGCCGATCGGTCTCGCGTTCCGGTGATATGCAATGCGGGGACCGTCGCCTTGGTCCAGCTCTCCTTGGTCAACCCATAATTCTCGCTCTCTCCCTGTGCGGAAATCGGCACCACGCATTTGACCCTTGGGTCCGAGAGGCTTTTCAGTTTGCCATCGACCATGGTCATCACGCCGCCATGACACTGCGTGACGTAGGCACCGTAGGAATGTCCGGCGACTGCGATGGCATTTCGACTCAGTTTCCCGCGAAGCTCGGGGACCTCTGCTTCAAGATGATCAAGCGAATCGAGGATCGTGGTGATATCCTGGACGCGATCGATGCGTCCGCCGCCGGTCAGTGCACCAAGAGTTCCTCCGGCGGCGCGGCGCTGCGTGATTTGCCCTCGGCTGTCTCCTCCCCGGGAATCGGCATGATTCGGATGGATTACAACATACCCATGACTGGCCCAATGGTCGCTGGCACTAGCAAAAGCTTCCTTGTTGGCGAGCGCTCCATGGCTGAAGAGAATGACCGGAAAGGGTCCCCTCGCATCGGGATGACGCACCAGCACATCGATCGTCTTATCCCTCGAATCATCCTTCAACTGGACGTTGGGGACCAAGAGGACTTCGTGAGGACCTCGATCCGCATACTTTGGACCCTGAGCCATGAGATGGCTGCAAAGAATGATTCCGATCAGGCCACTGAGGAGTTGGTGAGTCATGGTGAGCGTGTTCCCGCCATACGGTTAGCATCTCATCTATTTGCTGGCCTTGTCACTTTCGCGTGAGAACGTTGGACTGTTCTTCAATTACTACTTATTTGTTCGCCCCCTCGGCGGGAACTTTTTGGATTCATGGGAGTGACTGCAATCGCTCCTGGGATGTTCTTAGATCCGGCAATTTCCTCTCTGGTAGACAAAGCCAAGAGCCTATCCGAGAACTGTCCCTTGCTTACGCTGCGGGTTAGGATTTTGCAGGTTCGCCGATAGGTTCTAAGTATCCAAATCCGAGGAAGGACGTAGGTGTCGTTGGCAATTCCTGGTAGGCAGGGTCAGGGGGTCTGCGGTTGCGGCGCATTTCGCTGCCGTTGAATTTGGACTCGAAACTCTTCCCATGTCACCCAGCCATTCCCGTCCGTGTCAGTGTCGTTGAAGAGTTCTGGCTGTGGCGCCTCCTCCCGCGTCAGCTTTCCGTCACCATCCTTGTCGGCAGTACGGAATGCCTGTTCGACCCTCGGCATGCGCTGCCTGGGGCGGCGATTGGGGTTGATCGGATTGAGATTTGGACTGTTTCCCGATCCTGCATTTCGTTGGTCCTGGCGGCCCCATCTAGGTGGCTGAACTCCCTCGACCCAGGAAGCAAATAGGTTCTGCAATTCCTTTTGCTTTTCGGGATGGCTTGCTGCCAGATTGTTCTCTTCACTGACATCCTTCTGGAGATCGAAAAGCATCGTTCCGCCCTGCTGAGGCAGGTGCAAAAGCTTCCAATGACCGCTTCGCACTGCATAACTGGCTCCAGCTCGCCAGAAAAGCTGTTCATGCGGCGCATCGGCTATTTGGCCAGCGACAAACGGCAGCAGATTCACCCCGTCCAACGGCTGGCTGGAACCCTCTACGGCCTCGGCCTTGGAACCATCGGGTTTGGCACGACCCGATGAAGGAACTGGCTGATGCTGATCCTCAGGCAGTAAGCCGGCAGCTGCAAGAGCTGTCGCATGGCAGTCAAAACCCATGACCGGATGCAGATAGGTCTGGCCTGCTGGAATGCGGCCCTTCCACTGCATGACGAAGGGGACGCGGATCCCTCCTTCAAAGAGCTGTCCCTTGAATCCACGCAGTGGATCGTTGCGAGAGGTGATCTGCTGTGTTGGTCCGCCGTTGTCGCTGTAAAAGAAGATCAGCGTGTTCTCTTCTTCTCCCAACTCCCTCACCTTCTCCATCACGCGACCGACTGCCACGTCGAGTGCTGTAAGCATTCCAGCAAACGTCTTTCGCTTTCCCGCAAGCCCTGAAAAACGATCTTCATAGGGACTGGCATCCATCGGTGAATGTACTGCATTGAATGCCAGATAGAGAAAGAATGGCTTGTCCTTACTCCGCTCGACAAATTGCAATGCCTCGTCGGCAAACTGATCGGTCAGATACTTTTCGGGCGGCGTTGGCTGGCCATTGCGAATGATTTGGTTTCTTGCGGATCCCAGTGGCAGGTAGGGATGAGCTCCTCCAAGGAATCCGTAGTGGTAGTCAAATCCGCGCTGGTCGGGGCGCATGCCATCCTGAAAGCCAATGTGCCATTTGCCGATCATTCCCGTTGCATAGCCCGATTGCTGCAGTTTTTCAGCTAGCGAAGGGATATTGCGAGGAAAGCCGAACTCCGGATTCGCGACCGCTTGGGGCCCCGGATTGAATTCGAAGCCGAAGCGATGCTGGTACATGCCGCTCATCAATGCCGCCCTCGTGGGAGCGCAAACACAGTGGCCCGAATAGCCATCGGTAAATCGCACACCGTTCGATGCAATCGCGTCGATACTCGGCGTAGGTATGTCCTTGCAGCCGTTGACTCCGATGTCTGCATATCCGAGATCATCAGCCAGGAAAATGATGATGTTGGGCCGATCCACCGCGATCGCTCTGCTGGAAACCGCCTCGACCGATCCGTAGAGCCAAAGTAGGAGAGCAAAGAGGCATCGAGTCGGCATGGCAATCGGGCTCGAGCGGAAATGATCCATGTTTTTGCATCCTGATTTAGGCGGTGGATTCGATGAAAAACGATTTTGACTATCGGCAGATTGGCGATGGTATCGCTTTTCAGAGGCATTCCCCAACTTCTTGGCTCTTATCCTACCGAATCGCGGCTCAGGGCTGGGGCGATCGAAGTCTCTCAGGCAGCTTCTGTAGCTCCTGTCGGCTCAAACGACCATCTTTGTCGGAGTCTAGTCGATCGAAGAGTGTCGTCGATGCGAAAGCGTTATCCGGATACTTTGCCTTCACTTCGTCCCGAGTCACGGCTCCATCACCATCTGCATCCAGTTGTCGAAAGAGAGAAGGACCCCGGGCGTTCTGCTCCGAACTGGGATCACCAAAGAAATTTCGAAAGGCACTGCGAAGCCGATTGCGAGGCGACAGCGGGCTGGGATCCCCTGGCTTGGCACCAGGAACAACATACTCGACATATCCCAAATGCATCTCGTCGTCGGTCTGGGGGCCCCAGCGGACTTCTCTGGAAGGGTCCGGATTGGCTGGGTTACCGTTGCTGTTGTCGTACCACGCGGTGAATTGTAGAGTGTCACCTGCCCGGACGGTCAGCGGCTTGGCGTACCGATAGAGTAACTGCCAATTGAAATCGTAGCGGGGGATGTCCAGTAGCGTCTGCGCTTTGCCATTCGTAATGAGTTCATAACGGGCGGCCTTTCCACGAAGGTGCATGTGCGGAAGGAATGCCAGGATCTGCACATCTATCGGTATGTTCCTGATACTTCCAATTACAGGATGGTTGTCGGCTCCCGGCGGAATCCGGAGTCTTGGGTTGGCGATTCCTGCGACTCGAACCTCGTATTTGGGTTCCCTTTTTGCATATACCAGACCGATCCGCGTTCGATCTTCGGTGGCGGTTCCGTTGGGAGTGTAGTGCATTTGAAACCGCAGCTGAGATCCTTTGGGTATCCGTTTTGAGTAGCCATCGGGATACACAAGAGTACTGTTTCCCGGTACATAAATACCCCAGTATCCGCCCCGTTCGTCGGCCCCATTCTCGCGGGTGCTTTCCGTTTGGCCGGACTCTTGGACAAAGACGAGGACATGGTGGACCACCTCCGGATTTCCGGGGCGAACCTCGATCGCCTGTACCCAGTGATCATGCTCTAGGTCGGTATCCACCAGGACGTTTTGATAGGGCATCGTCCCTGTAGCCTTAACTTTCACTGGTTCGGAAAACTCGAAAACGGCATCGGGCTTGCCGATCAGCCAACCATCGGCGAACGTCCGAGGTGTTGGCGATTGCGTGGGATCGCCAGCGGGCATTCTGTTGTCCAGCCACGCCAGCAAAGTCTGCTTTTCCGAGTAAGAAAGGGATCGATTGTTGATCCAAGGCGATACCGAATGGTCCTCCTCCGGCGCTGCGAACCAAGGTGGCATGGTGCTACTATCAATCACTTCCCGAATCATCGGGGCGTGTGCTACAGCATCTTCATACGAAGCAAGTGAGAATGGCCCCACTCCTCCCTCACGATGGCATTCGATGCAGTGTCGCTGAAGAAGACGGGCTACATGATTGTGGTATGTGATATCCGAGATAGTCACAGCGGCCGATCGGGTTTCAAGCAAGCAACCGGGAGCTGCCGTGGCAGCGATGAGAACGGGGCGCTGCATCAGTGTTGCTTCCAATGCATCACGCAGATATCGGGTGCGAGGGGAGTCGATGGAGTAACCGAAACCGTACTGGTCGTCGATCGCTCCATGGTAGACGATCGTGTGCGATCGATCGAGCACCACAACATCCGTGGTGCTGGTTGCGCCAAGATGATTCGCAAGTTTTGAATCCTGATCGAAGGTATATGCAATCCCTCCGGGGAAAAGTCCCGCTGCCGCCTCTAACTCCTCCTGTCTGTCAGTTGCCACGCAATTGACCAGAACAAACCGGACACCGCGCGAAGTGAAGTCGCGATGGAGATCTACAAGTGTAGGCAAGTACTTCCTGCTGATGGGGCAACTCGTGCTGGTGAATGCGATGACGGTAATCTCGTTGCTGGAGTCCTCGTAAAGGTGACCACTGGAACCATCCAGCAGCAGGAATTCGAAATTGGTAACGTAACGCCCTACCCCATGCTCGCCGGGAGACCGCAATTCGGGTCCTTGACGGACATGGGTGCGTTGCTGAGCATCCACGCGACCACCACCTACCGCTGGTATCATTACTACCATGAGCGGCACAAGGCAGCGGGAGATTGCGATTCGAAGAGGCTTCCTCGGCGACATCTTGTTCCTCAATAGCTGATCTTTTGTCATCAGATCTCTCCTATCTGCCATCCAAAAATACCGACATCCTTCCTGTCCTTTTACGCCGGGGGTTGCCGTGCACGGGTAACTGCCGTCAAGCCTGGATGGGGCGGTCTGCCGCGAAACTGCGATCCTTTTCGGTGGCTTGTAATTGAGCTGTAGGCAATAGCGGAATGGCTCGATATCTCGCGTCGATCGTACTGAATAGGACTGCAAGGGGCAAAAAAGGATTACGGTCTGCGGCCGCTAGGTGCGTTGCTGCAATTCCATCCCGGGCAATCATGAAGGTGTGGGGGATTGTTTCGGACAGATCTAGCGGACCGAGATCCCTTCATTTCCAAAGACCATAGTCTCTGGACTTTCTGGCGAGTAGTTTGGCCATTGCGGCAAATGCTCGACGCGCGGGGTCCCCTCCTTCATGAACGCCAGCCAATAGTCGATCATCGCGGCGCTGATCTTGCGTCCTTGTTCTGATTCTTCAACCGGCTGGGAGTCGTCTTCACGGCCGCTTCCGCCCCCCGGATTCCCGGCGCCGCCAACCCGACGGGATCTCATCGCATTTTCCGCTCCCTTCGGATCGTGAAAGCCATACCGGGAAGCACCCGACGGACCGATCGTTCCGAATGCGTACGCGACACTCTCTCCATGCTGAGCAGCCGAACGGCTGTTGCGAGCCTGCGGAGGTACAAAGGTGAGTTGAAACATCCACACGGGCTGGCCTGCCCGATGCATCTTCTCAGCAAGCTCGCGCTGGAATCCAAAAGCACCTCCGGTGGAAACCTCATCACTCAATTTCCGGGCTCCCGATTCCCCGTTGGCGCCTCCAATCATGACAGGGATGCGAAGTTGGCTGCCCTGCGCAAACACTTCAGAGGGACTACCAGTCACCAGTCGTCCATCGATGATCGGCTTCACCGGCAACTCCAACTGGCGCAAAATTCCGACTCCCACGGCGAGGTCTGCTGCGGCTGCGCGACGAAGATCGGTCGCTGAAGCGTCCTTTCGTAACCCAAGATGCTCCGCCAACCGCATGCCAGCGGCTTCGGCCTGGGCGAGCGTCTGGATGTTCCGAATGCCTCCGCTGCTGTGAATGATCGCCTTGTGAAAAAGACCCTTCGCTTCGGGAATCCCCATCAGAAAGAGGCAACTGGTGCCTCCTGCGGAGGATCCGGAGATCGTTACATTCATCGGGTCGCCTCCAAACGCGGCGATATTCTTCTGGGTCCAGCGAAGGGCGGTCATCATGTCCAGAAGGCAATAGTTGCCCAGCGGCGCATCTGGCTTCGCTTCGGCAGTCAGTGTGGGATGAGCGAACAGGCCCATGGGACCGAGGCGATAGTTGATCGTGATCACCACTGCGCCCCGGCGCGCCAATTCGCTGCCGTCGTATCGAGGCTGAGCTCCTGATCCTTGGATGAAGGCGCCGCCATGGATCCAGAGGAGGACCGGCAATTTGGAAGTCTCATCGGCTTCGGAGGGTGTCCATATATTGAGGAACAGACAGTCCTCGCTCTGCAGACTGCGTGCTAGAAAGGTTTCTCCCTGCAGTGATGGTGCACCAAATCGGATCGCGTCACGAATTCCTGCCCAGTCGTCGGGAGGTCCGGCAATGCGCCAGCGATTGTCCTCAACGGGAGCGGCTGCGTAGGGGACACCGCGAAAGATGCGAATGTCTCCCTTCTGTTCTCCCACCAGTTGGCCGTTGGCCGTTCGTACGGGGGCGGTTTTGTTGATGGAAGCAAGCGGGACGTCATCCTTGGGTGGCTCCTTGGCTGGGGCATTCGGATTTTGGGAGGGAGGTACGCGACGACCTCTTCCTGCACGACCTTCGCCACCGCCTCTTCCTCCTCGCATGCCACCACGATTTCCCCCCTGCCCCATCTGGCGGCGCATGCTGTTGTACGCTTCGAATTCGGTTTCATTCAGCGATCCGTCGCCATCAGCGTCCAAGCGGCTGAACAGTCGGTCGATGATTTCAGCGCGACTGGCCAGTGGGATCGCTTCCGAGAACTGACGCTGGAATGCTTCCTTCGATATTTTTCCTGAAGGATCGGCCAGCGACTTGAAGTCGACCACTCCCTTTTCCTCCCCCCTCGGGCCACCACGAGGCATCCCGGCCCCCCGCACGCTGTCTCTTATACCCCTGGCGTCTTGCGGAGAAACATTTCGCGAGGCTGAGTCTTTCTTGCCCACTATCCCGTCGTTTGCTGGGTCGGACTGAGTTTTGTCCTCGGCCGAGGATTTGGGAACCTGAGGTGATGGATCGGTTCTGGCATCTTCGCGCGCGAACTGCTGCTGGAAAAAACCGATGATGGTGCTACGTGCGGTTTGTTCCTCCTGTTCCTCCTGAGGCGTCTTCGCACCCCGCAAATCGCGGGCGGCACTCACAGTTCGCGCCCAGTAGAAACCATGTGGACTCTTCTCTGCCGTGTAGACCCGTACATCCTGGCCTCC
Organism: Pirellulaceae bacterium; assembly: GCA_044337705.1. GTDB lineage: Bacteria > Planctomycetota > Planctomycetia > Pirellulales > Pirellulaceae > JBEISR01. The sequence goes on along the minus strand of JBIINB010000024.1, from coordinate 6,951 downwards.
CGACTTCATTCGCTCGATCATCGGTTCTATCAGGACATGCGGTGCCTGGTCATCTCCGCGACTGGTGATAAAGAGGGTCGGAATGGTAATCTTCTGCGAATTGGCTTCGATGGAATGTTCTTGAAGGAACTTCAAGAGTTCCTGGTCCGACATCTGCCTGCCACGTCTCATGCCGCCCAGGATTCGTTTCCCGTTAGCCATCAAGTCCTCGCGAGTCTTCGCCGGAATCCTCGATAGAGGAGGTTGGTTAGGATCGCCCATCATGTAGACAATTGGGTCGGTCATCCAAGGTGAGCCAACCGCCACGCAGAGGAATTCGCGTCCCATCTTTTCTGCGGCCACCAGGGCTAAGTGGCCTCCATGGCTTCCGCCGACGACACCGACACGGTTGGGGTCAATTTTAGGCAACGATTTGGCAAAACGAATCCCTGCGATGACATCCTCCTGCTCCATGCCGAACAGGGCGCCATTGCCCGACCGATAGCTGATGGCAAGAATCGCCCATGACTGGTCGTTGAAGGCATGGATGGTCGGCGAGAGATTATTGGGAGCTGCCATCGAACGGATGTACCCGAGGTCGCGGTTCCCTTGTCTGCCATGGATCGTAACGAGAATCGGATAGGGACCTTCTCCGATGGGGATCGAGAGAACACAGGGAATCATCTGCCCGTCGCTCGATCGGTATTCCATTTCCGTGATCAGGCGGTTGCTGACCGTCTGCGTCTCTCCCGATGGCGTTCTCGCTCCGGGTCTATTCTGCATCTGCTGCATCTTGCTTCGTGCAGCACGACGTTCCTGGTCATCGATCTTGCCGTCCCCATTGGTATCGAACCGCTGGAGGATCGACTGGCTTCCTTCCGCTCCCGGAACCGGGCGGTCTTGCGCTGACACAGTAGCAAGGTTCAGTCCCAGTTCAGCAAGGCAGAGAAGAAGCGAGCATCGAAAAAGCATTGCCATTTCCTTCTATGGAGTTCCCTGTCTTTTTTCCGGAGCGACTCTGAGGCGAAGTAGAAAATCCCTGAGTAATTCGGCACGCCGCCCTCGTTGCGCAGGGCGATCGAAAACGACGGCACCAGGTTTCAGATAGGTCTCCAGTTCGTATCGGTTGACGTCTTGGGGCTGCGTCTCCTTGAGCGAAAAGGTGACGGTTGCCACGACACGGTTCTCGTGGAGTCGCTCCAGCGATATCCGTTGCACCATCAGCGATTGAGCTTCGATCTCCATCTCCACGCGGCCAAATTTCGAGGCCGTAGCAGCTGCTTTCGGATTTGCGACGATGAGAATCGATTGCGAGTCGCCTTGACCGAATTGCAGTTGGTAATTCCGAAGGAGAGATTCGAGCAACTTGGGTAAGTGAAGCGTTCGTAGGTCGCAAGCTTCCTGGAGGACCTCCGGAACGTCATCGTTGGCGAAGATGGCTACCGATCCTCCCGACCGAGTGAACCAAACGGAACTCTCGGAATCGCGCCCCCAGATCAATTGATTTTCCGGATCACCAAAGAACTGAACAAACTGGTCCCCATGCACCCACAGGGTCGACTCTGCCATAGCTGGGCTCCGCCTGGAAGTGCGTTTGCGCAGCGGGGTTCCTGCTTCGACAACCACCCAGTAGCAACGGTCAAGCGAAGTCTCAAGACTGACAAGTGTCCGCTCCACCCAGCGAGCCGGGCTTGCTCCGACACGTGGCAATAGCAGCACTGAGATAGTCAGGAAGCCAATAACGAGAGCGGATGCCAGAACGATCCAGCGGTGCCTTGTGCGAGCAGGCGAAGAGATAGGAGTCCTGGCGGGAGACAGGCTTGCGAAGTCCGGAATCGAGTGTTCTGCAAGCCTTGGTGCTTCGAAAGCGGCCGATCTGGAGAGCATCTGATGCAGTAGAGCTCGATCGCAAAGAAATGAAATCGTTTGCGGATCATTCCCCAATGACTCCCTCAGGGATTCTATCTGCTCGATCGGTAGGTCTCCATCAAGCCATCGGTCGATCGATTGCTTGGTCGATTCGGGGATCATTCGCGGCCTCCTACCGCCAAGCGACGGTCGATGCATTCGGCTAACGCCTCACGCACTCGGAAGAGTGTGACTCGCACCGACCCCGGCGTCGATCGCAGAATGCTCGCGATATGTTCGATCCTCAATCCATCTTGGTATTTGAGGCGGAGCAGCGAACGGGATCGGTCCGGTAATTGCTCCATGCATTGCTCGAGCGCCTCGTGCTTGGCAGAGAAATCAGCTTGGCGCGACAGCAGCGTTTCGGCGAAACGATCGAGAAGATCCTCGCTTAGCAATTGTGGCTGCCGCCCATGGCTGCGGTAGAAATCGATGACTCGGGATTTGGCGATCCAAAGGGCCCATCCGAGGAAGGATCGCTGCTCGTCATATTCCTCGAATCGACGAGCCACCGTCAGTGCTACCTGCTGCAAAAGATCTTCCCGGTCGGGCAATGGTCGCACGGCACCTGCGATGTAAGCACGAATCGCAGGTTCTGCCGCCAGCCAATGACGGGTCATTCGTTCCCGTCGATCGGATTCCAGTTCTTCGCTCATAGAAGGATTGCCGTAGGTCCCAGGAAAATATTAGCACGATTTTCAATTTTCTCGGCAAAGCGGAAAGCTCGGCTCCATGACCTTCGAGAACGAAAGCGGCAAGGCGTCGGAGAAGGCTAAAGTTGGCTTGGGTTCCGTGGTGTAAACCCCGATAGACCTGAGCCATTTCTCCCGCAATCATCATTTAGAAAACAGTTCCTTCGAGCATCCGGAAAGGGGTCGCGATGAAGCGGTGGGAGATTCCTCCTGTGTCTTTGGTCCCGGGATTCCTTACCTGGGTTCTTCTATGCAGCTTCTGCTTCGCTCAGGAAGAAGACATCATTGCGCAGACGTACGACCATCCCTCGAAGTTCATGCGTGGTGATTTTGTCCAGTTGATCTATCAGGCCAGGAATGCACCCAAGAGTGTCGTCGTCGATCCCAAGGGTGAGTTTGCAGAAATCGATGTGGCGGATGCCAATCAGGTTTTGGAGCAACTTCTGTCTGCGGATCCTGCAGTACGTGAGCAAGCGATCGCACGTTTTAAAGAAGACCCAGAACGGATGACTCCACCGGTCTTTTTTGTCGCCGCCAGCCAAATGTACGAAGCAGGGCAGAAAGAAGATGCCGTACGTTGGCTGTTGATCGGTCGGGTGAGAGCCCTCAACGACATCTTCAAATGCAAGGATGAAACGGTGGTACAGGCGATCGCCGTTCTGAATTATCAGGTCGGAGCCAATTTGGGAACTGAGTTCAGGCGGTATCGGACTTTGATGGCAGCGATCGATTATGCCCTGGCCTGGGATCAGAGCCATCCTCGCCGATATGATGAGCGATGGATTGCCCTGTATGGCAATGATGCGTTCGAACGATCGGAGATACGATTTGCGCCGAAGGAGAAGTGGGAGGATGTGAACAAGGCGAACCGTCGCCGTTTCAGGAATGCCATGCTTGAGTGGGTCGATTCGTGTCGCGATGCGGATAAGGATAAAGACGGGTTTGTCAGCGATGACGAGGTAGCGGCTGTGACTTTGCCACCGCTGGAGATCGACCCCAAGGCGCGAGCCAGATCGATGTGCGACGATCAGCTCATTGAGTCGATTTCCAACGGAAGCGAGGGGATCCGAATGCTGGAACGTGTCAATTTTCCCTACGCATCGAACAGTCGGGTGGTCGACATCGAGTTGCTGATTCCGCCAGGTGCTGCACGCAATTGGGTGGAGCGTTGGACGGTTGAGCGAGATGGGGCAGGACCGTGCTACTACACGGTGACGATGATCCCCGACGGATCCGGCGGCTCGCACATCGTCACATCCAGCCACTGCAAGCCGATCCCCGTCAAGTGAAAGGTATGGATGGACGGGGGGCCCTTCGCATCCAGGGGATTAAAACCCCAGAAGTTTCCCCAGTGCGGAGAAAAGGAAGCCAAAGGTTCGTTCGAAGTACGACCTTCTTCCTGTCTCGAATGCATGCTGGCGAAGAACTGTACCCTCCCCGACAAAGCAATCGTCGAACAAGGAAGAAACACCCTGGTAATATGGCCAGAATGTCTCCGTGCGGTCCACCGAGTAGCTCAACTTGGTATCGAATCCAACTACCAGAGACTGGCTGATCCTTTGGCGATTGGGGGACTCGACTCGGAAGCTGTCGACGCCGCGCGGTGCTGCCACGTAGATGCTGCCTGGGCCTTGAAAGATCAGGTAGCGAATCTGCCCGGTCATCCATGCATGTAGGTGGAACAGCCGCCACTTGGCTTTTGCGGTAATCGGGCCTCGAATGGCGATGATGTGCCTTGGATGGAGGACGATCTGGGTGTCTGGATCCAGGGCAATTTCCGCGATCTCGATTTCGGCCTGGGTGCTGGTTAGCGCGGTGCGCACCGGCTGGTCGGTAGGGTTGGTGACCTTCGTACATGGGACCATGCCCGACGCAAGAGAGATACCGAGCGAATTCCACTGCCACCATGGGCTGGTCTGCTTGCGGGCCCCACTGTGCTGGCTGAGCCATGCCATGCGTGCCCAAAGGGTTTCCCCTTCCAGCAGATGCACATCGTACGTCTTCTGCGCCTCCAGGCATCGCAAAGATGAAGTCGCTGACTGAGAGAACTGGATCGGGCGTTGCTTGCTGGCGATGGGGGCGATCCCCCAGAACATGACGGAGGAGTAGACGGCATTGCCCAAGAGGATGGGGATCAGCAAATAGAAAATCCAGGGCTTGAACCCCTTCCAAGCAGTACGAAGCTCGGCAAAGACGGAAGACTCCATTCTCTGTACCGACTGGACTATGTCATCGAGCTGGTAGCCGAGTTGCCTAAGCTGATTCTTCAGAGCGATCAGCTCTTCTTGCATCGCTAGCTTCTCGGCGATGGTGGTATCCAGTTGCTGATAGAGAGTGTCGGAACCCGAGAGAGCTGTCTTACCGACTTTCAGTGCATCCAGTTGGGACTGAATTGCTTTCCGCATTGCATCGTGCTTGATCCTCCGTGTGATCGGTTCGCTCGAAAAAATCCAGCTCGGCTTCTGCTGGTCCATCTCGGCTAACTTCGCTTCGAGCGCAGCTTTTTTCTTTAGATAGACGGAGTTGGCGGCCTCGACAGCTGCATTGACTTTTTGATCGATCGCCGCGCGAAGTTCGGTTTCTTTTTCGGCGAGCGATTTCTGGTTGTCTGTAAGCGCTGAAATCGACTCGCTGAGCTGGCTGATTTGCTCAGTCAGTCTGACGCGGGCGGACTTCAGATCATCGAGCTGGACCAGCTCCTTTTCTGCCGACTTGATCCACTGAACTGCTCGCGGGTAGACGATTTGCTTGGCGGCAAACAGTGCAAAGATGATTGCCAGCAGCGAGCTGCATCGAATCAGCCACGCGATGGCCGGCTTGGAAATTTTCCACGCAACCAGGAAACCCATGGATCGGAGGTTCCAAAAACGACAAAGACGACTACCGACGAAGAACTCATCGAACTCAGCGTGTTCGATGGGCCAGAGAATTGAACCCCATTTATCTGCTGATTTGCATCATTTTAGCGAGGTTGAGGGGCATTTTCCGCGCCACCCCCTTTTTCGGACCGCTGGATTCAGGCGGGGCGGCTCTGTAGGTCGTCCCCCAGGGTCGCTGACCGTTTCGCGGTCAGTCTTGTATTTGGGTCTTTCTGGCGTCATTCGCGCCGAGTGCCTGACCCCGATCCGGCCCTTGCTTTAGCTGCGGATTAGGGTTTGGACGTCTTCGCATCGGTTCTAGGGCGAGTCGCGGCGATCACGGTCGAGCGAGTCTGCCAATCGTCGAAGCGATTCGATCAATCGTTCGCACTCCTTGGTCGAAAGGCTCGCGTACATCCGGTCGCGAATTGCCTGTCCGGCTTTCCATAGCTTCCGAAGTTTCCGCTTGCCCTCTGCCGTAAGCTCCACTGTCTTGGCTCTGGAATCGTCCGGATGGCTTGCCCGCTTGACGTAGCCATTTCTCTCCAGCAGCACCAGCATCGCCCGAACCGTGCTCGAATCCGACCAGATCCGCTCAGCCAACTCCCGCTGCGTCAGCGACCGACCTTCCTGGAGTGCGAGCATCAGAACAAACTGATCGGCCGTGACGCCATGCTCTGCAAACGCCGCTTCGCTACTCCGATGCAGCGCCATATACGCCGCTCGCAGCGCTAACGGCAGTCCCCGCTCTTCCGAAATGGATTCTCCCATCAAAGCACCGTTCCGGGATTTTGGTAATCAAGTTCCCAAGCACAGCAAAAGCAATCCTATTGTAGTCGTCAGTGGCGGGCCTCGGATAGCCGCTTCAAATCGTGCGTATACGCACGATTTGGTTGTGTTGAGATACTATTTTCTTTAGAATAAATAGGCCTGCTGGATCCTTCTCCTGGACCTCTTTTCCGACTCGAGGTGCGTTCGATGAGAAATCTAATTGCCTTCTTCTGCGTGGCCTGCTGTTCCCTGCATTCCGTCGATCTGCGGGCTCAGGGAGATGCGGCGACCGCGCCACCTCAGGCAAATCGACAGGCTCCTCGGGGATTTGGTGGTCCGATTGAACTGGGGCCTGAAGACCGACAGGTCTTCGATGATCCGCCGGCCAGCATTGTTGAAAGGCAGGAAGGGATCGAGCACGGGAAACTGGAGATGATCCAGTACGAATCTAAAACGGTCGGTGCCACAAGGAAGATGAATGTCTACACACCTCCGGGGTACTCGTCTGAGAAACGGTATCCGGTACTCTATCTGCTGCATGGGATCGGAGGGGATGAAACGGAATGGCAGCGTTTCGCCGCTCCGGACATTCTTCTCGACAATTTGATCGCTCAGGGTAAAGCCGTTCCGATGATTGTGGTCATGCCCAACGGGCGGGCTCAGAAGAACGACCGGGCCGAAGGGAACGTGATGGCGGCCGCTCCTGCCTTTGCCGTCTTCGAAAAGGATCTTCTGGAAGACGT
>JBIINB010000023.1:0-44697 GCA_044337705.1 Pirellulaceae bacterium | reverse complement strand
ATCTTCTGCGGTTGCACGGATTTGATCGTCAGCAGCACGAACAGATTCGCACGGCTCTCTTGGCCGGTCGGATCGGCATCGCCCAGAACCGAATGCCTCAGGGGACGCCGATCGATAATGTCCAACTCCCTGACCGGCGGCAGATGCCGACGCAGAGGCGTCATGAGCAGGAGGCGTTGGGGGCGGCAGCCATCCGCTCAGGGAGGATTGCTGTGGTGACGCTGGCCGCTGGGGTCGGCAGCCGATGGACGGGGGGCGCAGGGGTGGTCAAGGGACTGCATCCCTTCTGCCGAATCGCTGGTCGCCATCGAACCTTCCTGGAAGTCCATCTGGCCAAGTCCCGACGAACCGCTCGGCAATTCGCCAACCCGATACCTCACCTGATCACCACCGGATACCTGACCCACCAGCCAATCGCTGCCGCGATGGCCGCCTCCGGAAATCATGGCTACCCCGGGCCTGTCCTGCTCTCGCCAGGCAGAGCGGTCGGCCTGCGGATGGTGCCCACCGAGCGGGATTTGCGTTTCTACTGGAACGAACTTCCTCAGCAATTGCTGGATGAACAGAAGCAGAAGGTGCTGGAGAGCGCTCGAGAGTCACTTTGTCAGTGGGCCAGGCTGGCAGGCGAAGGATCGGATTACACCGACAACCTCCCCTTTCAGTGCATGCATCCAGTCGGTCACTGGTACGAGATCCCCAATATGCTCCGCAACGGCACGTTGGCCCAGCTTCTGAAGGATCGGCCTCAACTGACTACCTTGCTGCTTCACAACATCGATACCCTGGGAGCCAGCGTCGATCCGGAGTTGCTGGGAGAGCACCTGGAGTCGGAGGCATGTCTGACGTTTGAAGTGATCCCGCGCAGGCTGGAAGATCGCGGTGGGGGGCTTGCCCGAGTCCATGGACGACTGCGACTACTGGAAGGGTTGGCGATGCCGGACGAGCGTTTGGAATTCGAACTGAGCTATTACAATTCGATGACCACCTGGATCGACATCGACAAACTGCTGCGTCTTTTCGAGTTGGACCGATCGGCTTTGTGCGATGCGGCTCGAGTCGACCAGGCGGTGCGAAATACCGCACAAAGAATGCCGACCTATGTGACGCTCAAGGATGTCAAACGCCGGTGGGGCAAAGGACAGGAAGATATCTTTCCAGTCCTGCAGTTTGAGAAACTGTGGGGGGACATGACCATGCTGCCCGACCTGGACTGCCACTTTCTGGAGGTCGATATGCGGCGAGGCCAGCAATTGAAAGACCCCGCGCAACTGGATGGCTGGGTGCGCGATGGTTCGTGCGACTACGTCGACTCCCTCTGCGACTGGTAAGCAAGAGCCGCCACGATCCCCCGCAAGCTCCTCCCTTCCCTTCCCTTCCCTTCTCCCTTGGTTGTGATCACCTGCGGCTCGGTTCCAATCCCCTTTCTTGGAGTTGCAATATGGATTTGATGATACTCAAGGAATGGCTGATCTCCTGGGCTAGCGGAGTGGTGCGCATCGGATGGGTAGCCCTTCTGATCGGACAGCCCATCGCCAAAGTGACCTGGGGGAGCCCTCAAGAGATCCCCGAGGCGCTGGCGGAAGGCCAGCCCATGCCGGGCGACTATTCCATCCCATTGATCGACTTGAGCGGGCAGAAGGACCGTCAGGTGATCGTCGATCGGCTGGCGGGGCAGTATTTGGGGCATCCTACTACAGTACTGCTGGAAGATGGCAAGACGATACTTTGCGTCTATCCGGAGGGGCATGGAAAGGGAAAGATTCGTTTGAAGCGGAGCGAGGATGGCGGGAAGAGTTGGGGGGAGCCGCTGCCGGTTCCAGAAAACTGGGCGACCAGTCAGGAGACCCCCACGATTCATCGTGTGGTCGATGCTGAAGGCAAAAAGAGACTCCTACTGTGGTCAGGGCTCTATCCGGCACGGATCAGTCACAGTGAGGATGACGGGAAGACGTGGAGTCCGCTGGAACCGGCAGGGGCCTGGGGTGGCATCGTCGTCATGGCGTCCCTTCAGGCCCGCAAGGAACCCGGGCATTACATCGCTCTGTTTCACGACGACGGGCGTTTCATCCACCAAGGATCTACTCCCACCCGTCCACCCACCTTCACGTTGTATCAGTCCGAGTCGACCGATGGCGGGTTGCGATGGAGTCAGCCGAGGGGGATCTTTCGGAGCCAGCAGGTGCATCTTTGTGAGCCGGGGCTGGTGGTTTCCCCCGATCGCAAAAGGTGGGCAGTGCTGCTACGCGAGAATGCGCGGCGGCGCAATTCCTTCCTGATCGAGTCGACTGACGAAGGGGTCACTTGGTCGGCTCCCAGGGAACTTCCTGCAGCTCTGACCGGCGATCGTCACGTCGCAGTCTATGGACCCGATGGAAGGCTGTTCATTTCCTTTCGCGATACCACGCGCCAGTCCTCCACCAAAGGTGACTGGGTGGCTTGGGTTGGTACCTGGGACGACCTTGTCGGTGGCCGTCAGGGGCAGTACCGCGTTCGACTGATGGACAATCAGAAAGGAGCCGACTGCGCCTACCCGGGGGTCGAAGTACTTCCGGATGGGACGATTGTCACCACCACCTACGGACACTGGGTGGAGGGGGAGCCACCATTTATTGTCTCGATCCGGCTGCGTCTGGAGGAGTTGGATCAGCTAGCCAAGCAGGGATTCCCCCAGAAATAGCGGTACTCCCTTTTGGTTTTGCCGTTGATCCATCCGCGGAAAAGATTATCCTTACGGGTCTGGAAATTTTTCTTCCGAGCCAAAGGGCGGCTTGGCCGAACGATGAGCTGGGTGGATGGTCGAAGTCATTCTTGGCGAGAAGCTTTTGGGATGGCCTGAGGGTGCTTGCCCAGGTGGTCTCTGGATCCAATCGCGTTAGGGGTCAGCGATGTCGAAAGTCTGTTCGGTTTGCAACAAGTCGGCTGGTGTTGGCAATGCGGTGGAGACCCGAGGGAAGGCGAAATACCTGGGTGGGGTGGGTACCAAGATCACCGGGATCACCCGTCGTCGATTCCAGCCCAATCTTCAGACGATTAAGGCCGCGTTGCCTAGTGGAGAAACGAAGACGATTCGCGTCTGCGTTCAGTGCATTCGCAGTGGACGTGTTCGGAAGGCAGTTCGTCAGAAGCCATTTGCAATTACCGAAGCGAAGTAAGCGATCGGTCTACCCAGTGCCGCAGCACTTGGCGTCCTGGGTGGAATGAGCGAATCGCTGCTACCCTTTCAGCTGGCGATATCTTCGGCGATTATTTGAAAACGCAAGGCGATCCGACCAATCGGGTCGCTTTTTTTTGTTGGTTCGATCGCATGGGAAGCGATGGTCCCAGGAGCGGTGGACGCGTGTACGTCCACCCAGAGATCGGCATTGGCTCAAGGATCGATTCTACGATCGCTCGCAACCTCCAGGAGTCAGCTATGCCAATCGACGCGAAAGAAATCGGCAAAATTGCCTCCCTTGCAAAGCTTCGTTTGGGGGAAAGTGAGTTGCAGGAGTTGGAGGGGCAGTTCCGAGCGATTCTGGAGATGGTCGACCAGTTGGGAGAGCTCTCCTCGGAAGGCCTGGGTGAACTGGCTCATCAAGCGGTCGCTCTGGAGTGGTTGCGGGAGGATCGGGTGGGTGGATCGTTGAGTCCTGAGGAGGCGCTGAGCAATGCGCCGCGGGGGGATGGCGAGTGTTTTCGAGTGCCTCCGGTACTGGGGGGCGACTAAAGGCTCGCGGGCTGGATCGTAATCGATAGGCAGGAATGGATGTGGGGAGCCGATGACTGAACCAACGATCGACCTGTTGCATCGCCGGGTAGTGTCGAGTGAAGAGTGGACCACCTTTTGTTTGGATAGGATCGAGGCCGTCGACAAGACTCTGGGGGCGATGGTCGCGGTCGACGCGGCGGGGGCCCTGGAGGCGGCTCGTGCAAGTGACCGACGAAGGTCTTCAGGGCAATCGCTTGGGTATTGGGATGGGGTACCGATTGCGGTCAAGGACAACCTGTGCACCCTGAGACTGCCGACCACCTGCGGGTCGAGGATGCTATCGAATTATCGGTCCCCGTATGAAGCGACGGCGGTCGCCAAGCTGCGCGCAGCGGGCGTTGTCCTGTTGGGCAAAACGAATCTCGATGAATTTGCGATGGGGGGATCGACTGAGACCAGTTGCCATGGGCCGACGCGGAACCCTTGGGACCTGGAGCGGACGGCCGGTGGCAGCAGTGGCGGATCGGCCGCGGCGGTGGCGGCAGGTCTGGTCCCAGTGGCGCTCGGGAGCGACACGGGTGGGTCGATTCGGCAACCTGCCTCCTACTGCGGTCTGGTGGGGCTCAAGCCAAGCTATGGCCGCGTCAGCCGCTACGGGCTGGTAGCGTTTGCCAGTAGTCTCGACCAGGTGGGGCCGATCAGCAATCAAGTTGAGCAATCGGCTCGGTTGCTGGAGGTGATTTCGGGGCATGATCCTCGAGATGCCACCAGCGACCCCGAGAGTCGTTTTGAGTTGGGCGATGCACTGGAGAGGCCGGATCGCGCGGTGCGGGTGGGAGTGCTGCGGGAGACGATCTCAAGTCAAGGTGTGGACAGCAGGGTGCGGGATGCGGTGGAGCGAGCGGTGGACTTTTTTCGGGGGGAGGGAGTTGTGGTCGAGGAGATCGACCTGCCGCACGCTCGCTATGCCATCCCGGTGTATTATCTGATAGCGACCAGTGAAGCCTGCAGCAATCTGGCTCGATACGATGGCGCTCACTTTGGTTTCCGCTCGGATGCGGCCAGTGGCGACCTGGAGTCGATGTATTGCCGGTCCAGATCCGAGGGGTTCGGCAGAGAGGTGCAGCGGCGGATCCTTTTGGGGACCTATGCTCTTAGCACGGGGTACGCCGATGCCTACTATCGCAAGGCGTTGCAGGTGCGGCAGCTTTTGGCGGACGACTACCGTAAGGCCTTTGAGAAGGTCGATTTACTGTTGGGGCCGACGGCTCCCACCTCCGCCTTTCGACTCGGGGAAAAAGTCGAAAATCCGGTAGAGATGTATTTGCAGGATCTATTCACGGTAGGTGCCAATCTGGCGGGGATCCCTGCCCTCTCGATCCCGATGGAACCATCGGATGGAGGGCTTCCGATAGGAGTTCAGTTGCAGTCGAGGCGTTGGGCCGAGCGGGAGTTGCTGCGGGCCGGGCACTGGCTGGAGCAGGGAGAAGGGGCCGTATGGAGGCTTCCTCAGTGGATCCAGGCTGGTCGATCCTGAGTTCGATTACGATCCAACAGGCGAAACCTGACGAACACGGTCGGTTGGGGAGAGGGAGTAGACGGGGATGAACTACCAGATGGTGGTGGGACTGGAAGTCCATGTGCAGTTGAAGACACAGACCAAGCTCTTCTGTGGCTGTTCGACACAATTCGGCGCGCCGCCCAATTCGCAGGTCTGCCCGGTCTGTCTTGGGCTGCCAGGTGCTTTGCCAGTGATCAATCAGGAGGCGATTCGCCTGGCGATCCGGACAGGGTTGGCTTTGGGGAGCCGGATTCCGGATCAGACGCATTGGGACCGAAAAAACTACTTTTATCCCGACCTACCCAAAGGGTATCAGACCAGTCAGTTCGACCAACCGATTTGTCAGGGTGGCGAATTGACAGTGGGTGGATGGTCCGAAGGGGATGCGTCCGCTCCCTTCACGGTCCGCCTGGTGCGGGCGCACCTGGAGGAGGATGCTGGGAAGAGTCTGCATGACGAAAGAACGGGTACGGGGGATACTCGAATCGATCTGAACCGCGCGGGGACTCCACTTCTGGAGATCGTGACGCAGCCCGATTTGCGGTCGGCTCAGCAGGCCAAGGAGTTCCTCGAAGAGTTGCGACTTCTGTTGACGTTTTTGGATGCCTCCGACTGCAACATGCAAGAGGGAAGTCTTCGAGCCGATGCCAATGTGAACCTGCACCTGGAGGTTCAGCAGGGAGTTATTGCCACACCGATCACCGAGATCAAGAATCTCAACAGCTTTCGCGCGGTCGAGCGGGCGATCACCTATGAAGCGCAGCGCCAGTGGCATCAGTGGCAGCAAGATGGACGGGTATTGGGAGAGGTACCCAAGCAGACGCGGGGCTGGGACGACGATGCCGGGGTGACCACGCTACAGCGAGAAAAAGAGGAGGCGGCAGATTATCGTTATTTCCCCTGTCCCGACTTGATGCCGGTCCGTTTGACATCCGAGGTGATTGAAAGTCAGCGACGGGAGATTGGCGAGTCGCCGGAGGGGAAGCGGCGCAGGTATGTCGGGGAACTGGGAATCAAACCCTACGACGCGCAGGTGATCGTGGCGCAGGGGCGTGGTGTCTGCGACTATTTTGATCGGATGGTGCAGCTGGGGGCACCTGCGCGTCGCGCCAGCGCATGGATGCAGCAGGATGTACTTCGGTATCTGAAGGAGCAACGGGTGACGATCGACCAGTTTCCAGTCGAAGCGTCGCGATTGGCGATGCTTCTTGGGGCGATCGAGTCCGGAAAGATCGATACGACGCGAGGCAAGGAGATTTTTCAGCTGCTGCAGAAATCGCCCACACTGTCGGTCGACGAGGCGATTGGTCAGTTGGGGTTGGAAGCGGTCGATGAGGATACACTGGAGTCGCTTTGCCGGCAGTTGCTGGCGGAGAACCCGGAGGTTGTCGCCAAGGTCAGGCAGGGGAATGCCAAAGCTTTAGGTAGCCTGGTCGGGCAGGCTCGCAAAGCCAATCCCAATGCCGACCCTCGCCAGGTGCAGGAACTATGCATGCGTCTGATCGAGCGTTCCGCGGGAGGAAGTTCCACTGGCCAGTGACCGAGTATCGGTTAGTCCAGCAGGTGATCTGCGACCCAGTGATCCATCCAGCATCCCAGTCCCTCGGACCGCGAGTGATTCAGGTAGCCCAGGTGGCCACCGTGCTTGGTGACGGTCAGCTGGCAGGAAGGGGACCAGGGAGCATTCTCGTAGATCGCCACCGGAACGATCGGATCGCTGCGGTCGACCAGGATTTCGGTGGGAACGGTGATGCGATCCAGCAGGCGGGCGCTGGAGCATTGGTCGTAGTATTCGGCGGCGTCGTGAAAACCGATCAGCGGAGCGGTGAACTGGTCGTCGAAATCGCGAATCGATCGAATCGGTTTATAGAGCAACCGGAAGCGTTCCTGCCAGCGGGGCCAGAGGGAGGCGCGTTGCCGAGCGGCATTGCGGAGCATCCGGACAAAGAAACGGTTGTAGAGCCAGTTTCGGCGGGATTCGATCGAATCGCAGCACCGCGCCAGATCGATCGGCGGCGCGACCACCACCGCGCGTTCGATGGCATTCGACCATTCTTCTTGTCCATTTTCGGCCAGCATCTTCAGCAGGATGTTTCCCCCGAGGGAAAATCCGGCGACGCGCCAGCGAGCGATCCCCAGATGCTGGCTGGACCACATCATCACACGCCGGATGATCTCGCTGCAGCCGGCGTGGGCTGGGAGGTCGCTGAGCGTCATGGAGGGGCCGCAGCCCGGAAGATCCATCCGCAGGACGCGGTGGCCAAGGGCCGTCAGGTGGTCGGCGATTCGGACCAGATAAGGGCTGGCATGACTGCCGGCCAGTCCGTGGAGAAGCAGGATGGCTTGGTCGGACTTGGGGGCTGATCGGACATGCGATTCGTAGAGGCAGGTGGCGCTGTTCTCTCCGAAGGGGACCTGGTGTGCGGATACGGCAAAGCGGCTTTCGGGCTTCAGCGTGTAGGGCACCAGCATCGTCTGCAGATGGCCGTTTCGCAAATACCAAGTAGGTCGGTAACTGGTTCCCACAGCGGCAGACTCTTTTGGGAGAAGTTGGACTGGGCAATGCATCGGCTGTCGACTCAGGTGGAACGTTCTACGGCCATGTCAGGAGGCGAACTGGGGAGGGACCAACGGCAGGCTGTACCTGACGGATCACGCTGGGTTGGGAGCGGAAATGGCCTTAGGGGCCTTTTGGCACTTGCAACCCGCCTCGGCTCGAACGATCGTATCAGGGAGATACCCTTCGTGGAAAGCCGAGTCGGTCCCCCGAGGGGGGAGACAGCAGGGGGCTTCCGCAGGGGGTTTTACCCCTAAGGCCGAAGGAGGTTAGGCCTTGCGAAAAGCTGACCAAGCGGATGGAATGGGGACTTCATTTCCGAAGAACTTCTCAATTTTCAAAGGAAAAAGGGGATCTGGATGTCGTTATTGGTGGTCGGTTCTGTGGCGTTCGATTCGATCCAGACCCCGACAGAGCATCGGGAGCGTGTTCTAGGGGGATCCGCGGTCTATTTTTCCTACGCCGCCAGTTATTTCACCCCGGTTCGTCTGGTCGGGGTGGTTGGTGAAGATTGGCCTGACAACCATACCCAGATGCTTCAGACGCGAGGTGTCGACACGGCAGGACTGCAGGTCATCCCTGGAGGAAAAACGTTCTATTGGAAAGGGCGTTATCTTCCCAATATGAACGACCGGGAGACGCTGGAGATCGATTTGAATGTCTTCGGTTCCTTCGACCCGAAGGTCCCAGAGTCCTTCCGTGATTCACCCTATGTGTTTCTCGCCAACGCAGCTCCCTCGGTTCAGATGAAGGTGCTGGACCAGGTACGTCGTCCTAAGCTGGTGGTTGCCGACACGATGGACTTGTGGATTCAGACTGCCCACCCCGACTTGATGGCGTTGCTCAAGCGAGTCGACGGGCTGGTTCTGAACGACAGCGAAGCGAAGCTGCTGACCGAGCAGAGCAATGTGATTGCTGCCGGCAAGGCGATTCAATCGATGGGGCCTCGTTTGGTGATCGTCAAGAAGGGAGAGCATGGAGCGATCTTTTTTGGGCCCGACGGGGTGCAGGCGCTGCCAGCCTACCCGACTGCTCACATCGTCGATCCGACCGGTGCCGGCGACAGCTTTGCCGGGGGTATGATGGGTTACATCGCATCGGCCGACAGGACCGATGCGGAGACACTTCGTCGTGCGCTGGCTTACGGAACCCTGGTGGCCAGTTATAACGTGGAGGACTTCAGTCTCTCGCGGATGCAGTCGATCGAGCGAGAGGATCTGGACCGGAGAATGGCTGACTTTCGTTCCATGTTGTCGCTTTAGGGGTGGCCGAATCGCGGGAGCATCGATGATTGGGCGAAGAAAGCCGAGTCGTGAAGAGTTTCAAGAGTATCTTCAGGAATTGAAGGAACCTACCGCTCGTCTGCTAGAGGAGCGGGCGAGGGTCGGCCGTCGTAGTTCGGAGAGGTCGAAGCTGGAAGGGCGTCAGACGCGGCCTTTCCGGACGCTCTTCCTGGAGTTCTGGCGGTTGCTGGAGGGGTTTCATCTCCCGGTCGCTTCCGTCCTTGCGGCTCTGACGATCACCACCATCCTCGCATTGATTCCTCCTTACGGCACCAAACTGGCGATCGACCTGGTGTTTACTGTCCCTCCCCGGCCAATGCCCCACTGGATGCCGGCCAGCATCTTGCAGCTTCCCAAGATGGGTTTGCTGGTAGCGATCGTGTTGTTTACGGGGTTGGTGTTGGGGGTTCGATTGCTCATTCACTTGTGGGCCAGGTGGACAAACTTCAGAACCCTACAGCGTGTGCAGGCAGCGACTCGGTCGAGTCTTTTCGATCGGTTCATGAATCTCCCGTTGTATCGGATTCAGCAACTGAAAAGCGGGGGGATCAACAGCATCCTGCGCGACGATGCTGCGGGCGTTGGTGAATTAATCACTACAATGCTCAACCAGCCCTGGCAGGCGATTGTGCAGCTGCTGGGTAGCCTGCTCATCCTGGTGATGGTTGATTGGCGCCTTATGGCCATGGCGGTTCTGCTACTTCCGCTGGTTTATTTTTCCCATCGCAACTGGATCGAGAAGATCCGGCCTTTGCATCGTGATGTGCGAGCTCAGCGACAGCAGATCGATGCCGCAACGACCGAAGCGTTCAGTGGGATTCGTGTTGTGAAGACCTTCGGCCGCAAGGAGGCCGAGGCGCAGAAGTTCATCCTTGGAAACCACCTTTTCATCCGAAAGCAGGTGCACATCTGGAAGCGGATGCGGGTGGTGGAGTTGGTGTGGGAGATCCTGCTGCCCGCTGCATCTTCCCTGTTGCTCCTCTATGGCGGTTGGCAGATTCTCCAGGGACAGTTGACGCTCGGAGATCTGATGCTGTTTCTCGCCTACCTCTCGATGCTCATTGGGCCGATCGCCAACATCGCCAACACGGCTGTCACGCTGCAGAACAATCTGGCGGGACTGGATCGCATTCTGGATATTCTGGAGGAGCCAAGAGAGTTCGCTTCCAATCCGGGTTCGATTTCTTTGGATCGCAGACAGGTGCGAGGCCGAATTGTTCTTGAGGATGTTTCATTTCGGTACCCAGAATCGGATCATCTGGTGCTGCAGGGAATCCAATGCGAGATTCCTGAAGGAGCGACTGTGGCGCTGGTGGGGCCAAGTGGTGCTGGAAAGACGACCTTCTGCAATCTGATCGCACGATTCTACGATCCCACTGGCGGTCGCATTTTGCTCGATGGAAAGGATCTGAAAGACCTTCAGGTCGACAGCTATAGAAAACTGCTTGCTGTCGTCGAACAGGAAGTGTTTCTGTTCGATGGCACAGTCGCGGAGAACATCGCCTATGGCGCCCCCAAAGCATCGATGGAGCAGGTGATCCAGGCTGCTGGATGGGCCTGTGCAGCCGAGTTCATCGACCGGCTTCCCGAAGGCTATCAGACCGTGATCGGAGAGCGAGGGGTCAAGCTGTCTGGGGGGCAGCGTCAGCGCCTGGCGATTGCGCGAGCGATCCTGGCGGATCCTCGAATCCTGATACTCGATGAGGCCACTAGCAACCTGGACAGTGACAATGAACAGATGATTCAGGAGAGTCTGAAGCATCTGCTTCAAGGACGCACTTCCCTGGTGATCGCTCATCGTCTAAGCACCGTTCGGCATGCGACCAAGATCCTCGTGATGGACCAGGGGCGCATCGTCGATGAAGGGAACCATCAGAGTCTGATGGCTGGAAGCAACCTCTACGCCAAGTGGGTCGCTCGGCAGTCGTCCCAGTAGGACACGGTTCGCCGCGCGGGGCTGAGTTGCGTTGATTGAGCGAAGAGAAACTTGATACGAAAAGGCAACGTAGTCAATCGAAAGACGATAGACTCCGAGTCGTTCATGGTCGAAGGACGGTTCTGTCATCGGCGATCCTTTCAAGTACGATTGCCCTGACGAACGGACTCTCCGACCTTCTCAGGAGCGACTGCTCTGTGCGCGTCCAAAGCTTCTGGGATCGCTTGCGGCTCGAACCCCCATCGGCACGGCCTGCGCTCCTTGAGCGGTGGCTAGATGACGGACGATGCGGGTGGTATGGCCCATGGATGCAAGCCCTTCAGAGATGGACCGGGGCATGTGCGCTTCGATTTCGGTTCGGTCGGGTCGCCACTGATGGTGGATTCGCGGGGCGGCAAGAGCTGCATCGATCGACATTCCCAGATCGATGCCGCGCAGCAGATTCAGCAGCGTCGCGCTGATGATCTTGGGGCCTCCAGCTGCACCGCATGTGTAGATCGCTTTGCCCGAAGGGTCGCAAACGATGGTGGGAGACATGCTGGACAGAGGACGCTTGCCTGCGGCCACCGAATTCGCCTCGGCCCCCACCAGCCCAAAGGCGTTGGGGATCCCAGGCTGGATGCTGAAATCATCCATCTCGTTATTCATCATGACCCCCGTGCCCGGAATCATCACCTTGCTGCCCCAGGTGGTGTTGATGGTCGCTGTCATCGCTACCCACATCCCCTGCGAGTCGACGGTGGTCAGGTGGGTTGTGTGTTTGCGATTCTCAAACGACTCGGTCAGGTCATCGGGAGTGGCGTGGCCGGCGACTTCGGTGGCGCGATCGAGTGAAATTTCTTCCGAAAGGGATCGGCAGTACTTGGGATCGACAAGGCCAGCGGGAACGCGGACGAAATCGGGATCTCCCAGCCAGTGAGCGCGGTCGGCAAAAGCCAGCTTCATCGCCTCGACAACCACATGATAGAACCTCACCGGATCTTCGGTGTGCATTTGAGCCAGTGGGAACCGCTCCAGCATCTGCAGCATCTGTGCGATGTGGAGTCCGCCGGAACTGGGAGGTGGGAATCCATAGAGCGTCTGGTCGCGATACCGCCATCCAATCGCCCGCCGCTCGATCGCCCGGTATCGATCCATGTCCGCCATGGTCATGATGCCGCCGGAATCACCTAGAGCTTTGCAGCATGCGGCGGCAAAAGGTCCGCGATAAAAGTAGCTGCTTCCTTCTTCGGCAAGATGACGGAGGGTCTGAGCGAGTTCTGGTTGCAGCAGTCGCTGTCCAACGGTCAGCGGTTTTCCTCCCGGAAGCAGCAGCCTCGCGCTGGTGGGATCCTGAGCCAAGTCGGCCGCTTCGGATTGAATCGCCTGTGCGGTGGCAGGTCCCACGCAAAATCCCTGATGCGCCACCTGGATGGCGGGATCGAAGAGCGTTTTCCAGGGCAGTTTGCCAAACCGTCGGTGGGCTTCTTCCATCGCAGCCAGTTGCCCTGGGATGCCCGACGCGAGAGGACCGGTCTGGCTTTTTCGGCCATTGGCCTTTCCCCCTTCTAGAAACATGTCGCGCGTCGCTGCCCCGGGAGCCTCTTCACGACCATCGATGGCGACCGCCCCTTGCGGTTCGTGGTAGATCAGAAAAAAACAACCACCTCCAAGACCCGAATTGTGGCCATCGACCACCCCTAGGCAAAGCCCTGCAGCAATCGCCGCATCGACTGCCGATCCCCCCAGCTCCAGCATCGCGACGGCCGCGTCGGTCGCGATGGGGTGAACCGTGGCGGCTACACCTCTCCCTTGAGCGGTGCGGGAGGTGGGAGAAGACCGGCTATCGCTCGGCCTGGGGGACAACTCCCCAAGGCATCGTCTCCCCAGGCCTGCAGAATGGAGGCCACCTGCCAAGATGCTGGTACCAGAGACCTGAAGCCAGGTGCGACGCGACCATCGATTCGTCATCTCTCGGAATCTCCCTGAGGGAAAAAGCGGCAGACTGTCGGGATTCTGGCAAGGTCTAGTTCCTGCAAGATGAATATAATCGGAAACAGATGTCGGCTCGGTAGGCCCCGGGGAGGCGACTCGCCATGGCTCCCTGCTACTTGGGTCCGAATCGTCCACCATCCGCCAGGAGAATTGTCGATGACCCGAAAAATCCTGATCGATGGAGACCCAGGGATCGACGAAGCACTGGCGATCACGATGGCCCTGTTCGATCCGCGACTGGAGGTGGTGGCCATCACGGCGTGCGCAGGGATCGTCGAGGCGCATCGAAGCGGACAGAACCTCCTGTCGCTCATCGAATCGCTGGATCCCCCCAAGCGGCCGCGACTGGCAGTCGGCAGCGACCCGGAGGGAGCACCGACGGGCGATTGGCGATCGCTGCATGGGGAAGACGGTCTTGGAAATATCCAGTTGCCTCCCGTCGGACGGCATCATGCGGTCGCCAGTGAGAAACTGATAGCCGAGCAACTGCGGACCTATGCCGGTCGAATCACCTGCCTGACCACCGGTCCGCTGACATCGATCGCAAGAGTCTTTCAAAAGGATCCGGCACTTCAGGATGCCGTCGATCGCTTGGTGGTCTGCGCCGGTTCGCTGGATGGAATCGGCGACGTCACGGCAGTTGCCGAATTCAATGCCCATTTCGATCCGGTCAGCGCATCGGCGGTCTTTCGGTCATCGACGACCAAATCGCTGGTGCCTCTGCACACCAGCCGACAACTGGCCTTTGGATGGGAACTGATGGAACGGCTTCCGGGGAAGTGGACGCGAGCCGGGAGGATACTTCACCCCATGGCGACTCACTTCTTTCGCGCGGCGCGGCACTCTCTGGGGGTCGAGTCGTTTCCGATGCCCGCCATCACAGGACTGCTTGCCATCTTGCATCCGGAGCTGTTCCGAAGTGAAGAGGTGTCGGTGGAGATCGAACTGGATGGGGAAAAGACCCGTGGCATGACGTGGGTGGATCGGCGCATCTGGAGTCCCCAGGGGAAGGAGCTGGAGGTGCTGAGCCTGGTAGACCCGGAAGCGGCGCGGGATGCAGTCTTTGCTCTACTGGATCAAGCGGGAGAGGCAACCTGAGCGAAGGGGCAGCCCCTTCGGGTCACAACAAAGCCACTATTCCAGAAGAAGCTGCGTTGCAGGGGAAGCGATGCCGATCGACTTGACGGAAGTGATCGAGCGAGTCCTGGCTGGCAGCCTAAGCCCCGATCCCCAAAGGATGGGCGAGAAAATCCCATCGCGTTACGGACTGTCAGCCAGCTTGCAGAATGATTTGCTTCGTGTCGAGTTGCGTTTTCTGAATCACTCGGCCTATTGCTGCATGGAACCGGCTTGCCATTTGCCGATGCGAGAAGGTAAGCGCTGGAGATCGCTGCGAGTCGCCATGGCGGAATATGGTCTGGAAGCTCCAAAGCGACTGACAATGGAGCTAAGGGTGGCGGTCCAAGAGGGGGCACTGTTTTTCGATTGGACCAAACCGATTCCCGGTCGCCTCGGATGGTACAGGCTGAAAGCTGCCAAGCCGTTGGCAGAGATTCGTTTGATTGTGGAGGAAGGTAATGAGCCGCTTTGAGTGAGTCGATGGAATCGATTCACGCGGCGCGATTTACGTTCCAGAGGATCTAGGGAAAAAATGCACTGCGGGAAGATGACGATCGAGGTGTCGGTTGGAGGATGGGGATGGAAGATGCGAATGAGCCGAAGCGACCGGAGTTGACTGGGGGGATTTCGGTCGAGGAGTTTCGGCGTTGGCGTTGGCGAAAAGATCAGCTTCAGGCTTTTTGTCGATCGGCTGGAATTGTCTCGGCAGGGAGCAAGGAAGAGATTTTTCAGCGGATTGAAGCGTATCTGCGGCAAGGAGTGGTGCCAGCCAGCCATCGCAAGCGACCCAGGTCCCATCCAGTCGGAACGAAGCAAACCAGTCCCATGCAACGCAGAAGTAGGGAGATGCCAAAACGGTTCGATGACCAGACCACGATCGGGCCGGGGTGGCGATGCACCGCCCAGTTGCGGGCTTATTTTGTGGAGCGATTTGGGAAGTCGTTTCGATTCAGCGAGCCACTGAGGCGGTTTTTGCGGGAGGGGACGGGGCGGTCTCTCGGGGAGGCGGTGGAGGTTTACCGGCTTGCCATCCGGGGGCCGAACCGTCCGATCGGCAAGCAGTTTGAATACAACCAACATGTCCGTCGGTACCACAAGACGCATCCTGGAGCTACTCATGCCCAGGTGGTCGCCGCATGGCATGCACTCAAGCAGCAACCGCGAAGTGTGGATCGCCCAGGCACCTAGGCACTGGAACGGCTCGGGGGATTGCAGAGAATGTGGATCAGCTGGCTGGTACGAGCGGTTGGGTGGGATGGAGTGCTTCCCTCGATCGTTTGGGCTACTCCCCTTTTAGTCCGTGCGATCGCTCCTGGGAATCGCCGCTTGGCGGAGATCTCCCTGATTGTCTTGCCGGTCGCAGCGGTGCTGGTGCGTTATTACGCAGGGCGCAAAGCGATCGATCGACAGCACGTTGGGAAAGGGATCAGGCGTTTGCAGCTGGGAGCGCTGCTGGCAGCCATTGGGGTGTTGCTGCTGCTGGATGCGTGGTGGTATTTGACTTTTCTGTTGCCGCCGGAGCCAGCCACTTGGCCCTTCAGCCGTTGGACGGCGATAAGACTTTACCTCGCCTATTTTCTGTTGGCTCTTTTCGCCATGTACCCTGGACGCTCTGGCAGTCAATTCCGTCCTGTCGACGCCGACTGACGATCGGTCCGGCCAGATCGGCCGTTGGCTTTCTCATTGGCCTTCGGCCAGAGTACGCGAGGCTCGAGGGCACCAACTTCCCAGGGGTAACGGCAGGGGTAGATCCAGTGGTAGGATGGCAGAAAACGGAGCGGCGAGGGACGGTGGTTAGCGAGTTGTATTCAGGAGTGTGGAAAGGAAGAGACGATGCAGTTTCCTAAAGTGGCGCAGCTACGAACCCCCGCAGGACTCTTATCGCACTGGCAGAAACTGGGGTTTTCCTGGCCCGTCGACGACCGGATCTGGACCGCTGACGAGGGGTCGCCAATGGCTTGGCCCCTGCCGATTGGGAAGCGAAGAGTAGGCAATCGTTGGTGCATCCATCCGATGGAAGGATGGGACGGGACCATCGACGGGCATCCGACCGACTGGACGCGGCGGCGATGGCGGCGTTTTGGGGAGAGTGGCGCAAAGTTGATTTGGGGAGGGGAGGCAGCTGCGGTCCAGCCGGATGGACGCGCCAACCCCCAACAGTTGATGGCTACTCCGGCGCACCGGGAATCCTGGAGCCAGCTCCTGGGACTGCTGAAGGAAGGTCACCGAGAAGCGATGGCGAAGTTTGGTCAGTCAGGTGAACCGGACGATCTCCTGGTGGGACTCCAGCTGACGCACAGCGGCCGATATGCAAGACCCCATGGGGCGGTGCTGGAGCCACGCATCGCATTCCATCATCCGCTGCTGGACCAGCGGGTGGGGATCGATCCGGGGGACGATTCCCTGGTGTGGACCGACCGGCAGTTGGAGGCGCTGGGCGATCGTTTCGTCGAGGGTGCGAGGGTGGCTTGGGAAGCAGGCTTCGATTTCGTCGACGTCAAGGCGTGCCACGGCTATCTGATGCACGAACTGCTCAGTGCCAGAGAACGCCCAGGGCGCTATGGAGGGGAGCTGGAAGGTCGGAGCCGTCTATTGCGGAGCATCATCGAGCGGATTCGGGAGGCGATTCCGCAGCTGATCGTCGGGGTAAGGCTGAGTCTTTACGATGCGATCCCGTTCCAACGGCAGGGAGACCAGGGCGTGCCGATGTCCTGGGAATCGGGGAGGCCGTACGAGCTGGGATTCGGTGTCGATCCACAGGATCCGACCAAGCCGGACTTAACCGAGCCGATCGCACTTTTGCGACTGCTGCGGGAATCGGGCGTGCAGATGGTCAATCTGACCAGTGGCAGTCCCTACTACACCCCGCATCTTCAGCGGCCAGCGGCGTTTCCCCCTTCCGATGGCTATCCGCCACCGGAGGATCCTTTGGTAGGAGTCGCCAGGCACCTGGAGATGGCTAGGCGTTGCAAGGAAGCGATTGGCGAGCTGGTGATGGTGGGAAGTGGCTACACCTATTTGCAGGATTTTCTCCCCCACGTCGCTCAGGGGTCCGTCCGAAGCGGCGCCATCGACTGCGTAGGGCTGGGCCGAATGGTCCTTTCCTATCCCCATCTTCCCGTCGACACCCTGTCGGGTACCGCCATGCAGCGCAAACTGGTTTGCCGTACCTTCAGCGACTGCACCACCGCGCCTCGCAAAGGACTGATCAGCGGTTGCTACCCGCTCGATCGCCACTACAAGGATTCCCCGGAAGCCGCCGAACTGGCCAAGCTGCTGGCGGACAATCGGTCGCCCACCTAAGGCTTCTACCAAAACCGGAGCCTCTCGCCTCGGAACGGCCGTCCACTGAAAATTGAACTCCACGGATGGACTATTTTTGTACATCATCGTATAGTGCCAAGGTATGGACAAAAGGGCAATATACGCCGGTGTTTCGGCGACCCCTTCTTGCCGCGTGAAATGGACATCCTGGAAAGGATCTCGCTGTTATGGGACGCCCGCTGACCGAACGCCAGCAGAAGGTCTACGAATTCATTCGCGAGAAAATCCTCAATCGCGGCTATGGGCCGACGGTTCGGGAGATTGGAGAGCATCTGGACATCAAGAGTCCCAATGGGGTGATGTGTCATTTGAGGGCTCTTGAGCGGAAGAAGATGATTCGGCGGGACGCCAACAAATCGAGGGCGATTGAGTTGGTGGAACCGATGAGACGGAGGGAGACCAAAGGGCTTCCTTTGGCGGGGCGGGTAGCGGCCGGTGTTTGCACGATGGGCTTTGAGCAGCGGGAGACGATTGATTTCGCGGAGCTGTTTGAGCGGGAGGATCGATTTGCGCTAGAGGTCTGTGGCGATTCGATGATCGACGCGCATATTGCTGATGGGGACTGGGTGGTGATCCAGAAGCAGTCGTATGCCTATCCTGGGCAGATTGTGGTGGCCCAGACCGAGGAAGCGGAATCGACCCTGAAGTATTGGTTTCCCGAATCGGGGAGGATACGGTTGCAACCGGCCAATCGGAACATGCAGCCGATCTACGTCGACAACGCCACAATTCTCGGGGTGGTCATTGGAGTGGTGCGACGGCTGCGATAATCCGGTAGAGCACTCTCCGGGGGCCTCCATGGCGTTGGACTGCGGCCACCAAAAAACGGCGGCCAGTAAAACAGCGGCCAGTAAAACGGCGGCCAGTAAAACGGCGGCCAGTAAAACGGCGGCCAGTAAAACGGCGGCCAGTAAAACAGCGGCCAGTAAAACAGCGGCCAGTAAAACAGCGGCCAGTAAAACAGCGGCCAGTTATTCTGCGAAGGGCTTTGACTGGCGCTGAGCCGGATCACGCAGCTGCACGGCGAGCCGTGGTGGACTCGACAGATTCGATGGTGGGGAGTGGGAAGAGCAAGCGGCCACCTTGCTGCAGGTAGTCGGCTTCCCGCTGGACGATCCCTTCGCGGAAGTGCCACGGCAGCACCAGGAGATAGTCAGGCCTGGCCGCTCGTACTTCCGCCTCAGAACAAATAGGAATATGAGTGCCGGGAGTCCATCGGCCAAATTTCTCGGAGTTGACTTCTGCAATCGCCCAAATGTCGCGGGAGGTGAAACCGCAGTACTGCAGCAACACATTTCCCTTGGTCGAAGCACCGTAACCATATAGGCTCTTTCCCGCTCGACCGATCGCATGCACCGTCTCGCACAGTAGATCCCGATGCTTCTCGACTTCGCGCCGATAGGCCTGCATGCGGCTGAGATCCAGATAGCCTTCCCGCTGCTCGCGGTCAATCCACCGCTGGACCAGTGCGGAAGCGTCGGGGAAATGGGAATGCTGATGAGCGACGGTGACGCAGAAGCTGCCGCCGTTGATGTCGTTGGCTTCCAGGTCGATGATTCTCAGGCCAGCGCGCTGAGCCATCCAGGCAATCTGAGCCGCTCCGTAATAGCTGAGGTGTTCATGGCAGATCGTATCGTAGGCATTCCGCTCGACCATCAAGGGTAGATAGCTCTGCTCGAACACCCACACCCCCTGGTCATCAAGGATCGAGGCAATCTGCCTCATGAAGTCGGTCGGATCGTCCAGGTCGTAGAACATCGCGAAGGAGGTGACAATCTTCGCTTTTTGGGAGCCGAAGCGGTCCTGGAAAGATCGGGCAGAAAAGAAGTCGGGAATCAAGTCCGCCCACTCGGGATAGTAGGTATGGAATTTCACCCCAGTCGGGTCCATCCCGATCAGTTTCAGGCCACGGTCCCCATAAGCCCGAAGCGTCGTCGAATCGTTGCTACCGATATCCAAAACGATCTGACCGGCCTGCGGCTGGACCCATTGCTGTACCGTGGCGACGCGATGGTGCAGGTGACGGACCATCGAGGCATTCAGCCCACTTCGATAGCCGTAGTTTTCCCCATACATGGCATCCAGTGGATAGGAATGACGGAGCTGAACTAGGCCACACCCTCCCTCGCGCGTGTCGCACTGAACCAGCTCCAGTGGGCCTTCCAAAACCGGCTCATCAATCGTTTTTGGAAAGACTCCCGTTAGAGCTTGTGACCCCAGGTGGATGACCGGCACCAGATGACGATTGCTGCAAATTCTGCAATGTTTGATTTCTGAAACCACCCTGGCACCTCCCTGTCTCGCCTATTCCTATTGTCAATCCATGACATCAGAAATGTATAACCCGTCGGCTTGGCCGGAATCAATACGACTTGAAGACGCCTGCGGTTGCAGACGACGAGAGTGTGCTAGCGTTCGTTCGGTGAGGGAAAGAGCAGAAGTTGTGCCGTCGTGTGTGTGAGTCGGTTGTTGGGCAATCGACCTCATAGCGCCGGGGCGCTTCGTTGCGGGATACAGTGGACCACCAGCACGAGTAGGAGTAGGAGAATCGTACGGTGGGTGAGGCAGTCGATGGGCAGGAAAGCGTGATAGCCCAAGAAGATGTGGTGGCAGAGGCTTTGTCGGCACATAGAAGACCGGTTGCGGAACACACCACGCGGGGCATTAGACCCTGTATTCTGGTGTGTTTGCGGGCGAAATGTAGCGCACGATACACCGGTCGCAACGAGCTGTCTTTTCGGTCCGAACGAGCAGGAACAGGAGCTGGATCAATACGATAGGAAAAGCCAACACGGAATGTTTTTTTCTGTTGGTCGACAGGAGTTGACTTCCGCCGCGTCAAATTACTGGGGGTGGCGATCGTACCCGCTGGCCGATGCCTCATGTACAATCGTTGATTAGCGATTCTCAGTGCGATTGGGTCGCTGGGACGAACTTGCGAGGGATCGACCGCGATGAACCGGCAACCTGATTGGTCGGTACTGATTCGACGACTGCCACTGCGGTGGTTGATTGGTCTGCTCTTATTGCTTTGGTTTTACTCGGTTCTACAGCCTTGGATCTATCAGCGGATGGGCTGGAGACCGCCCAGACAGGACATTCCCAAGGCCGGGGAGGCGGTGACGGGCGATCGTTTGCCGCCTGTGACGTTGCGGCCCGGCGGAGAGTCTGCAGTGGATCTGACTGCTGCACCGACCCAGCCATCCAGCCGCCCGGCGCCGCCCTCGCCTCCCAAGCCAGGCGATTTGTTTGGCGGAGCGATGAGGGACAATCTGACTCAATCCAAGTCGGATTCGGAATCCTCCAAGGTTCTGCCGACCGGAAAGGGAGGCACAAAGGACTCGACAGCCGCTCCGCCCGATGACACTCCGTTCCTTCTGCCACAGCCAGGGGATCGATTCCTCTCGCCGGAGGGATTGGTCTACACGCCGGGGAGCGAAGAGGGGCATCGATTAAGGCATATTGAAAAACACCTGCAGGATGAGCCTGGGAGGCCGGGAAGGCATGGAGTTTTTCATGGGACGCTGGATGAGGTCCTCCGTCGTATCGATCAGGCTTACCGGATGGGGCGCGAGAAAAATCCTAGTGTTCGGATCCGAGACGAAGACGGGCGAAAAGTCTATGAAGCCACTTTCGAGAAGGCGATCGGTTACATCGGCGGCCGAGATGGGAAGCGAGCCGGCAATCCGGCAACCAAACGGATGCGGATGGTACTGGATGGACAGCGCGTGATCACTGCATTTCCATTTTGAAGCCAGGATTGCTTCTCCCAAGCTGCTTTGTCTCGCAACCCCTTCTATCACCACGAAGAGTCGACGATGGACCAAGATGAATCCTATGAGGACCGGCCGGATCATCGGGATGGCAGCCAGGATCCCTGGACCTACGTCGGCAGCTGTCCTCGCTGCGGCAGTGGGTTGGCTCGGGTTCGCCTTTGCGGCGTCGCAACACGCCAGATGCATGGGCTGGTGGTTTGCGACGAATGCGAAGCGATTTGGCTAAATCCCGATCTGGAAAAGCCTCCGATCTACTCCAAGTCGGAAGTCGCTCAATCTCCGCGCACTGGTGAGTCGATCTGGGAGCCACCCAATCGTTGGGCGACCCTGGAAGATATCGGGCTTCTCGGTTGGTTCGACCGGATCGTGATCGAATCGGATGACGATTGATTGGGTTGCCATGCAACCATTCCGATCCAGCCCCCCTGCTCTGCTCTGCGTTGATTTCACTTGCATTCCAGTTCCTCGAGGGTTGTTGAAATGGTTCGTCGGCTCCATTGGGTCTGCAGGCTTTGCCTGCTTTGGTCTGCTCTCGTTGCCGGTGCCATGGCGTTGCAGGGGGCCACAGCGGGTGAGGTTCCCCAGGTGGGGCGGATCGTCTTTCTCGGCGACAGCATCACGCATGCTGGTGGGTATGTGCAGAGGCTGGAGACAGCCATGCGATTGCAGATGCCCCAGCGACAGGTGGAATTTCTGAATCTTGGTTTGCCCAGCGAAACGGTATCGGGATTGAGCGAACCGGGGCACGCCGGTGGTCAGTTTCCCAGACCCGTGCTCCGAGAACGGCTCGACCGCATCCTCCAGCAGACCAAGCCGGATTTGGTCATCGCCTGTTACGGGATGAACGACGGAATCTATTATCCCCTTTCCGAAGATCGGATGGCGAAGTTTCAGGAAGGGATCGAAGAGCTGCATCAGAAGGTGGAGGCGGTTGGAGCGAAGATCATCCACCTGACCCCTGCCTTTTTTGATTCGCATCCGATACAGGATCGATTGCTGCCGTCGGGGTTGGATGAATATCGTCAGCCCTACGCCGGATACGACGAAGTGCTGGAGGCCTATTCCAAGTGGCTTTTGGAGCAGCAAGGTCGAGGTTGGAAGGTGATCGATCTCCATGGTGCGATGAAGCAGGCGGTGTTGGAGCGCAGGAAGACCACGCCCGATTTCACCTTTGCTGCGGACGGTGTTCATCCCAACGAAGAGGGACAAGCGGTGGTTGCCGGACCGCTTTCAAGAGAGTGGGGTTTGCAACTGGATGAACAAGGCAAGCCACAGGTTCCCCAGGGCAAGTCGATCGATTCAGAATCGGTCATGCAACTTGTTGCCAAGAAGCAGCGGCTACTGCAGTTGGCATGGCTGAGTTCCACCCGCCACCTCCGGCCAGGGATTCCTGAAGGGCTCCCTCTGCAGCAAGCCCAACGGGAAGCCTCAGAGATAGATCGACAGATCTCTCAGATGACTCGTTGAAACGATCTCCAGATCTGCCTTACTCGTTTCATCTTTCATGCCAGCAACGGCTGGGGATGGGATCTGAGAGCTCACTTGCCTTTTCGGTGAGCTGTTCAGGCGATTAGCGATTCTATCCAGGGGCGAAACAACGCGTCTGTCTCGCTCCCGCTTCTCCTTTTTGCCCGCTGGGCGATAGCACCCGCTATTGGGATGGGCTGATGCGAAGGGGCCAGAGATGGCGACTGCGACCCCGCTCTCTAGCCCCGACTGGAAAGCAACGGAAAACGAGCTGATATGTTTCAAATCTCGAGTGGTTTTGTCACTGATGGATTACGGCATTCAGGGGCGGGGTCCCTTAGTCGATGCTACCAATCGGCTGAAAGGGACACTTTTCACAGTCCTCGCTATTTTGGGGTGGCTAATTTTCTGAATCTCGCAATATTAACCTTTGCGACGCTTGCGTAGTTTGAGTTGAGTGGGTAGCTTGCGTGGGTTGTGCGGGGTTCTTGTGAATGATATTTCGGGTGACATTTCTAAGGGGGGGGGAGAAATGAGAAGTTGGAAGACGATTGCAGTTCTTTTGGCTGGGCTGTTCTGCGCCGGTTCGGCGCAGGCAGGGGTGATTTTTACGGTGAAGGAGGTTGGTGCTGATTTACAGATCAAAGTCAGCGGTAGTATTAATACCTCAGGTTGGAGCATGCAGTCGATTACCCCATCCAATCCGTTTCTCAGACAGGACAGCATTGCTGTTGGTACCGGTCCAATGCAGCGGGTTGATGGACCCACCCAAGCCGTCTCAGGTGGTGCCAGCAATACCTATGTTTTCCCGACACTGGGATGGGGCTTCTACCAGCCGGTTGCAGGATCTGCGACTGGAAGTTTGGTTCATTTTCAACAGAATGGTTCCGGAGGGTGGATCCTCTATTTGCCTGCCAACTATGTCAGCGGAAGTCCGTTGAGTGGTTCGGCGGTCTATGCCAATCTAAGCTATGCTTCCTTGGGAATTGTCAAGAACCAGACCTATTGGACGTGGCATTTGGATGGCATTCCTGGCAGCGACGCGAAGTCGGTGACGGTTTGGGCGACGCCGGAGCCGGCCAGCATGGCGATGTGGGGAATCGGTGCAGCGGGAGCCGCTTTCGTTCGCCGTCGCCGACGTATTTCCCAGCCATCTTGACGATCGATCACGGCCATGCTGCGATCGTTTGAGTTTCCGTAGGGGGGCCGATTGGCTCCCCTTTTTTATGCATTTGTAGCCCAAGCGTCGCAAATGGGACGCCGATAAAGGCCGGCAAGCGTGCATTGCGACCATCTTTGGAGAAGGTGCATGCTACCATTGCAAGAATCGTTAGCCGGATTGGGCTAGCTACCGGTTGCATCGCTTTTCGGACAGGCTCTGAGTCAATCGCTCAGCTTCTCCCGTTGTCTTCTTCGGTTGACCGATGTCGGGAAGGTATCGCCGTGGTTCTGGAGTTTGGCGCGATCCGAGAGTTTACCGGCTGGTCGTCGGAAGTGAAGCGAGAAACGCCTCAAGTGCTTGCTCATGTGGAGCGTACCATGCCTTCAGTCTTTGCCTGAGTTCTTCAGGCATGGTCGGACACCTTCCGATATTCTTAAGCAAAGTGGCGTTGGGTTCGTATTGCGGATGTCCTGTGGGTCCGTGTGCGGTGGGTCGCCACGAAAAATCGGAGGCGTCAGCCAGCATTGAGAGGTGATCCGATGGATAGTCGGTAGGTAGCTACCCTTTCGCTCGTTTAGAACGATCGTGCGGCAGCTTCATTCCAGGCAGCGGCCTGCCTTGGATGGTACTCGACCACTTCGGCGCTCTGTCGCAATAGCCGCCTTGCTTCGGGGATGGAGGCCAGTTGGCCACGCCCCACCGCCTGCATCATCACATTGCCGATCGCAGTGGCTTCAATGGGTCCGGCGACAACGGTCCGGTTGCAGGCATCGGCAGTCATCTGACAAAGCAGATGGTTCTGCACCCCGCCACCCACGATATGGATCACTTCCAGGCGATTGCTGAGGAGTTCTTCCAGCCATCCCAAGCAGACCCGATACCGCAGCGCCAGGCTCTCCAGACAGCTTCTAGCAATCGCTCCTGGATCCTCAAGCACCTCTTGGCCGGTCGATCGGTAGTAGGACTGAATCTCCTCGACCATGTTTACGGGAGCCACGAAGCGGGGATCATCTGGATTGAAGAGGCTTTGCAGGGGCGGAGCCGACTCGGCCAGCTGCACCATCGTCTTCCAGGGCAGATCTTTTCCTTGGCGCTGCCAGATGGCGCGGCATTGCTGGATCGGCCAAAGTCCGGAGATATTCTTCAGCAGTCGGACGCTTCCCAGGGCTCCTCCTTCGTTGGTGAAGTTGCGGGCCATGCAGGCGTCGGTCAAGAGCGGCCTGGGGAGCTCGGCCCCCATCAGGCTCCAAGTACCGCTGCTGATGTAGCACCAGTCGGGTTGTTCGGGAGCGAACTGCGAAGCGGGGACAGCCAGCACTGCCGATCCGGTGTCGTGGGTGGCTGGAACGATGACCTGGACTTTTCTCGGGAGTCCCGTGCGATCGGCTAAATCGCCGCGGATCTCTCCCAGAATTGTCCCCGGCTGGATCGTCTTCTCAAAAAGATGGGATGGAATTTGCAATGCCTCCATCATCGTTTGTGACCAGTTGCCATCGCCGGGACGGATCAGCTGGGTGGTGCTGGCGTTGGTCGCTTCGTTGGCTGCGACGCCGCACAGCATCCAGTGGAGGAAATCGGGAATCATCAAGAAGCGATCGGCAATATCGAGAAGGGGCGAGTTTTCCAAACGCATGGCGTGCAGTTGGAAGGCGGAGTTGAATTCCATGAACTGGAGGCCCGTTTCGCGGAACATCGCATCCCTGGGCATCCGCTTCCAAGCTTTTTCCAGGATGCCGACTGTCCTCGTATCCCGGTAGCAAAAAGCAGGTCCGACGAGGTCCTGGTTGCGATCCAGGAGAACGTAATCGACACCCCAGGTATCGGCGCCGACGCTGACGATCCGGTCGCCGAATTTCTGCGCTGCCAGCGTCAGACCTTGTTCGATCTGCTGCCATAGACCAAGCAGATTCCACGCCAGTCGGTTTCCGACAGCTACCGGACCGTTGGGGAAGCGGTGGACTTCTTCCAGCACCACGCGCCCGTGATCGAGCATTCCTGCCAGAACGCGACCGCTGGAGGCGCCCAGGTCGATCGCAAGATAGACATCGGAGGCATTCATCTGGAGGAACCTACGCAAGGTGATGGATCAGACTCTCCGCCTCGGCGACGATCTTCGCCGATGTGATCTGGAAATGATCATAAAGTTTTTGGTAGGGCCCGGATGCCCCGAAGGACGACATGCCAACGAATCTGCCTCGTTCTCCCAGATACCGTTCCCAGCCCTGCACCACCCCCGCTTCGCAGGCGACTCGGTTCTTAACGGCAGGAGGGAGTACCGACTGTCGATAAGCAGCATCCTGTTCCTCAAAGACCGACCAGCAGGGCATGCTGACGACTCGGGTAGCAATTCCCTTGGCCTGAAGCGTCTTTTGCGCTTCCAGGCATAGGGACAGTTCGCTTCCGGTGCCCAAAAGGATTACCTGGGGCGTTCCTTGGCAATCGCTGACGACGTAGCCGCCGCGTGCAGCGCCTGCGGCTGGGGCGTAGTGATTGCGATCGAGCGTCGGGACGTTCTGTCGGGAGAGCACCAGGGCGGCAGGGCGTCGCAGGCGACCGATCAGGGTTCGGTAGCACTCCAGCACCTCATTGGCGTCGGCTGGCCGATAGACATCCAGTCCGGGAATTGCGCGGCAGGCAGCCAGATGTTCGACCGGCTGGTGCGTGGGACCATCTTCTCCCAGACCGATCGAATCGTGGGTGAGGATGTAGAGGACGGGCAGACGCATCAGGCTGCTTAGCCGCATCGATGGCCGTAGATAGTCGGTGAAGACAAAGAACGTCGCGCCAAAGGGGCGAAGTCCCGAAAGGGCCATGCCATTGAGCGCCGCAGCCATCCCATGCTCGCGGATCCCGAAGTGCATATTGCGACCTGCTGGATTCGCGGCGGACATCCCCGACTGCCCATCCAGAAGCGTCATCGTGGAGGGAGCCAGGTCGGCCGATCCACCGACCAGCGCGGGATAGTGTTTGGCGAGGGCATTGAGGACTTTGCCCGAACTGACGCGGGTGGCCAGTCCCTTGTCGCTGGCTTCGAAGGGCGCAAGTCCGGCGTCCCAGCCGTCGGGCAGTTTGCTGGCCAGAAGGGCATCCAGTTCGCTGGCCAGTTTGGGGTGCTGCTTCTGGTAGGCATCGAAGGTTGTTTTCCAATGGCTGCTGGCCTTTGCGCCGCGGGATCCAAGGGTTTGGCTGAAGTGGTCGCGGACCCCGTCAGGGACGAGGAATTTCTCCTGTTCGGGCCATCCGTAGAACGCCTTGGTCAGCTTCACTTCCTCTTCACCCAGAGGGGCACCATGGGCACCGTGGGTGTTCGACTTATTAGGGCTTCCATAGCCGATCACACTTCGAACCAGGATGAGCGTCGGTTTGTCGGTGCTCTTATGGAACGTATCGAGCGCCTTTTGGAGTGCATGGCGGTCGTTCGCATCGGTTACACGAAGCGTCTGCCAACCCATCCCTTCGAAACGCCTTGCGACATCTTCGCTGAACGCCAGATCGGTGTGCCCTTCGATCGTGATCCCGTTGTCATCGTAGATCCAGCAGAGATTGCTCAGCTTCAGGTGACCGGCGATGGAGGCAGCTTCACTGGCGACCCCTTCCATCAGATCGCCGTCGCCGCAGAGCGCGTAGACTCGGTAGTCGAACAGCGTCTGTCCGGGTTGGTTGTAGCGAGCCCCTAGATGCTTGGAGGCGATTGCCATGCCGACCGAGTTGGCAACGCCCTGACCCAGCGGTCCGGTGGTGGTTTCGATCCCTGCCGCTTCGCATGACTCCGGGTGCCCCGCGCAGCAACTGCCCAACTGCCGAAACTGCTTGATCTGTTCAATAGGTATCGCCAGCTTGCTGCGATCCAGATGCCCGTGGTGGTCGACCTGCTTGACGCCCGCCAGGTGGATCAGCGAGTAGATGAGCATCGAAGCGTGACCACAGCTGAGGACGAACCGGTCGCGATTGGGCCAGAGCGGGTCGTTGGGATCGTAGCGGAGGTTCTGGGTCCAGATCTGATAGGCAACCGGCGCCAGAGCCATCGGCGTACCCGGATGACCGCTGTTGGCCGCCTGCACACCATCCATGCTCAGTGTACGAATCGTATTGATGGCCAGTTCTTCTATAGAGCTTTGGTTGGCGGTCATCTTCAGCAGGGTCTCCCTGGAGTCGCGATACAGTGAGTAAGTCTGGAAAAACGCTCCCAATTCGTGGGTGCCTTGGATCGCCGATACCTGCCCAAGCTCTTGAAAACAATGGGATGGCAGAGCGCGGCCGTATCAGGGAGACACCAGCATTCCTGGAGAGAGTACCGAGCCCTGGTTTGGCCTTCGACGATCGACACCGCATGGTAGCCGCAAGGGGCCAAATCGTCACTAGGGAGCGGGATCGAAGCCCCCTTTTTCCGAAGAGATTCCACAATTTCACACAGTTCAGGAGGGGCGGACCGCAGGCGATCTGCCGAGGTCTGTGCTGGCGGGAAGTTGCGTGGTCGACGTCGCCGAAGATTCGGGGGAACTTCGCGTCAGGGGCTCAGCATCCCGGCGATGCAGGCGGTCATGTTGCAGGCGAGCGTTCCGGCGATCATTGCGCGTAGGCCAAGCCTCGCGATATCGTCCTTTCGACCAGGGGCCAGCGCGCCGATGCCGCCAACCTGGATCCCGATGGCGCCGAAGTTGGAAAACCCTGCCAGGGCGTAGGTCATGATCGTTCGCGTTCGCTCCGATACCATCTGCTGCTGGATCTGCTCGCCAAGTTGCTGGTAGGCGATGAACTCATTGGCGACCATTTTGATCCCAAGAAGTTTACCGGCGGGCAGGCAATCGTCGGCGGCGATCCCCATGACCCAGGCGATCGGCGCAAAGAGATAGCCTAGAGCGGCTGGTAGGGACCACAGCGGTTTGCCTTCGGTGCTGACCGCTCCTAGCAGCATTCCAAGCTGCCCCAGCAGCCAGTCGGCCATGGCGATCAGAGCCAGAAAGGCGATCAGCATCGCGCCGACATTGAGCGCCAGTTTAAGGCCTTCGCTGGCACCATCGGCGGCAGCACCAATCAGGTTGGGGCTGGTGCGTGGCAGTTCCAGCCTGAGGCTCTGTTCCGTCTGCTCCGGGTGCAGTTCAGGTTCCATCACCTTGGAGATCAGCAATGCAGCCGGGGCCGAGATGATGCAGGCGGTCAGCAGATGACCTGCATCGATTCCAAAGCCTGCATAGGCTGCCAGTAGGCTACCGGTGACCGTTGCAAAACCAGCCGTCATCATCGCGTGGAGTTCCGATCGCGTCATCCGTTCGATATAGGGTTTAACCACCAGCGGCGCCTCGGTGTGGCCCACAAAGATATTCGCAGCCGCCGAAAGTGTCTCCGGACCACTGGTGCGCAGCGTCCGTTGCATTCCCCATGCCAGCTGACGCACCACCCACTGCATCCAACCCAGGTGATAGAGAATCGCCATCAGGCTGGAGAAGAAGATGATCGTCGGCAGGACACCGAAGGCGAAGGAGCCGACGAGGCTTTCCGCGAGCGACTGGTGCTCGGTTGGCAGACCGTGCATGCGGAAGACGAAGAGCGCCCCCTCGCGGACAAATCCCACCAGCTGGCCGACCAATCCATTGATCGATTCGAAAAACCATCGGCCACCGGCGGTGCGAAGTGCCAGTAGCGCCAAAGCGAACTGCAGGGCAAGTCCACCCAGCACGATGCGCCATGGAAAATGCTTCCGATGGGAGCTCATCAGCCAGGCGATGGCGATCATCACCAGGAGTCCCAGGGCGCTGATCGCTTGCGGCATGAAGGCTTTCTCCAGGGGATGGAGGGTAGATCGATTCGATACTTCTTAGCGGATCAGCGTATTGAACTGCCGATCGCCGGCATCGCCCAATCCCGGCAGGATGTAGTTGGCAGCATTCAATTCCCGATCGATCGACGCGATCCAGATTCGCACTTCAG
This sequence comes from Pirellulaceae bacterium, assembly GCA_044337705.1. Lineage (GTDB taxonomy): Bacteria > Planctomycetota > Planctomycetia > Pirellulales > Pirellulaceae > JBEISR01. The sequence goes on along the minus strand of JBIINB010000023.1, from coordinate 14,922 downwards.
GATGAGCTTGATGCACCTGGGCAATACCTTCGGGAGTTCCAAGAAGGCTGAGAATCCGAATGTCGCGGACTCCCCAGCGTTTCAGGATACCCAGCGCCATGCAGATGGAACCGCCGGTGGCAAGCATCGGGTCGAGAATCCATGCCACGTCCGCCGGATCGTGATCGGGCAACTTGCAGTAGTATTCGATTGGTAGGCTGGTCGATTCGTCCCGGTACATCCCCAGATGCCACACCTCCGCCTCGGGGATCATGTCCAGCATAGCAGGGACCATTCCCAGTCCGGCGCGGAGGATGGGAATCAGTGCCAAACGACCGCGAAGTTGCTGGACGGTCGTCTTCTCCATGGGCGTTGCCACCTCCTGATCGACCAGCGGCAGATCGCGGCTGGCTTCAATCGCCAGAAGCATCGAAAGCCTTCTTACCTGCTCGCGGAAGACCGCAGGGGGCGAACTGGCATCGCGCAGCGCCTTCAAATGGTGCCGGACCAGAGGGTGTTCGAGCTGCAGAGCGCGTGCATCCATGGCAGAGTGACCCAGGGGGCAGTTGGCGAATCGTTCGAGGCAATTCCCGAAGTTTAGCCGAACCGAATCTCTTGTGGGCTACGCAGATCCAGGAATCGAAAAAAGGATTCCCCGGCGATTCTCGCCATCGATTCGTTTCGTCGATCGACTCAGGGATCGGGGATCGCTTCTTCCAGTGGTCGAGCCCCCGGGATGTCGGCTGGCCAGCGGGTCCAGATGTTCGTCTGTTCGATCGTCTCCTGGACGAACTTTTTCTCGGAGTCATTTCGTTTCTGCTTGACCAGCGTCTTGCGGATCTCCTGCTGCACCTCTTCCATCGGTTGGGTCCTCGCATCCTCCCGCTCCAGCACCTCCACAATGTGGAATCCTTCCTCGTCTTCGAGGATTTCGCTTAGCTGTCCCGGAGGGATTTCGAAGACGACCGATTCGATTACCTGGGAGCGGAGCGAACCTTTGGATGTCCAGGCGAACACTCCTCCTTCGTTGGCAAACGGTCCCTCCGAACGTCGCTTGGCCACCGCCTCGAACTTCGCTCCACCGAAGACCACCTCGTTGCCCATGTCGGCGATCTGCTGGAACGCTTCCTGACGGTCGGGGTGTTTCTCAAAGTGAACCGACATCAATCGGAAGCGGACCCTCGCCTTGCGATCCCATTGCTCTTGATGTTCATCGTAATAGTCCCGCAAATCCGCCAGTTCGATCGACGGTTTCTCGGGAACGTGCTGTTCCAGCGCCTGCTGTGCCAGGACGGTGTCGCGGAAAATCTTCTGCTGAGCCGCCAGGGAGCTGCCTATGTCGCGCAATTTGTATTCCAGTTCCAATTGCGTTCCGACTTCGTAGTCTTTCATCAGCTTGGGAAGATACTTTCCATAGAACGCCTCGGACAACCGAGGGCTCATTTTCTTCATCGCTTCCTGGTACTCCTTGGGAGGTTTGGCCCCCACCATGTCGCGAATGAAGCGTTGCGAGAGACTTTTTTGTTTGATGTGTTCGGAGAGTGCTGGTCGCAAAAGCTGCTCGATCATCGCATCCCACCGCTCTTCAGGGATGCGGTCCTTGTTCTTGTGCAGCATCGGTTCGATCATCGTCCGTACGTCGGCTTCCAGAATCATTTCATTGCCGACAATTGCCAGGACGCGCGTGGGACGAAAAAGTTTCCCCGTCCAGGCAGGATCGAGGTTGGCGCGACTGTCGCCAAGGCTCATGCGGACGGAGCTGCTGGCCTGTTGGACCGAAGGATCGCCGTCTTGTGGTACGACACCATTCTCGAAAGTCCCGATGGGAGCGGTCCCAGTGGCAGGGGAAAAAGACGCGGATAGCGGAGCTGTGGGGATGGGAGTGAGAGGCTGCGGCGGAGTCGAGAGCGGATCGGGCAGTGATTGTGCTGCCGCTGGCCATGCGGTCGCGAGAACCGCCAGGATGGCCTGCATCAGGCGATTGGGGGAGTCCCAGTGCAATAACGATGCGATTGGCCGGCGACGATCGGCAAAGTGGCTTGTGGTGGCAAGTGGACGAGTCGCCATGGGTGACACTGCATCCTGCGGCTGGCGCCGGAACGGGGTGATTGTGCGGCGGACGGCATCCGGCAGACGGCATCGATGCCGGCCGGGGCTCTGGGCATCATGGGGTCGGCGGACCGTCCTTTTTCTGATGGAGGAAACCACGCAAGCCCGGCTTGCTGCCCGTAACTGGTCGCGGCACCGCCGAGGGGCGTGGCGCCTTGGGCAACGGCTTGGGGGGCGTCGTCGCCTCCTGCGGACTGCTGGCTATAGAAGATTCGCTCGGTGGCCGCAATAGAACCTGCAGCAGCTCCAGGTAATCGACATCCCCGTCCGGCAGTGGCCAATAGGCATTCTGGTCATCCAGCACCCGCAGACGCCCGCCATGGCGTTTAGCCAGCATTTCGATTCTTCTGCGATCGGCAAAGGCGATCTGCAGGTGTTTGTCGTCCACCTGGATCGCTCGGATCTGCCAAAGCGTCGCATCGATCCGCAGCTCTGCCAGCCGCATCAATCGCTCCACCGGTTCAGGCAGTTCCCCGAATCGATCGACCATTTCTCCACGGATCGCCACCAGTGTTTCCAGACCTTCCAGCCGCGTCAGCCTTCGATAGAGGTCGATCTTGTGCCGCATCTCTGGGACATATTCGGTTGGCAGGTAGGCATCGATCGGCAGGTGGATTTCGACATCGATCGACAGCTTGGGGGGTTGGTGGGTGAGTGTACGGACCGTCTGTTCCAGAAGCTGGCAGTAGAGTTCGTATCCCACGGCAGCGATGTGTCCGCTTTGGGAGGTTCCCAGCAGATTGCCAGCGCCCCGAATCTCCAGATCGCGCATGGCGATGCCAAAGCCAGCTCCGATCTGGCTGAATTCCTCGATCGCATGCAGCCGCTTGGCCGCATCCGATTCCAGGTGCTTGTTCCGCTCGACCAACAGGTAGCAGTAGGCCTGATGGTGGTAGCGGCCGACCCGTCCACGCAGCTGATGGAGTTCTGCCAGACCATAGTGATCGGCCTGGTTGATGAAGATGGTGTTGGCGTTCGGGATATCCAGTCCGCTTTCGATGATGGTTGTCGACAGAAGGATGTCGGTGCGGTGTTCGATGAAGTCGAGCATGACCTCTTCCATCCGGCCTTCCTCCATCTGCCCATGGCCGATTCCGATGCGAGCCTCCGGGACGATGCGATGGAGGAGGTCGGCCAGAATGGGAAGGTCGTGGATCCGGTTGTGGACGAAAAAGATTTGGCCGTCGCGATTCAGCTCCCGCTGGATCGCCTGACGAATCAGCTTCTCATCGAATCGCACGACGCGGGTTTCCACCGACAGGCGGTCGGCCGGAGGGGTTTCCAGGTTGGAGATATCCCGGACACCCAGCAGGGACATGTGGAGTGTTCGAGGGATGGGAGTCGCGGAGAGGGTCAGCACGTCGACATTGGGTCGGACCTGTTTGAGCCGTTCCTTGATGGCGACGCCAAACCGCTGCTCCTCATCGATGATGACCAGCCCCAGGTTGCAGAAGTGGACGTCTTGAGAGGCGACGCGGTGCGTTCCGATGACTACGTCGATCTGCCCGGAGGCGAGTCCTGCCAGAGTCTGTCGCTGCTGCGATGTCTGCACAAAGCGGCTCAGCTTGCCGATCTCCACTGGAAACTCCGCCATTCGCTCTCGAAACGTTCGGTAGTGCTGTTCGGCAAGCACGGTGGTTGGTACCAGGACGGCGACTTGATAACCGTTATCGATCGCCTTGAAAGCGGCTCGCATCGCCACCTCCGTCTTCCCAAATCCGACATCCCCGCAGATCAGTCGGTCCATCGGTCGCTTGGACATCATGTCGGTTTTGACCGATTCGATCGCCGTCCACTGATCGGGTGTTTCCTGATAGGGGAACGAACTGTCGAACTGGTGCTGCCAGACGGTGTCAGACGAAAACTGGATGCCGATCAGACTTCTGCGGCGGGCTTGAAGGTCGAGAAGATCGGCTGCCATGTCGCGCACAGCCGACTCGGCCGCCTGCTTCTGACGGGCCCAGCTTCCCGAGCCGATCTTAGCCAGCCTGGGGCGCATCTGCGTCCCCCCGACATACCGCTGCACGAGATCGATCTTGGTGGTAGGGACAAAAAGCTTGGAGCCCTCTGCAAATTCGATCTCAAGATGCTCCTGCTTCTTCCCCAGTCGTTCGATCATCTTCAGCCCGCGATAAACGCCGATCCCATGGCCCAGATGGACCACCAGATCGCCGTCGCGAAGATCGAGGAAACTGTCGATGGCGCGGGACTGGACACGTTTGGCATGGCGACGAAGCTGGGATCGCTTGAGCATCTGATGGACGGTGAGAATCAGGGGGCCATCCGGTGGTAGCTCGAACCCAAGGCTCAGCGAACCGACTGCCAGATGGATCCTCTCACGCCGCTCCACCTTCGTCTGATCGAGCAGATCTTCCAGCCTTTGCCGCTCTCCATCGCTGACACAAAGAAGCGTCGTCTCGCGTCCGGCCGCGGCTGCCTGTGTCAACTCTTCTGCCAGCCGCTCGAGGTCCCCCCCAAAGCGATCGACATCTCCTAGTGGAATGCGATCGCCGATCCAACTGCCATCGGGCGGAGGCACCTGGACCAGGGAAACCGCGTCGCGACCGGCCAGCGCCGCCAGGGCATCATCGATTGACCGGAAACGATCGGGAAACGGCGCCCTCTGGATGAAGGACTCGGTGACATGACGGATCGAATCCGGTTCCCACAGCACCCGCTGGGTGTCGTCCGGGAGATAGTCCATCAGCCAGCCATCTTCCTGCGTGGTGCTGGCGGCCGAGGTGAGTTCCACGGCCGAGTTGTTCTGCAGACTGCGCTGAGTGACGACATCGAATTGACGGATCGATTCCACTTCATCATCGAAAAATTCGATCCGAAATGGATGCTCGGCATCGGGAGGAAAGACGTCGACGATCCCGCCTCGCATCGTGAATTCACCTGGCAACTGGACTGCCGTCGTCGTGTGATAACCTTGCTGGATTAGCCAACCTCGTAGATCGGCTACCGGGTGCCGCTGTCCGGTAGCGATCGACCGACGTTCCTCGGTCAATTGGCGGGGGCTGGGGACCGGCTGCAGCAGGGCCGGAAGGGTGGTGACCAGGATGGGAGCGGTTGGCAAGGGATGGCCGCCAGATTTTGACTCGCTTTGGCGTCGCCATGCCTGGAGTCGGTTGAGCACCTGTAGGCGAGCTAGGAAGTCCTGATCGCGGAGTGCATCGACCCCCATTTCCTCCAAAAGCGCCGGAAACAACTCGATCGATACCCCCAGCAGGTACGAGAGGTCGGCGGCGATGGTTTCGGCGTCGGGGGGTTGAGGCACGATCACCAATATCGGGCGTGCATCGTTCCAGGCCATCGCTGCCACCCAGGGTGCCACCGCACCCTGCCAGGCACCCCAGCCGATCCATGGCGAGGACTTGCGGCCCGTACGAAGTGCCGCCGTCACGCAGGGGGATCGCCCGAGCAATTCCATGGCCGACCGGAGCGACGGTGCCAGGTTGGCCAACTCCCTACCCGTCCTTTTGGCCATCGAGCAACGATCCTCCCTGATCCCTCAGTTCCTGGCCGGTTGTCTTTCACTGGGCGGATCTTGGAACCTCGCGCGTCGGTCGACGGCTGGGGAACGATGCAACCCACGCTTTCTTAACGGGTTATTGTATACAGGGGGAAGCGGACTGCGAGGTGGATGGTGAGGATCCTGGTGGGGGACTGCATGCGGGTCGATCTGGCGATCACCGAATTGGATGTTGGGGGCGCAGAGCGATGCGCGACGGAGCTGGCATGCCATCTGGCCCAGAGAGGATGCCAGGTGCGCGTCATCGCCTTGGGACCGCCTCCACCCTCCAGTCGCCAGGGGTTGGCGCTGCAACTGGCGTCCCATTCGATCCCGCTCCACTTTCTCGGCGGCCGCTCTTCCTGGCAGATTGCCAAAGTGCTCGTTCGATGGCGGCAGCTGGTCGCCAGCGATCGCCCCGATGTCGCTCAGGGATTCCTATTTCATGCAAACATTCTGGGAAGCCTGATCTATCCCCGGTTCCGGGTGCCGTGGGTGGGTGGCATTCGCGTCGCCGATCCGCGTCGCCGTAGGCAGCGTCTGGAGGCCTGGGCATCGCGCAGGATGGAGCGAGTTGTTTGCGTATCGCAGGCGGTGGCGGAAGCCTGCAGCAGCTACCCATCTTTCGCGAGGGACCGAATCGAAGTCATCCCCAATGGGATCGGCCTTCGGTCAAAGGTCGACGATCGCTATCTGATCGATCTTCGCAGGACCCACGGAATCCCGGCCGATGTACCCCTGCTGCTGTTTGTCGGTCGCTGGGAAATGCAGAAGGGGTTCGATATTCTTGTGCAACGCTTGCCAGGAATTCTCCGCCAGCTTCCCAGCTTTCATGCCGTGCTCCTGGGGGACGGAAGCGGGCGATGCCAATGGATGTCGCTTCGTGAGCGATTGGACACGGCGATCGGCAGTCGTATCCATGCCGTCGGTTTTGTCGATCGACCGCGTGATTGGATGGCGACCAGCCAGCTGCTGCTTCTTCCAGCGCGCTACGAAGGGATGCCCAATGCGGTGATGGAGGCGATGGCCGAAGGGATTGCGGTGGCAGTGACGCGCGTCGAGGGAGTCAGCCAACTACTGGGCAGCGGGACCGACCAGCAGACGGTAGCCAGCGGGGATTGGGAGGGATGGGAGCAGATGGTGGTGAGTTTGGCCGGCGACCCGGAACGATGCAGAAACTTAGGATCCCGTAATCGCCAGCAGATCGAATCCCACTTTCAGCTTCCCCAGCAGCTAGAACGCTACCTGTCGCTCTATCGACATCTGGCATCCGCTGATGCTTCGGGTTAGGAAGAGGGGGCGGAGAAGTATTGGGGAGATCGTCTTGCAGGTCCAGTGCGGGGCGTACAGGTTTTAGGTCTTGGCGTCCGATGGGAGCCCAAACGGATTTCAACTACAAAACGTAACTGCCTTGGAGCAAGTTCCCATTTCAAGTCTCGCCTACAGTTCATCGCAGAGGCGGGCTGGCTCCATGACCGAATGAAGATCGCCAATGCGGGCCAAGTGGCCATGGACGCAAAGCAGGTTCGAAGAGCGCGACGGTACCAGCGATTTGTTCTACAATGCACCGTTAGGCTATCACCCGTTGAATGCCGCTTCGGCAGACCCTCTCACACCAACTTCATCGTTCCAAGGAGATTTTCTGATGAAACGACTTTGGTCCCGTCTGCTCATCTTGTGCCTGTCGATCGGAATCGTAGCGCCCTGGAGCTTGGCGGAGGAGAATAAGACGATGCGCACACTCGGTAAAATCGAATCGTTCGCGCCTGAGTTCAATCAGTTGATCGATCCGGAAGCGAAGATCGAAGTACTCGCAACCGGTTTCACCTGGACCGAAGGCCCCGTCTGGATCTCCGGTGAAGATGGAGGGCATCTGCTCTTTTCCGATATCCCCCGCAACTCAATCTTCCGATGGCATCCCAAGCACGGCATCTCGCTGTTCATGAATCCATCGGGATACACCGGCGTCACCTACTATGGGCTGGAGCCGGGTAGCAATGGTCTGCTGCTGGACAAGCAGGGACGTTTGGTGATGTGCGAGCATGGGGATCGGCGGCTAAGCGTCCTGACTCCGCAAGGGGGAAAGCGAACACTGGTCGACTCCTATCAAGGTAAACGGCTGAACAGCCCCAACGATGGAGCGCTCAAGAGCAACGGAGATATCTACTTCACCGATCCTCCCTACGGTCTCCCCGATCGCGAGAATGATCCCCGCAGGGAACTCGATCATTTCGGCGTCTATCGCTACAGCACCGACGGCAAGCTGACGCTGTTGACCACCGAACTTGCCAGACCCAATGGGATCGGGTTCTCTCCCGACGAGAAGACGCTCTATGTCGCACAAAGCGATCCGAAACGAGCGATCTGGATGGCTTTTGGGGTGAAAGAGGATGGGACCTTGGAGCCAGGCAAGCTGCTTTATGACGCCACCGATTCGGTCGGCAAGTTGCCGGGCTTACCCGACGGTCTGTCGGTCGACCGACAGGGGCACCTCTGGGCTAGCGGGCCGGGAGGCATCTGGGTCTTCCATCCCTCTGGAAAACTCCTGGGGCGGTTGACTACCGGAGAGCGAACCAGCAACTGCTGTTTCGGAGAAGATGGGAAGACGCTCTTCATCACCGCCGATGCGAACCTTTGCCGCATCCGGACCAAAGTGTCCGGACAGTAGGTTGGTAATCCTTCGGATCGATGCTCGCCCTGGTGCCTGAGTCCCATTTAGGCGAGCCTTGGTGAGGGCATATCGAGGCGTTTTGACCTCCGGTAGGATTCTATCGATAATGACGATGGAATCGCTCGAAGGATGGCGGAGTATCGTTCCGCCGGTCATGGGAGCGATTCTAAAGGCCGATGGATGGTCTGACGGCGTACCGTCGCTGACGGTTGCGCGGGCGATGCAGGCATCGTTCAAGTTGAACTGGCGCGGTCGACGAAAAAGAAACGTTGAAACAAGGATCGCGGGCCCGGCACGTCGTCCGGTCGCCTGGCTCCAGGAAGTGCCGCCTGGGGAAAGCGATCCACCCACCCAGGGCACCATCCGATCGTCCGCCGAAATCCGGTTACGTGGCGCTGCTTTGATTGAGGCGCATCCGCGTGGGATGTTCGTGCATGCCGGACCTGTGCGACCAAGGAGTTGTTCGAAGATGTTCGATCGAAAACAAGGACTGGACCAGGTGGCTTGTCTGCAGGGCAGCTCCATGGTGATCAGGATGGCGATCGGCTTGGCCTTCGGGATGGCGATCGGATTGCCGAATTCCTGGGGACAGCAGCGCGATGTGGCTCAGTTGGCCCATCCGGAAATCGCTCAGCAGCTAAGCCTCACCGACGACCAGCGCGCCCAGATTCAGTCGCTGCTGCAGCAGCGCAATGATGCGATCCTGGCTGCTGCGGAAGCCGACCGAAAAACCGTCACGGCGCAGTGGGATGACAAGGTGGCTGCCGTCCTGAACGCCGATCAGCTGAAGCAGTGGAAGTCGCCTCCGGCAGGGGAGAAGCTACGGTTTCAATTCAGCGATATGAAGTGGGCCGATGTGCTGCAGTGGTTCTCCCGCCAGGAAGGGCTCACTTTGGTCATGGATCGCATTCCACCGGGGGAATTCACCTACAGCGACTTGAGGGAGTATTCCCCCTCGGAGGCAATCGATCTGCTCAACAGCGTCCTTCTGACGCGAGGTTTCACGCTGGTGCGGCGCGAGAAGATGTTGATCGTGCTGGAGCTGTCCGATTCGATTCCGATCGAACTGATTCCCAAGGTGACGTTGGAGCAGCTGGAGTCGCGAGGGAAGTTTGAACTGGTCAGCGTGTTGTTCCCCTTGGGGGCGCGGCCGATCGATGCGGTGCTCAACGAAGTCAAACCCTATCTTGGAAATTATGGCCGTGCCGTCCCGTTGGCTCAAAGTCGGCAACTGCTGGTTATCGAATCGGCGGGGAAAATGCGCACTATCAACGGCCTGATCAGCAGCGTCCCGGAGCCCCGGAAGGAACCGCCTCCGCCTCAGCCTGCACCGCCACCCCAGCCGGTATTCGCCGCTTACCCAATCGCCGACCTGGATCCCCAGCAAACGCTGGAGACGCTGAAAACGCTTTTGAAGACCGAGCAGATCACGGTCGACGATAAAACCAAAGTAGTTAGCGCCTTCCTGATCCCAACTCAGCAGGCTGCCGTCAAGGATGCGATCGAGACGATGGTGCAGAACCACTCGCAGGCCAGCCTCTGGCAGACGATCACCTACCCGGCAGGGGGCTTGGATCCCGAGGTGCTGGCGACTCAATTGGAATCGATCGCGCCCCGCGCCAAGGTGGTGGCCGATCCCAAGTCGGCATCGCTTGTAGTGACCGCTCTGGCGGCCGATCATCAGGTGATCGGCGAACTTTTCAAGGCTCTCCCCAAGACCGAAATGCGAACCTTGCAGATTCATCCGGTCACCTCCATGCAGAAGGAAAGGCTGGCGACGATCGGCACCGCACTTCCCGATTCGTTGAAGAAGATCACGATGACGGTCGCGGCCGAGAGCGACGAAGTGCTGGTGTGGGGAACGGAAGCCGAGCAGACGGAGTTTGTGAAGCTGCTGGAAAAACTCCATGGCAATCAGCCGCCGAACATCGAGCCTTCGGTGCTCAAGCGATATGAACTGCCCAAAGGGGCCAACGCCCAGTGGAAGCTGCTGGAGCCAGACCTGAAGAAGCGGCTGACACCGATGCAGTGGACCTACGATGCCACCGAATCGCTGATCTGGGCCTTCGGACCAGAAACTCGCCACGATCAATTAGCCCAGACGCTCAAGGAGATGATTCAGCCCCCTTCAGCCGATCGACAGCCAGTGCTTCTGACCTACCCGCTGAAGCATGCCGAGGCCAGTGGCCTAGCGACGCTGATGACCGGTCTGTTCCCCAACGCATCGATCGTCCCGGATGCCAAGCGCAAGATGCTGCTGGTGACCGCCACTTTGGAGGATCATGCGAAGATCAAGGCGGCCCTCCAACCGCTAGATGATGCCAGTGAGATGACTACACAGGTGGAGGTCAAACAGTACGAAGTCAATGGACTTCCGGCCACCAGCGTCGTCACACTGCTGCAATCGATGTGGGCCAACGCAACCATCAGCAGCGATGCGACTAGCGGCAAAATCATCGTCTCGGGAACCCCGTTGGAGCACCAGCAGATTGCTGCGATGGTCCAGAAATTGAACAGCACCAATCCGGCCGATCCGGTGGAGATCCAGACGTACGAAGTGCCACATGGCGAGCTCACGACGATCGTCACGATCCTGACGCAGATCGCACCCAAGTGCACCATCACCCCCGATGCCGCTTCAAGAAAGCTGACCGTCTATGGACCAGTCAGCCAGCAGAAGCGGTTGTCCGATGCACTGGAGAAGATTCTCAAAGCCAATGCGCCCGATCCGACCGGAAAGGAAGTCCGGTTGATTCCGATCGATCCCACCGTGACCGATGCCATCACGGCCTCGACCGCCATCAAGGCACTGCTGCCAGCTTCGGTGAACCTTCTGCCCAACAGTTCGACCGGGACGATCACCATGACCGGACAGCCCGACCAGCTGGATCAGGCGGAAGCGCTGCTTGATAAACTGTTGATCGGCATGAAGCCGAAAAAACCGGTGCAGAAGAGCTATTCATTGGGAATGCTGGACGGCGTTTCGACGGTGCGATTGCTGACCACCATGATTCCGCGGGCGACCGCGACGGTCGATACCGCGACCGGCGCGCTGTTCGTTCTTGGTGTCGAGGAGGATCATCAGCGCGTCGAAGAGATCCTCCAGCAGCTGCGAGGTGTTGCCGGTGGACCGGTACCCGAACTGCGGTTCTACGAAGTCAAGGCGGTCTCTTCGACCTCGCTACTGACATCGCTCCAAAGCCTTTACAAGAAGGCGACCTTCTCGGTCGATGCCACCAGCGGCAAACTGATCGCCCTGGCGACTCCCGACGAGCACCAGCAGGTACAGACGACGATCGATCAGTTCCATCAGGCATCCAAGGAGTCGCCGATGGAAGTGAGGACCTATGCCGTACCGTACGGCGATTTGACGACGCTGCCGACCCTGCTGCTTCGCATTGCCCCCAAGAGCACCCCCAGCTTCGACGCGACCGGACGGACGCTGACGCTCTTTGGGCCTCAGTCGGAGCAGTTGGTGGTAGCCGATACGCTTGCGAAACTTCAGGAGGCCAGCCAGTCGGCCACCGGTGGCAAGCAGGTGCGGCTACTGCTCATCGATCCACTGGTGACCGACGCGCTTTCAGCCAGCACGGCGCTCAAGAGTCTTGTTCCTGCAGGGGTAAGCCTGCTTCCCAATAGCTCGACCGGCACCATCCTGGCGACCGGGACCACTGAGCAACTGGACGAAGTGGCACGGCAATTGGAGCAGATCCTGGCGCCGGGCATGGCACGCAAGGCAACCAATCGATCATTCTCGATCGAAGGGTTGGACGATACATCGTTGGCTCGATTGATGCTTTCGATGGTTCCCAAGGCGACAACCGCGATCGATACGAAGAGTCGCACGCTTTTTGCGACCGGGTCGCAGGAAGACCTCGCCAAGATCGAAGAGATTCTGAAGCAATTGCAGACGGCTGAAGGGGAGGCAGCACAGGAGATTAGGGTCTACGAGATCCGAGGTGTAGCGCCGTCTGCAGTCCTCCTTGCCTTGCAGGGGCTACAGAAAAACATGGTGTTCGGCGTCGAACCGGCGACGGGGAAAATCGTCGGCCTGGGGACGCCTCAGGAGCACTCGATGGTGCAGAAGACGATCGATGCCTTTCACGCTGCATCCCCAGAGACACCGATGGAGGTAAAGACCTACCCTGCCCCGTACGGCGACCTGACCACCTTGCCTACCGTCTTCGCAAAGATTGCACCGCGCACCACCATCAGCGTCGATCCGGTAGGGCGGGCGGTAACGGCCTTCGGGCCGCCGGACGAAATGCAACGGGTTTCGGATGCCCTGTCGAAACTGAAGGAGACGTCCGAGTCGGCAGCGCAGCGTGGTACGGTGCGACTGTTTCGCATCGACTGGCGATCGACCGACGCCGCATCGGCTGTTGCTGCACTGCGCCCTGCTCTTCCTCCCGGTGTGATCCTTCAACCCAACAGCAGCACCGGAACGATCACCGCCAGCGGGACCCCCGAACAGCTTGCCATGGTTGAGCAACTTTTGAAGACGCTGGGCGAGGGAAGTTCCCAGCGATTTACTCCCAAGACCTATTCGATCGGTGGGCTGGACGCAGCTCAAGTGGAAAACCTGATCGAAGACTTAGTCCCTCGCTCCCGAACCGCCTACGATTCCCGATCGGGACAACTGCTTGTCAACGCCTCGGAGGACGATCACCAGCGGATCGCTGAATTGCTCAAACAAGTTTCTGCGCTTCCCGCCGATGGCGCTGCGGTCCGAACTGTCCCTGTCCGATATGGCGATCCGGAATCGATCGAGAATGCGTTGGAGCGATCGCTGGGGCGGCGAGGCACCATGAGCATTATGGCCGACGAGCAGTCCAGTTCGGTTTACCTGGTCGGCAAGGCGGACGAAGTGGCTGCTGCAGAGAAGTTGATAGCGGAGCTGGATCGTCCCATGGGGGCAACGAAGTCGTGGCAGGTTTACTCGCTTGGCAGGCTGGACCCTGCTTCCTTCCGCAGTGCGGTCGACGCGATGTACCGCGAGCTTCCTCCTGGCCGTGCGCCGACGATTCATCTGGATGAGGCCAATCAGAAGATGCTGGTGGGTGCAAACGCCGAACAGATGGAGCAGATCCGCAAGCTGATGGAACAGTTGGGCGGGGCGGACGTGGCGGCGTCGGCCAAGTCGGCCAATATGCGGACCATTCCGATGACGCGCGAAGCCGCCAAGGCGATCCAGGAGATCCAGCGGGTCTGGCCGATGATGCGAGGCAATCGGTTGCAGGTGATCGATCCCAGTCAGATGAGCCCCCAGGGAGCCGACTCCCTTCCCGATGGAGCGATGGAGAATTCCGACGAGCCTCAGGTTCCGGATGCGGAGGAAGCGTTGGTTGACCGCTTGCAGGAAGAAGCGATTGCGACCGATCCGAAGCTACAGGAGGCGATCCAGCGGGATGCTGTCAAAACAGAGGCGGGAGGGCAAGTAGCGTTGGCCCTGCCCCCGGTGATTCTGATTCCAGGGGTCGATCGCTGGACGATAGCATCGGAGGATGCGCAGGCGCTGGAGGATCTGGAGCGGCTATTGCAGATGACCACCGCCGCTCGCATTGTCCCGACGATGCAGAGTGGAAATTACACGATTTATCTGCTGAAGCATGCGGGGGCTCAGGAGATGACTGAGATTCTGGAGACGCTTTTCCAGCGGCGCAGCAGCAGCGGATCATCGGGTGGAACGCGTCCTGTCTTCACCAGCGATGCACGGACCAATGCGCTGATGATTTACAGCAATCCATCGGACCGGCAGGTGATTGAAGAATTGCTCTCGGTGCTGGATGCCCGCGAGCTAGGAGATTCGCTGCAGCGGATACTACCTAAGCTGGTTCCTCTTCAACACGCTGATGCCTCCCAGGTGCTCGACATCGTCCGGGATGTCTACCGGTCATCGATCAACGCCGAGGCCGGGCGTCGACCGCTGCGTATTCCCGAAGGGGTTTCCTCCGAGGTCGCCTTGCTGATGCAACAGATCAACGCCAGTTCTTCCGGGCCGCTGCTGACCGTCGGTGTCGACGAGACGACCAATTCGATCGTCCTGAGGGCACCTGCCGATTTGGCCAAGGAGGTGACGGAATTCATCGAGCAGATGGATCGTCAGTCGATTGAGAAACCCGCTTCGCGCGTGCTGGTCGTACCGCTCAAGTCGGTCAACGCCGAGCGGATCGAGAAGGCGATTGAATCGCTTCTTCGCGGCCGAAGGTAAGTGAAGAAAAGGGGACGCGGATCAATAATGTTCAGGCATCTGCGAGCGGGGGACGTACGTCCCCTGTTACAGGCTTCGTGAGCCAGACAGTCAAGAGAGAGGAACAGTGGGCTGACGCCCACCGCTCGCCAAAGGCAATCGTGAAAAAAAGGGGACGGGGGGCAATCCCGTTCGTTGGGACCGCCGTTTACTTTTTCTTTAGCCGTCTGGATCGTTGAACAATTCGATCAGGCGAGATCGCATCGGAACAGGGTAGCGGCCGGTTTTTCCTGCATGGATCGGATGCTAAGTGGTGTGGTGGGGAGAAGCGGCCGGCTGGCGTCTTCTCAGTTGCCGCCACCGGACGAGCTGACTTGTAGGGCACGGTCGCTGATATCCTTGCGGCACCAGGCACCTGGCCAGCGCACCTTCTGGACGGCGGTGTAAGCCTGTAGCTTG
>JBIINB010000101.1:0-15799 GCA_044337705.1 Pirellulaceae bacterium | reverse complement strand
CCCTGCTGGCTCTCTGGGAAGCCCAGCGAGTCGGGATCCAACTGCCCCCCGATTCACTGAAAATGTCGCTTGCCTACTGGCTGCGTCTGCAACAGCGCAGCGGAGGCTGGAGTTACCTTCCGGCCACCGCCGCACCGATCGCCATGCAGCCTACCGGCAGCATGACCAGCGCGGGAATCGCATCGCTGCTGATCGCTGAGGACGCGCTGCAGTTCGCGGATGCCAAGGTGCAGGGTGAGCGACTGTCGTGCTGCCAAGGTCAGATCGATGTGACTCCCGTCGATCGGGGCATGCAATGGCTGGCCGGGAACTTCAGCGCTGCGGTCAATCCTCCGGTGAATAATCCTGCAGGCTACTGGTACTACTATCTGTACGCGCTGGAGCGGGTGGGGCGATTGTCCGGCCAGCGATTCATCGGAAGTCACGATTGGTATCGGGAGGGAGCCGAAGAGCTCCTGAAACGACAACAGCCGATCGGAGACGGGCTGTTCAAGCCGGAAGGAACGGAGGACGACGTCAACACGAACACCGCGCTGGCACTGCTGTTTCTTTCCAAAGGGAAGCGGCAGGTAGTGATCGGTCGGCTGGAACACCGCCAGCTTCCCGAGATGCCGGAACCTGCCCTATCGCATCGGCGCGCCGTGCAGCATCTGATGGGACATGTCGAAAAAGTATGGAAGCGAGACCTCTCCTGGCAGTCGGTGCGGCTGGCTGAGGCATCAGTGGCCGATTTGCTGGAAGCACCGGTGCTTTTCCTGAGCGGCCGAGAGGCGCTGCAATGGACACCGCAGATGAAGTCGGCGCTCAAACAGTACATCGAGCAAGGGGGATTCCTCTTTGCCGAGGCATGTGAGGGAGATGGCTGTCAGGGCGACGAGTTTGAAGCGAGTTTCCGGCAGCTGATGGAGGAGCTTTTCCAGCAGCCACTGCGCAAGCTGCCTCCCAATCATCCCATCTGGTTCACCGAAGCGAGGATCGACCCCGCTTCGCTTCCCGATGGCTTCTGGCTGTATGGACTGGAACAGTGCTGTCGCACCAGCGTCGTCTTCGCGCCACGAAGCCTCTCCTGTCGCTGGGAAATCCATCGTCCCTACGGAGCCCCCATCAATCTTCCAGGCGGCATCCGCGGGGATGTCGAGAATGCCACCAAGATCGGGATCAACGTCATCTCCTACGCGACGGGCCGTGAACTGAAGGACAAACTGGATGCCGTACAGATCGTACAGCCAACAGCCGACCTGACCGCATCGCTGAGGAATACTTTGGCCCTACCGAAACTGGAACATGGCGGTGGCGCTGATGACGTGCCACGCGCCGTACCCAACCTCTTGGAGATCTTTCGCAGCGAAGTACCAACCGAAGTCTCCAGCAGCCCCATCCTGATCCCTGCCGTTCTGGAACAACTGCAGCAGCATCCAGTCGCTTACGTTCATGGCAGAACTGCGTTTGAGTGGTCGGAGACAGAGCGGGAAGCGCTGCGAACTTGGCTGCAGCGCGGTGGTGTGCTACTTGGGGATTCGGTCTGTTCTAGCCAACCATTCACGGAATCGATCCGAAAGGAATTCAGCCTGATCCTACCAGAAGCCCGTTTGCAGAAAGTGCCAACCGATCATCCGATGCTGACCAGCCAGTTCCAGGGTTATGATCTCGGGGAGGTGACCATCGTCGAACCGGCCACTGCGATCGACGCCGAAGGGTCGGCCGGTCAGCGGCGCGTGGGACCTCCGATGCTGGAGATGCTGGTGTGGGAGGACCGCGTGGTCGCTATCTTCTCGCCAATCGATCTCAGCTGCGCCCTGGAAAGCCGCCGCGCCAACGCATGCAAGGGCTACGCGTGGAAGGATGCCTCCCGCATCGGTATCAACATGCTGCTCTACGCGCTCTATCAGTAGCGGCACCTCATCGATTCGCACGAACGCTGAACGATCGGCGCGCGGCGCTGTGCTTGAATTCGTCCGATGTTCGTTCGATGGACTAGCCTGCCGGCGCTAGCGTTAGGGTTCTTCGCTGCAGCCGTTTAGAGGTCCTAAGCTGCACCCACCGGACGGCTTGCGCCGTTCCGCTTGGGTTCATGCCAGCCCACGATCGGCGCGCGGCGCTGTGCTTGAATTCGTCCGATGTTCGTTCGATGCACTAGCCTGCAAGCGCTAGCCGAATACCCCTCTCGCTCTAATCGCCTCCATAGAAAAACGGTGGCCGAAATATATTGGCTCCTAAATACTCCCCATCAGGGAATCAGTGAGTCGATAGAATTGGAACGGTAGCGACGAGAACTCAAGGTAAATCACGATGGAGTTGACGATGCGGCGGGAACCCATGGGATGGCGAAGGGAACAAGAGGTTGGTATGCCGAGCATCGGCCAAGGAAGACATCCAAGCAAAGCAATGGCGGCCACTCGAGCGAGCATTTTTTTGGTAGGGCTGATGGCCAGCATAGGGCTTGCTTCGGTTAGTGGAGCCGATGACGCGGTTCCCGCTGCACACAACCAGGGGGGAGCCTTACCAGAACCGATACGCAGGGCGATTGCGCTGCCTGATGCCTACCGCGGTCTGGTCGCCGCCGAGCGGCTTGACTGGAACTGGCTGCCTCCCGATTCGGCGTGGTACCGAGTCGTCATGGAGAAGGATCGACCGGAGTTCTTCTGGGTCGACTGCCAGCGGGGGGAGAAGCGGAGACTGCTGGATCGCGGCCAGCTAGCCCTGCAGATCGAAAAGATCACTGGAGTCGCCGAGGATCCGATGAGGCTGAAGCTGGAAGGAGTTTCCGTCGAGGCAACCGATGGGAATTGGGACTCAGCGATCGTCCGGTTTCGCGCGGTGGGAAAGCGATGGCGCTATCGACCAGCGACCAACCAACTGACGGAAGCTGTAGCCGACGGATCCATCCTGGACTCCCTGCCGGCTCAAGAGAGAATCGTTCGCTCCCGGGGGCAAGGAGAAGAGACTCACCTTCAATTCACCAACCGACTGGAATTCCCACTGGATCTGTTCTGGCTCCCCGCCGAAGGGCAACGGGTACCCTATGGGCGTTTGGAATCTGGACAGACACGGCAGCAGCACACCTTCGAAGGACATGCCTGGCTTTTGGTCCGGGCAGGGGGAGATCCGGTCGCTTGTTATGTGGCCCCCTCCGGAGGTGGCCATGCGGTGATCGACGGAAGCCAGCCAGTTCCCAAACCACCAGCAGGGCGGGCGCGGCGCCAGGAGCGCCAACCCAGCAGCCAGTCTCCCGATGGCAGATGGCAGATCGAACTGCGAGAGGGGAAAGCATGGCTGGTTCCAATGGGAGACCAGTCGGATTCCGATCGAGAGGCTAGAGCACTTCCGGGGCAGGATCCGGGGCAACTACCGCTGGGCGGTCCCTTCCGCTGGTCGCCCGACAGCAAGCGATGGGTGGGGCTGGCCAGGGAATCGGGCGATCAGCGAAAGATCACCCTGATCGATTCGCGCCCGGAAGATCAACTGCAACCGAAGACCCGTGAAGTTCCCTACGCCAAACCGGGAGACAAAATCGAGATCGCGTGGCCGAGGCTGTTTGAGCTGCAGGAAGATGGACAAGTCCGCTCGATCCCGATCGCCACGGAACTCTTTGCCAATCCCTGGAGCCTGGATGATCTGGAATGGTCCAGCGATGGGAAGCGATTGACCTTCTGGTACATCGAGCGAGGTCATCAGTGCGTCCGCTGGCTGGCGGTGGATGCGGCGACAGGTGAGGTCACGGTGCTGCTGGAGGAGACCAGCCCGACCTTCATCGACTACGCGCACAAGATGCAACGGAGACGATTGGAGTCGAGCGGAGAGCTGGTATGGATGAGCGAACGGAGTGGTTGGTGCCATCTGGATCTGCATGATGCGAACTCGGGAGCCAGGAAGTACCCGATCACCTCCGGGGCATGGGTGGTCCGCGGGATCGATCGGATCGATGAGAAAAATCGCCAGATCTGGATCACGGCAGGCGGGTTCCATTCCGGAGAAGACCCCTACCACCGGCATCTGCTGAGGGTCGCACTCGATGGTTCTGCCCCTGTGCCGATCACTCAGGGGGATGGCGATCATGAATGGAGTTTTTCCGACGACGGCCGATGGATTCTGGATCGCTACAGCCGAGTCGATCTGCCGCCGGTCCATCAGTTGATCGATGCCGAGAGTGGAAAAGTGGTGCTGGAACTGGAGCGGGCGGAATGGTCCGAATTGCTCGCCGCCGGCTGGAAGCTGCCCGAGCGGTGGGTGGCCAAAGGTCGAGACGGGCAAACCGACATCTTCGGGATTCTTCATCGGCCCAGCCACTTCCGCGAAGATCGAAAATACCCGGTCGTCGAAATGATCTATGCCGGCCCTCAAGGTGCGCATGTACCGAAGGGATTTGGCTTGCATCTGGCGGCAAAGCAGATGGCGGAACTAGGGTTCATCGTGGTGCAGATCGATGGGATGGGTACCAGCCACCGCAGCAAAGCATTCCACGATGTCTGCTGGAAGAACCTGGGAGATGCTGGATTCCCTGACCGACGATTGTGGATGGAAGCAGCTGCAGGGAAGTATCCTCAGATCGATCTGACGCGTGTCGGGATCACTGGCGGTTCGGCCGGCGGACAAAATGCACTCGGTGCACTACTCTTCCACGGTGACTTCTACGATGCCGCCGTTGCCGATTGCGGTTGTCACGACAATCGGATGGATAAAATCTGGTGGAATGAACTCTGGATGGGATGGCCGATCGGCGAACATTACGCTCAGCAGAGCAACGTCGTCAACGCACATCGCTTGGCGGGGGAACTGATGCTGATCGTTGGGGAACTGGACGATAATGTCGATCCTGCGTCGACGCTTCAAGTGGTCGATGCGCTGATTGCAGCCGACAAGAACTTTGATCTGTTATGGATGACGGGACGGGGTCATGGAGCAGGGGGTAGCGCCTACGGAAGACGAAGAACTTGGGAGTTCTTTCTCAAGCACCTACGACCAGATGCAATCGATCCTCCATCAGCACAGTAGCCAAGACAGTCCTGGCGACTGGTTCTACGCTACCAGCGCTTCGCTGGACCGAACGCTCGAAAGGAGTGCACGATACCTGTCGCGCAGCTGGTAGAGGTAGACCGCCGCATAAAGATTGATGACGAAGGAAAGCAGAAAGAAAATCGGCAACAGAGAGCTGGCTCCCGTCGCGCGGCGCGCTCCAGTCGCTGTTTCGGCTGATTCCCGATCGAAGCGGTCTCCGGATGCCTGTAGGTTCGGGCGAATGGTGGAACTGTGGGATGTGTGGGAAGTTGAAGTCCCCTGACGCTGCATCTGCTGCAGCTGCATCTGCACGTCATTCAACTGTCGACGAAGGAGATAAACCTCCTCATCCCGCGCGATGGAATTAGAGTCGACTGAGGACTGAGGAAAGCGCCCTGACTGTCCAAGCGTCGCGTTTGCGGGGACGCCACCAAGGCTTCCACTGGTACTGCCGGTTGCGGAAGCGGGAATCGTGTTGGAGGGAAATCGGTCAGGCAGCCCGGGCCGCGCGATCGATTGGCCCGCTGGGGAAGGAGCGGTGGGCAGTGAAGAGCTCCAGCCAGCACCTTGCCCGAGGCTGCTGGTGGTCGTCTCGCGATCTCGGAGCGAATTGGAACTGCTGTAGCCAGGGCTGGTTGGCGGTGCCGACAAGGAGCCGGAAGCGGCCTGGCCTGGAGGTAGCGAAGCCATGTTGGTGCCCGAATCACGGTCGCGATCCCGGTCGGAAAAACCTGGCTGGGAATAGGCGGGACCTGCCGCCTCCGTCCATCTGGATCCCGTAGCAGCCGATGGAACTCCAGTCGCTGGAATGCTAGAGGGAGGTGGAGCCGCGATGGAACTTGTCAGGCCGGGATCCGGAATGGTCATGGAACTTCCAGCCGGGATGTCGCGATCTCGCATGGTCGTCGATCCGTAGGGATCCAGCGACGGAGGCGCAGCCATCGGCGTCGCCTGCGCCAGATCGGTCAGTCTAGGGCTCGGCCGGGAAGACTCCAGATCGGCCGGCGCACTGTAATCGATATTCGCCAGATTGCCCCCTTCGACGCGATTGCGCATCGCGGAAACTGCGGCAGGGTCGGGGGGATAAGCCGGAAACTGCTGGCGCACCTGCGACTCCGATGGAGTCCGCTCGGGAACCTCCTTGCTGATCCGCACCACGACTCGCTTGAAACGTCCCTGGATCGCCTGAGGCACCAGCGCCGTCGCCTCGAAGCCCCCTGGGGAATTCATCATCGCCTGAACCTCTTCGGGGGTCAGGTGAATGACATACTCCAACTGGCCATCGGTGTTGGCCTGACGCCATCCACCGGTTTCCACTTGGCTTGTTTGAGACACCTGTCCTGCCAGCGCCAGGAAGAACCAACCCAGGAGAGTGAACATCGGAAAAAACCCCGCCACGAGGAGTTTGCAGAACCGTCCTTGACTGCATTCAAGAAAGCAATGTAAGCGATTCAGCCAAACGGGGTAAATACAGATCCCCAAGCCGTTTGAGAAAGCTTCTTTTGCTAGCAATCTGCGAGTAGAAGCAGCTCACCATCCTTGGGTACGCCAACTGCTTCCTATCCGATGAGAGAATCGGCTGTGCCCTTTTCTTGAAGCAAGGAACAGTACCATCTCCATGAAACAATGCGATTGGCTTACTTTGCGATTGGCTTGCTTAGTGAGATGAGGGGCGGACAAGAGCAGGAGCACGAGTAGTTACGAAAGGTTCCCGCACGTGGCAAGAGTGAAGGGAGCGTACTAGGATTCCGCGACGCCTCAGGAAAATCGTCTTGTGGCGCCAAGGATCAAAAACAAAGGCACCGGGGAAAACCTCGGTGCCTTTCGTGTTGGAATCATCCTGCTTGGCATCACCAGGCCGGGGGCAGGCCGGCCAAGTTGCATCACGCGAACAGCGAGGTGACGGCCTGGGCTTTGACCAGTTCGCGAGGCTGATTCAGGTGGTTGTAGACAATCGTTTCGGGATCGATCCCGAAGGCGTGATAGATCGTCGCCAGCAACTGCCCGGGGTGAACCGGATCGGAGATCGGCGCGCTGGCCGTCTTGTCGCTCTCCCCATGCACATAGCCTCGCCGGATCCCCGCACCGGCGATAACGCTGGTGTAGCAGTAAGGCCAGTGATCGCGTCCGTCGTCGCTATTGCCGTTGCCGCTGGTGCTGACGCCGCGCTGGGGCGATCGGCCGAATTCTCCGACCGCTACCACCAGGGTATCTTCCAGCAGCCCGCGATCGTCCAGATCGGCGATCAGGGTCGAAAGCCCCGCATCGAGCATCGGTCCCGACTGATTCTTCATCCGCTTGCTGAGGTCGACGTGGTGATCCCACGAATGGTTGTCGCTGTTGGCGACCTTCGGCCAGATGACTTCCACGACGCGCGTGCCGGCTTCGACTAGGCGTCGTGCCAACAGGCAGCTTTGCCCGAAGGTATTTCTTCCGTAGGCATCTCGCAGGGTGTCCGATTCCTCGCTAAGGCTAAAGGCGTCGCGAGCCTTGCCGGAGACGATCAGCGAGAGAGCCTGATCGAAGTACTGATCGAGCTGATAGTTTTCGACCGCTTCATTGATCTTGGGCATCTGCTGGTTGATCAGATCCCGCAATTCGGCTCGTCGCTGCAATCGCACCGAAAATACTTCGGGCCGCAGCTGCAGGTCGCTGACATTGATCCGCTCCATCTTCGACATATCCATGTCATCGCCCGATGGATACAGCGTGTAGGGATCGAAGGCTTTGCCCAGGAACCCTGCGGTCCCCCCCTTGCCGACGACATTCGATTCCTGCAGCGGACGCGGTAGCATCACGAACGGGAGCATCGGTTCATCGGCCGGTCGCAGGCGGATGATATTGGATGCGAAATTCGGGAAGTCCTTTGGCGACGGCGGTTCCAATTGGCCCGATGGGCTGACCTTATCGGTGGTGTACCCGGTCATCATCTGGTAGATCGCAGCCGTATGATTGAACAGCCCATTTGGCGTGTAGCTCATCGATCGAATCATCGTGAACTTATCGTTGATCTGCGCCAGCTTCGGGAGATTCTCGGTGTACTGAATACCCGGGATCTTCGTCGGGATGTTCTGGAAGACGCTTTTCACGTTATCCGGGACATTCTCCTTTGGATCCCAGAGATCCAAATGGCTGGGGCCGCCCTGGAGGTAGACCAGAATCATTCGTTTGGCGCGGCCCCATCCTGGTCCCCCGCGATTGGCTTCCAAGGCCGAGGCCGCCTGGAGCCGAAGGAGTGATCCGAGCGACAGGCCGAGCATTCCGGCACCGCCGACTCGCAGGACATCGCGCCGGGTCGGTTGCAGATGACGATCGCACAGATCCCGTCCAGCCGATCCTTGCAAGCACCACATGTGAGGACTCCTAGTGATTAAAGAGGAAAGCCGGACTGTTGATCAATGCCCAGGTCAAATCTTCCGCTACGGTCACCCGCGCCTGCTTCACCTGGAGCGCACTTTGTTCGACATCACTTCTCAGACGCAGCAGGGCCGAATCGTCGCCGATGGGTTGCTGCAGCCGTTCGATTCGCTTGTTGATTGCCAATAGTGGTTCATCCGGTGGCACGGGTGTAGACGCGGCCCCGATGGCAGCATCTTTTTCCCGGATGCCTGGATCGACCTTCCGGAAGTACGCCAACCCCCCTTCGAACGCCGGTCCGGCTCGGTCTTCTTTCGGCAAACGAGCCAGCGCCGACAGCGTCTCGGGAAGTCCTAGCGGCAGATCTCCATCGGCCGCAGTGACGCTCAACCGGAACCTCGCCAGGCGATGATCCTTCGCCTCGTGCACCTGGTGCAGCTTGAATTCGAGCACCCAGTCGGCGGGCAAGTCAAGCGGTTTGTCCAACTGCAGCACCGCCCAGTGCTCAACCGAACCGGTTTCCGCAACCGCCCATCCCCCCTGATCGTTGTTCTTCCCGTCGATCAGGGCTCCAGCGGAGAAGCCTGGTTGATCGAAATCGGTAAGTCCTTTGACAAACTTCAGCGGCGTTCTTTGCTTAGGATCAGAAATCGGTCCGGCCAGCACTTCCAATTCGGTCACGACGAAATTGCCATTGGCCGGCAGACCGGGGCCTCCTCCTGGAATTTCAGGGACTGGCAGGGCTTCCAGTCGCACGCCGGTGATCCGCGAAACCCCTGGCTGAGTGGTCACCTGGTAGATTCCCTTTTCCTGAGATCCTTCTGCACGAATCGACCGATCCGCCTGCGGGATCAGTTTGCCCCCCTGCGTGGTCGAAAGCTGGGTTGCGGCCAGCGGAATCCACGAAGTAGGAGCCGCCTTGGTAGCCAGATACTGATGGAAGGACTCTGACAGCTGATCCAGGTACTGCTTCTTAGCTGCCTCTGCCGCTGCGATCCGGTCGGCTCGTTCCTTCTCCAGACGCTCCCTCTCCGGCTTGATTTCTTCGGTGCGTGCGACCGCTTCCTGCTGGGCCGCTTCCAGATTCTTCAGTCGCTCCTGCTCGCGCTTCGCCTTCTCCTCAGCCCACCACACTTCCTTCTCCGCGAGTGTCTGAACCAGTTGCAGATGGTCGCTCTGCACCCTTTCGATCGTCTTCTCCGCAATGGCGATCTCGGCGTCGGTTGCTGGTCGGTTCAGCACTCGCAGGAACAGTTCGGCGATCATCGCCTTGGGATCCTCGGTCGACTGGGCCAGTTGATGGAGATCGTTCTGTGGTGCACCGATCGCCGATCCGATCGTCGGACCGCTGACCAGTGCCATCACCCCACCAAGCTGGAGGTCATTGGAGCGTTCGCATTCGCAGGCGCTCTCGCGGACGGGACGGCCCAAGTTGTTGAGGAAACCATCGGGCAACTGGGCATCCGCATCGGCCAGCGAGGCAGCACGGGCACCGGCGGCAAGCCCTGGGATCTCCGACCTGGTCCCGGTGACGCGATGGACCGCATCGTAGAGCACTTCGGCGGGTAGTCGCCGTGCCTTGGCTTTCGAATAGTTCAGCGCGTCATCCTTGTTCCAGTCATTCGACTCCAGAGACAACTGATACGTTCGGCTGTTGCAGATCAGTCGCAGCACATGCTTGACATCGAATTTATGGTCGATGAATTCCTTCTCCAGGTACGCCAGCAGTTCGGGGTTGCTTGGTGGATTGCCGGCGCGAATGTCATCCAGCGGCTCGATCAGGCCCGTACCCAACAGGTAGCCCCACAGCCGATTGACGTAGCTGCGAGCGAAATAGGGATTTGAAGGGCTGGTAAGCCAACTTGCAAACTGAGTCCTTCGCGGAGTCGGCTCGGACGCTTCCATCGCAACCGGATAAGGGAACTGGGGGGGCGCGATGGCGCTGGTGCGTTGATGAGTCATTTCCCCATCCGGCTTGTCAAAGACCTCTTCCCAAAGCGGCTTGGCCCCTTCGACTGCCGTGCCGCCGATCGCCTTGTCGCCACTTTCGGGATCCTTCTTGAGCCCTACCTGCGCGAAGTAGGCCGCAGTCTGGTAGTACTGGTCCTGTGTCCATTTCTCGAATGGATGGTCGTGGCATTTGTTGCAGTTGAATCGCACCGCCAGGAAGAGATGCGACGTGTTTTCGAGAATCTCCTCCGGCGTGCGAAGGATCTTGTAGTAGGAAGCAGGTGGGTTCTGGCGGTTGGACCCCGATGCGGTGACGATCGACTTGACGAACTGATCGTAGGGCGTGTTGGCTGCGATCTGTCCACGGATCCAGTCCTTGAACCCTTGCGCCCCTTCCTTCCCGAGGAACTTGCTGTTGACCTGCAGGAGGTCGGACCACTTGTTGGTCCAGTGGTCGACATATTCGTCGCTGGCTAGTAGCTGATCGATCAGCACCCGCCTTTTTTCCTGCGTGTTTCGTGGATCGTAGAGGAAAGCTCGCACCTGTTCGGCCGTCGGCGGCAGACCGACCAAATCCAGATAGACCCTTCGGATGAATTCCGCATCGTTACAGACGCTCGACGGCAGCGTCTTGATCCGCTGCCACTTGGCGGCAACATGCTGGTCGATCGCGTTCCACACGGGAGGATCCTGCCAGACGAAAGCATCGCGATTGCCCATCACCGTCAGCGTGGTGGCAGCGTAAGCTCCTTCAAAGCGAGCCAGCAGAGGGGCTTCGCCGCGACGGACCGCCTGCACGCGCCCGCGACCTGCCAGAATCGCCACCTCCGAATTGCCGCTCTCGAGGAAGGCTTCCTGCGTCACATCGCGCTGTTTGCCGTCGGCGTAGGTAGCAATCACGCGCATCTGGCGAAGATCCCCTTCCAACTGGGCAATCGGGTTGGCCGGCTGTACCTCTAGCTTGACCACGCGAGGCGTATCCAGTTGGAGCGGAGCTCCCTGGCGGATCCACTGCTCGATCACCGAAGCAGAAGGATCTCCCTGCTTCATCAGCGTGCCGCCCGCATGGGGAACCGCCCCCAATGGCTTGGAGAGCATCAGCGACTCGTGAGGCGACGACAGATTGACCCGGCGAGCGGCCAAGTCATCGGTCAGAGCACGGACATCATAAAGAGGATCGTAACCCCGCAGGGAAAGTTTGAACCCATTCTTGCCAGCCTGAGCTCCATGGCACGTTCCCTGGTTGCATCCCAGTCGTGACAGAACAGGATTGACGTCCCGTACGAAATCGACCGGACTGATCGCCGAGGCTTCGACATGCAATGGCACACTGGCGGCCAGAGTGCCCACCTTCAACTCCAGTGCACCATCGCCATCCCCGACCGGTCGAACGACTCCCAGCGGGGAGACACGAACAAACGGGTTTTCGGCGGGGTAGGTGGCTAGGTGCGTCACATCGATCGACTCGCCCGACGCGGTCTCCCCCAGCACGATCAGCTGGGCGGAGTGATGCCAGGCCAAGAGATCGATTCGTTCAGGTAGAACGGAGATTTTGGTCAACGTCACCGGATCGATCGCTCGGGGCACAGTCGCCAAAGCAGCCACTGGCTCAACCGGAAGAGCATCGAGATGCTTTCGGTAGTCCGCAGCAAAGTGATCTTCGGTGGCCGCCTGGGCTCCCGACTGAGCCGGCACGACCGAAAAGTCAGCTAGAGGCTTCTGGGAGGCGATCTCCCACAGCCGCAGATGGCCATCGGTCGCTCCTGCTGCAAGCCGGCCCTGGTTGTCGATGGCGATCGAATAGACGGCGGCCGGCACCTCCCAGGTTCCAATCGGCTGGGGTTCGGTGGTTACGTACTGATCCAACTTCGTCTTCTCGGCAGCCGATCGCGCCATGACTCGCTTGGCCTGAATCGCCTTGATCTCCTCCGGCAATTGCCCCTCAATGTCATAGCTCCAGACACGCACCTGACTGCGTCCGTCCAGTGTGCTTGCAGCAGCCAGATACTTGGCGTCAGGGCTGATCGCCACCGAGA
Source organism: Pirellulaceae bacterium (assembly GCA_044337705.1). Taxonomy (GTDB): domain Bacteria; phylum Planctomycetota; class Planctomycetia; order Pirellulales; family Pirellulaceae; genus JBEISR01. Next base: position 3,461 of record JBIINB010000101.1, on the reverse strand, counting down.
AGATACGGCCCGGCATTTCCGGAAGCTTTCGCAGCAAGTTCGCATCGTCACCGATCTGCCGGGCAGTCTGCCGGAAGACGCGGTAGAGCTTGGGGGACCCATCCGACCCACCCACCAGCACTTCATCCCGCAAAGGATGGCGGGCCAACGCGCTGATTCCACCACGCAGTGCACCCGGTGTGATCGAAGTCACGTTGTCGATGAAGCGTTCGGTAGCCACTTCTGTCAGCTTGACCGTCATGTCGCGACCGGCCGAAATCAGATGCTCGCCAGAGACCGTGAAGACCGTCGCCCGGGGCCAGTCCTCATGGGCTCCTTGATAGAGCACACGCTGGCCGGTAGTGGAATCGATCGCGCGAACAACATTGTCGGTGGAACCGTAGGCGAGCAGTTTCCCATCGCCCGACCAGCTGAGGCCAAAGGGGGTATCAAAACCTGCCGACTGACTGAGAGTCAGCTGGCCGGCTTGCCAGTCCCAGACCTGGATTTCGCCCGAAAGTCCCGGTGAACCGGCGGCAACTGCCAGCCGCGCCCCGTCCGGAGAAAAACGAACCGATTCCACTCTAGGGGATACTCCCACCAAGCGTGTTTTCAGCGAACCGTCGGATACCTGGAAAACAAGCGCTTCGTAGTAGCCTGCCACTGCCATCCACTGGCCATCGGGTGAAAAATCGATCGATGGGATCGCTGGGGCCTGGCGATAGACCGGAGGATGCTGGGCGTCAAACGGCGCCGCCCGCTCTACCAGATCGTTGACAGCACCTTGAGCAATCCAGCGACGGATCAGGTCGATCTGAGATTCGGTCAGGGGTGGCGCGTTCTTGGGCATCTCCGCCTTGCCATCGATCGGCACGATTTCTGCCAGCAGATGGCTCGCCTCGACATTGCCTGCGACGATCGCAGCCTCGCCCGACTCTCCACCCGCAAGCAGCTTGGCGAAGTCGGTCATCACAAAGCCACCCTGCGCTTTTGCAGGCTGGTGGCACCCGACACACTGCGCCCGGAAGATCGGCAGAACATCTTTCTGATAGCTGACCGTTTCGACCGCCGCAGGAGTCTCTTCAGCAAACGAAAAGGTTCCTAAGAGCAGAAAATGGATCGCTAACAGAGACGCGGTCTCCAGAGTTCGACGTATTCTGGCTGGAAGCGAACCCCGGCACTTAGCGGTATCAGCAGGCTGCAACAAACGGCATGGAAATGCGATACGACCAATCATGGCAACGCTCTCGGGAGTGAGAACCGATGGATGCAATTCCGAGGGGCAAGACCCCTGGGGCGAATGGTCGCATCGAGACAGGAATCGCTTTTCTGGAGATCCAGACGTCGAGCCCAAAATCCCGAACAACCGCAAGCCTTGAGGCGGGAAATCCCCTTGAAGCGGTTTCAAGGGAATCCTTTTCACCATACCCCAAGCAACCGGCAACGTCAAACTGAAGCAACTTGGAGAACTGCGCGGGTCAGTGAGCAAAATCGCGATTGGATGAACTTCCATCCCGCTTTCTTCATCGAATCCTCACCATCGCTTGGCAGGGATTCGTTAAAATCCCGCAATGCTGGGATTAATTGTCCTTATTCATCGCTTTGCAGGAGGAAGTCGCGTGAATCGTTCTGTTCCCTCTCGGGTGCGTCCGGCGTTTACCCTGGTCGAATTGCTGGTGGTAATTGCCATCATTGGGATCCTGGTTGGTTTGTTGCTTCCCGCCGTCCAGGCAGCCCGCGAAGCCGCTCGCCGGATGAGCTGCAGTAATAATGTGAAGCAGATTGGCCTAGCGATGATGAACTACGAGTCCTCATTCAAGGGGCTCCCCTTTGGCTGGAACACCCACGGAACGCTATGGAGTGCGTTGATTCTTCCCTACGTCGAGCAGACCAATTTGCACAACACGCTGCTTTTTCAGGAGAGCGGCCTGGGGAACTGGGACTCCGCCACCGGGCCCAACCGAGCCGCGTGCGAAACGAATCTGAGTGTTTTCAAGTGCCCCAGCATGGCTCTGAAGGATACCTACAACTACAACGGCATCACCCGTCGCGTCCCTGCCAGCTACCGTGGTAACGGTGGCAGCGACATCAGTTCCGATGACACCTCAACCCGCCCACTTGCCAACACCAAGTCGTTCGAGATGGTCGACCTCAACGGACTGTTCTTCGGTTGCAAGAGTGTTCAGTTCGGCGAGATCCCGGACGGGCTCTCCAACACGATCATGATCGGAGAGTCGCTGACCGATCCGGAATTCGTCAAGGACGATCAGGGGATGGACTTCTGGGTGATCGGCAGCCCCCAGATCGATCCCTGCAACTGCGCCGGCGGAACCGGTGGCACCGAGTTCACGGAAGCTTCAGGCAGCACCATCGCCCGCATGAACGCGCAGCTTCGCGACCCAGCCCTTAGCGGACAGTTGATGGAAATGTCGTTTGGCAGCTACCACCGTGGCGGTGCGATGTTTGCACTGGGAGACGGTTCCGTGCGGTTCATCGCAGATGGCATCGACATGAACGTTTACCAGCCCTTGGGTTCGCGCGACGGAGCCGAAGTGGCGATTCTGGACGAGTAATTCTTTCCGGAGAGAGCAAAGCGATTTTCTCCGTGACTGGACCGCTATCGAATGGATGGGAAAGGGTTATTGCCAGATGAGTTTTCGAGTTCTGTTCGAACGGCGCCGGTTCGTGTCGATTGCCGGCTTTGGTTTGTTCCTTGCCGGTTGCTCGGGACCGGGTGATGCCGATTACGCGAAGCTGAACCTGGTCGACATTACCGGCACCGTGATGGTCGATGGAGTGCCTGTCGAAGGGGTCGAAGTCCGTTTCGAGGATAACCCTTTTCAGTACTCCTTCGGCGTCACCGATGCGTCAGGTAACTACAAGATGATGCTCAACAACCGAAAGTCGGGCGTCACTCCTGGCAGCAAGAAGGTTCGGTTCGTACCCAAGTCGGGTGGCGGAGCCGCCGGAGTATCGGATGCAGCTTCGGTGATTCCCCAGGAAGGGGACGACGGGGAAGCGAGGGAGACAGCCGATGGGGATGTGATCGAAATCGCCAAGGATGCCGCTGGTCCGGGTAAGGTTCCGGCCTGTTACAACAGCGATCCCAAGATCTCCGTCGAAGTATCCAAGACGACGCCGAAGTTCGACTTTGACCTCAAGAGCGATTGCTCCACTTCCGCTCCCAAGTAAGCTTTCGATCGCCACCGGCTTGAAACAGTTGCAGACGCTTTGCGATTCTTATGGGATTCTCAAAGCGTTTTTTTTCGCTGGGCGATAGCAACCGTGGCACCTCACCAGTGTCATGGCCGCCTAGGCCATGACAACGACCTTCACGGGCGGGATGCCCGTGCCGCTTCAGACAACGATCATTGCGGGCGGGATGCCCGTGCCGCTTGGGACGATGACCTTCACGGGCGGGACGCCCGTGCCACTTCAGACAACGATCATTGCGGGCGGGATGCCCGTGCCGCTTGGGACGA
>JBIINB010000100.1:0-15888 GCA_044337705.1 Pirellulaceae bacterium | reverse complement strand
AGGAACTGCCTCGTATCATGGAATGGCTGAAGGTAGCCAGCCATGTGCGACCTGCGGCCCCTGAAGAGTTGACTCTAAAGACGGCGCGCCCGGGGGATCGATTTTTCTGGTGGCTGGAAACGGGCGATTTCCCACCGGAGAAGATGAATCATCCATTGCTTCCGTTTGATGCCAAGCGGGTGGTTGAGATTGAAGCCAGCAGAAAACCGCTGACCAATCTCTTCACGATCGGCACCTTACCGGCACGCGGCTACACGCTGTGGTTGGAACCGGGGAGCTTTGATTTCGGCAAGAAGATCGTCATTCTGGATCGCGGGAAGAGAACGACCCAGGAGGTGCGTCCGGATCTTCAGTTGCTTTTGGAGGATGCAAGAATGCGGGCCGACAGAAAGCGACCGTTCTGGGCGAAACTGGAGATCCCTTGAGTGGTCGCCGTGCTGCCTCAGCGCTTCGTGCCGTTGGAATCGACGCTTCCTTGCCGGTTTTCAACTGGGGCTGCCGCCTGTCGATCGCTTAGCTGAATCGACTGCACCTGGCTGGTGGCGTCGGTGCTTGGAGTCGCTGCACCCAGGAGGAACGAACGGATAGACCATCCCTGATCCTCGCTTTGGACGACGACGCCCGAGGGAAGAAGGTACTTGCGGACCACTTCGTAAGCGGGGAGCAGATCGCCTTTTACACGTTGGGTCTTGTCTCTCTTTTCGGTTTTTGAGCGAAGGAGTCGATCGGCCAGGGTCGCCAGCATGCTTCTTGATTCGGGCAGTTTGTCCTGTCGGAAAAGCTCGTACTGCATCTGAAACGATCGGTCGGTTCGATTGATCTGCCACATGGCCGAGGGCTTGCCGCCGGACAGTTGAGCGATCGCCTGCTTGGCCCGCGCAAAATCCTGTTCGGACGCCAGTTTTCCTTGCGTCTGGGAGGCGTCGAGATTCGTGATGGCTTCCTGGATCATTTCGGCATGTGAAGAGAAGAAAAGGAAATCTCCATAGACAGCGATCGCCCAGTTACTCAGCCAAGGCTCCTCTTCTTCCTGGGACGACTCATCGACTTCCTGCTTGTCCTTGCCCGTGTTGAATTCGCCGAACCCGTCGTCGATCAGAAGATCGAGTTGCTGGTCTTCCTTGCGGGCAACTCGCCATAATTTGTGACCCTGGAATTCGACCATCTCGGCATCAGGTTCGTCGCGCATCACCTTGTCGACAGAGACCGTCAGCTTATCGGCTTCCCGAATTCGAATGGCGATCATCGACCGTTTGCTGTCGGGAGTGATCGGTTCGACGCAGTCCCCCATGGCGTAGATTTCATCGGTCAAGTAGGGCATCAGCTCCTGGCGAATGTCGACTTGGGGTCCGAGCGGATCTTTTTGGATCTGTTCGATCACTTTGCTGAAGGTACCTTCTTTGCCGGCTACTTCATCCACGAGTCCTTCCACTTTCCAGAAGGCGTCTTTCAGGTTCCACGAGATGGCCATGAAAGAGGCGGTGGATTGGCTGACCCAGGCGGGGACTTCGGCGGGGGTGTTGTTCGGGAAATCGAGGACCTGGACCGTTTTGGGAAGAGGCTGGGGCGCGAGGATGAACGCTTCGTGGAGGAGGTCGTATGAGTCGCGTTTGATCGAAGCTCGGCCCGCCACAGCTTCGAGGTGTCCGAAGCCCTGATTCTCAAGAGCCTTCAAAAGATCCGATTGCTTGGAGACAGGTTTGCGCGAGATGGTGCGGAGAACTTTGGCCAGGCCGATAGGGCGGACGAAATAGTCGAAATCCCATTGGCCCTGGAGGGTTTCCAGTCGGGCGTTGGTTTTTTGGAAGGAAGGGGTGGCGGCCAGATCGTTCCCGTCGGGCTGCTGCAGGCGACGAAGCATTTCCGTGATGGTCTGCAGGTCGTCGGCCACCCACAGCTGTTGGTTGATCTGACCGTAGAAGGTTTCTATGACCTGGGAATCACCAGGTTGCTTTGGGAGTTCGTAGCGGGTGAGGTTCAGATCACCCACTTTGCGATCTTCCCGCACCGCCTTGCGCTGGAGCAACTCCTCGTTGACTCGTTCCAAAAGCTTGTTTTTCGCTTCCTCCCGTCCATCGATATCGACGATCAGAGCGACCGAATAGGGTTTGTTGGGAGTATCCGGTCGATCGATCCAACCGACGGCCACTTGGCCGGAGCAGATGTCATAGATGTCTTGGGGATGGAGGTTCATCCGCCATCCCGCTTCGGCCAGTCGGCTTTCTATCTCCGATCGTTGATCGGACCAGAATTCTTTCATGCCTGGGAGCTCGGTGAGGGCTCCCAGTTGTGTTTCCTTCCAGCGGTCTACCACTTGTGGCAGCGAGGAAATCCGGAGAAAAGCCTGGGTTTGGGCAGGCATGAGGGCCGCTGCATCAGGCGTGGTTTGCTGTGCGAAAGCCAGAGGGCAGACTAGCGTCAACAGCGAACCGAGAATCCTTGCGATCATTGAACGCACGAGCGAAACTCCTGACAAAACAAACAGCACCCCTCGGGCCGGGTCTGGACCTTTGGTAGCATCGGCATCTCGCTTTCAGATCCCCTACCCGCATGGGATGGAAAAATCCCCCTCAGCTCCTTTGGAGGCAGAAGGGTAACGATCAGGCCTTCTTTTCGTGTTGGATAATATAGAGGATTTATCCTGTCTGGTGGTGGTGAAACAGGCGATCTCTGATGGACGGCCTGGTTCGACAAAGCCACAATGTGACGCTTGCGGCTGGTCCCGAAGCGATATTTTTGCTTCAGGAGATGGTTTGGTCGGATGGAAGAGCTTTGGGAGTCAAGGCTTTCGCAGATCCAACGGCACGGCCATCACAGCGAAGCTTGGCATTTGGCACGCGGGGAGTAGGGGAGCAAACGATGGACGGGATCTACGAGAATCCACTGATCACGCGTTATGCATCGCGGGAGATGATGGCATTGTGGAGCACCGAGAATCGAACCCGTTGGTGGCGGCGTTTGTGGGTGATTCTGGCGGAGGAAGAGCAGCGGCTGGGTTTGCGTATCTCTGATGAAGCACTGCAGCAGATGCGGGCAGCGGTCGACACTCTGAACCTCGACGTTGCCGCTCGCTACGAACGTGAAAAGCGACATGACGTCATGGCTCACGTTCATGCCTATGGCGATCAGTGCCCGGCGGCTCGCGCGGTCATCCACTGGGGAGCGACCAGTTGCTACGTTACGGACAATGCCGATCTGATTCTGATTCGCGAGGCGATGAGGATGGTTCGTCGGCGATTGCTGGCCTGCCTGGCGGGACTCGGGCGATTCGCCCACCAGCAGAAGGGGGTGGCCTGTCTTGCCTGGACCCATCTTCAGCCCGCTCAGCCCACCACAGTAGGCAAGCGAGCAACGCTGTGGGCTTACGATCTTGTGTTGGACCTCGAAGAGCTGGATCATCGCCTTGGTCAGCTCAAGGCTCGCAGCGCCAAAGGCACTACCGGAACGCAGGCATCTTTTCTCCAGTTGTTCGATGGGGACCATGAAAAGGTGAGGCAGTTGGAGCGGCGGGTGGCGGAGCGAATGGGTTTTGCTGCGCCCTACGCGGTGACTGGGCAGACCTACCCTCGGAAAGTCGATGCCCAGACTCTAGATCTTCTCTCCGGCATTGGCCAGAGCCTGCACAAGATCGCCACCGATTTGCGGCTTCTGGCCAGTCGCAAGGAGATGGAGGAGCCATTTGAGAAGGAGCAGATCGGATCGTCAGCGATGGCCTACAAGCGCAATCCGATGCGGAGTGAACGGATCTGTTCCCTGGCTCGGTGGACGATGAGCCTGCAGAGCAGTCCGGCGATGACAGCAGCGGTCCAGTGGTTTGAGCGAACGCTGGACGACAGTGCCAATCGCCGACTGGTGCTCCCACAGGGATTTCTGGCGATCGATGCTGCGTTGCTTCTTCTGCAGAACGTGGTGGAAGGGCTGGTTGTCTATCGGCGGACGGTGGAACGAAATCTGATGGAGGAGCTTCCCTTCATGGCCACGGAGGCAATTCTGATGGCTGGCGTGGCAGCCGGTGGAGACCGCCAGGAGCTTCACGAGCGGATTCGGGTGCACAGCCAGGCGGCTGCCCAGCGAGTGAAGATGGAGGCCAAGGCGAATGACCTACTGGAGCGGCTGGAGCGGGATCCTGCGTTTGCTTCTCTTCCGATCCGGGATCTGGCTGATCCGAAGGGTTTTACTGGCCGTGCTGAAAAGCAGGTGGAGGAGTTTCTGGCCGAGGTTCTGGAGCCGCTAGTCCGATCGGGAGAGGGGGAGCCGGTTCCTGAGGCTCAGGTGCGCGTCTGACCAGGGACGAAGGATCGTGGGGATCGCGAAAGGCAGGCCAGAAGTTCCGCATGGAGTTGCGGGGATGCAGCCACTGCCAGATCGGCGTCCCAGACCGAGAAGGGGCCCCCTGTCGCGCCGGTGACAATTGCTCCCGCCTGCCTGCAGATCAGCGAACCGGCTGCGATATCCCAGGACTGGACACTGGCTGTCCAGTAGGCATCCAATCGACCGCAGGCGACGTGGCAGAGGTTCAGCGCAGCGGAACCCAGGCGACGGACGCTTTGGGAGACGGACAATACCTCAAGAAACTGCTGCACATCTGCGGAGTCGCGATCGATCCCAGGGGGAAAGCTGCTGGCGATCAGAGCTTCTCCCATTCTTTGACAGCCGCTCACCGAGATCGCTATGCCATTTTTCATGGCTGGGGCACCTTGCATGGCCGAAAAGGTTTCCTGCGAGACCGGATCATGGACGACGCCGACCTGTGTTTGGCCACCAAAGACAAGGGCGATGGAGACACAGTATCCTGGGAGTCGGTGGGCGTAATTGGCGGTTCCATCTATAGGATCGACCAGCCAGGTTGGTCGCTGAGGGTCCGGGGTGGCGTGGTGACCATCTTCTTCACCAATCCAGCCGAAATCGGGAAACAGTCCGAGGAGTCGCCGCGCGATCAGTTGCTGTGCTTGGATGTCGGCATCGGTCACCAGATCGCGGGATCTCTTTTCCCTCGCGTTCGCCCTGTCTCGCATCTGCTCGATCTTGCGGCCAGCCTCGATAGCGGCCGCCTGGGCGACGAATAGGAGTTGATCCAGCTGGTCGTCATTGATGGACTGCGGCATGAGTTTTCTCGGTGGCACCGACGAGTTTCGCAGGAAGATAGACGGCAATGCAGGTCCCCAGGCCGAGGGTCGACTGGATCTCAATGGTGCCGCCGAAGCTATCGACGATCGATTTGCAGATGCTCAAGCCCAACCCGGACCCCCTGGACCCGGGAGCAGCGGAGCGACGGGAATCGGCGCGAAAGAAACGTTCGGTCACCCGTTTGAGGTCGGAGGCACTGATCCCGATTCCGTCATCCTCAACTTCGAAAACGACTCCGTCGCGACTAGGTGCCATCCGGATCGATACCCGCACATTTCCCCCCTCCGGGGTGAACTTGAGCGCATTGTCGATCAAGTTCTGCACCAAGTGTCGTGAATGAAAGGGATTGGCTTCCACCCAGGACGGGGTCAGTTGATCAAAAGTGAGCCGAATCCCCCGGGACTGTGCCAGGGGTTCGAAGATTTCGCACGCCTTGAGAACCAGCTGATCAAATCGGATTGGCGAGGCTTTCTGGTTGCGCGATCTCGCCGCATCGGCTTCGCTGAGCAACAGAAGTTTATTGACCAAGATCCGTAGTTCATCGCATTGCTCCAACACCCGCTCCAGCATCGCTCGGTCAGGAGAATCGTGCGTGTGGCTGAGCACCACTTCGACGTTGCTGGAGATTGCCGCCAAGGGACTTCGCAGCTCATGAGCTGAATTGGCCAGCCAGTCCTCGCGGCGACGAATCTCGTGTCCAACCCGATCCAGAAGACCATTGAAGGTGGATGCCAAACGATCCAGTTCGTCCCCCGTGTTGCGCAGCGGCAATCGCATTTTGGGGGCGTTTGCGTCCATGACTTCTGTGGCGGCCGTCAGGCGGGATACGGGATCCAGGAGAAGCCCGGAAAGCCACCAGGCACCGATCGAACCAAGGACAGCAAGAACGCACAAGGTTGCGATGATCATGCGATCCAGAACTGCGATATCTTCATCCAGCGTATCGACTCGCGATCCGATCTGAAGGAAGTAGTCGTCTCCTTGGATCGATTTTCCCAGCGGAAGTTGGCAAACTCGGAACATGTGAATGTCGTAGAGTTGATCGGCGGTAGAATCGACTGGGAACAGAGGAATTGGATGCTTTTTCGGAGCGCTGTTGGTTTCCCATATAAGCTGTCCCGAAGCATCGATTACGCGGAGGAACCATCGATGGAGTTGGTGGGTGTAGGCGCGACGATTGAGCTCCACATCCAGTTCGGGGGAAATCTTCAAGTCGGCATCCAGCAGCAGCTCGAGTAAATCCTCTGAGTCTTCCTGCATCACGATATCGACATTCCGCTGAAGAACAAAGCGAACGCCCAGACGCAAGAAGGCGCCAACCGTCAAGCCGACGGTGAGGACCGTCAGCAACAAAGCGATCGCTGTACGGCTTCGGAAGCTCTCTGCCTTCGACAGGATCCAGCGGGTACCAATCTTGAGAGCGTTGGGAATCGGCATTTTGGATGAGTCGTTTTCAAAAGGGCTTCCGGCGGACACCACACGTACCGCTCGCCTGTGCGCTGTCAATGGGCGAGGTCGCCTAGAGCGGGGCTTTCTCCACCCGGTGCTTTACATGAACCAATGTAAATTCTCTCCCGTCGGGTTGCCAGAGATTTTGCGGAGGCGGTCATCCTGCTTCCGGCTGGCGGATCGATCAGGAGAGGGGACTTTCCGTAAGGGTGTAGCCTTTTCCCCGAACGGTATGGATTAGAGGAGTTGCGAAAGGACGGTCTATTTTGCCTCTGAGGCGGTTGATATGTACTTCGATGACGTTGGTTTCTCCCTCCCAACTGGAGTCCCAGAGCTGTTCGCAGAGCATCCCACGGGTCAGCACCTGTTCGGGTCTCCTCATGAAAAGCTCCAATAATGTCAACTCCGTTGGCGACAGTCCCAATTCCTTTCCTTCCCGAAACGCACGGCGCGTCGTCAGTTCCAGCCGCAACGACCCGTACGTGAGCAATGGACCTTCGATCCTCTGGCTGCGTCGAGACAGCGCCTGAATACGGGCGGTCAGTTCCCGCATCGAGAATGGCTTGACCAGATAGTCGTCCGCGCCCTCCCGCAGTCCGGTGACGCGATCTTCCACGGTCCCCAGTGCGGTAAGTAGGATGACCGGAATGGTCATTCGCTGTTCGCGGAGCGATTTCAGAAACTCCAGCCCATTTTGTCCCGGAAGCATGCGGTCGAGGACGATCACGTCGGTATCGGGTCGCAAGCAGGCAGGCATCGCTGAGGCGGTTTGATCGAACCAATGGACTTCGATCCCCTCATCTCCAAGTCCCGCCTGAATGGCGCGCGCCAAATCAGGGTCGTCTTCGATCAGAACGGCCGTCAAGTGCGAGGTTTGCATGATTCGAACCTTGGGGGCCACAATGGCAGCAAAAAGTCGATAGCATGTGCCATGGTCCCTTGAGTCTACATCTAAATCGGATTGTTTCAGCTACCCCGATGGATGCAACCGCAGCCCCTCCATCTTCTGTTAGCCGAAAAAAAGGATTTTGAGGTCTCGAGACGTCTGTTTTCCCAACCATTGGCTATCTCGGGGCTCTTGCCAACTTGTCAGAATCTCGACAGATGAATTTTTATTAATCTCTATGTTCTTCAGCTGGTCCCAGGGAAGGGACCGATAACTAAAGTTGCTAAACAGAACTTGGTGAAAACCGGTCTGAGTTCAAAGGACTGGAGGAGGATCTGGGGCTGCATCAGGATCAAGAGGCTTTTATGCCCGACCGCGTCGAACCGGACTCTCCCCGAAAATCTGTACCCTTCGGCAATGCTCAAGGATTCCGTCGCTTCCTAAGAAATGACTTGAACAGCGGACTGCTGGTCTTTCTGATCGCGCTTCCACTCTGTCTAGGTATCGCATCGGCATCCGAGTTCCCGGTGATGGCTGGTGCGCTGACGGCCATCTGCGGGGCGATGGTGGCCCCATGGATCAGCAACAGCGAACTGACGATCAAGGGACCGGCGGCAGGATTGATCGTCATCACGCTGGGTGCCATCCAGGACATGAACCATCAGATGGGTGGGAGGGAGGATGGCTACAGGGCAGTGCTAGCGATCGGCGTGGCGGCTGGAGTCCTCCAGATTCTCTTGGCGGTTATGAGGCTGGGAGGCATGGGAGATTTTTTTCCTTCTGCGGTTGTCCATGGCATGATGGCGGCCATCGGTCTGATCATCGTTAGCAAACAGACCCACGCACTCCTGGGGGTGGTGCCCGAGAGGCAGGAACCTCTGGAGCTTTTGTGGCAAATCCCCCATTCGGTCCTTCATGCAAATCTCTACCTTGCCTTCATCGGCCTAGTGAGTCTTTTTCTTCTTGCTGCTGCCTCGTTCAGCAATTTCGTTATCTGGAAGAAGATTCCTGTGCAGATGGTGGTGATGGTACTGGCGATTGCCATAGGGCTGGTACTGCACCTGGGAGACCATCGCATAGACCGCATCGCCGGGTGGAAGGTCCCTGTCACGGAAAGGGCACTGGTCCAGGTACCTCAGGATATTCTTGGGGCCATCACTCTCCCTGATTTCCGCGCCCTTCAGATCCCCAGTGCCTGGTTCTGGATTGCCATGTATGCCTTGATCGGGAGCCTTGAATCGTTGCTTAGCGCTCGAGCGATCGACATGTTGGACCCCTATCGAAGACGTTCGAACATGAATCGAGATCTTCTGGCGGTCGGAGTCGGCAATGTCGCCGCTTCGATGATTGGCGGCATGCCGATGATTTCCGAGATTGTTCGGAGCAAGGCGAACATCGACAATGGGGCGAAGACCCGCTTTGCCAATCTCTGGCATGGCATCTTCCTGCTTCTGAGCATTGCGGTGCTGGGGAGCTGGATCCAGCTGATCCCGACGGCGGCTTTGGCCGCGATGCTCGTCTTCACCGGGTTGCGCCTGGCCAGTCCCCGGGAATTCGTCAAGCTGTATCGAAGTGGACCAGATCAATTAATGGTTTTCGTCTTTACGATGGGTATGGTCCTCCCGACCGATCTACTGATTGGAATCTTGCTAGGGGTGCTGATGACCACGCTAATTCAACTCGCTCGAGGTGTGCCGATTGGATCTCTGTTTCATCTGTTCGTGAAAGTGGAAAAGCTTCCGGACGGAAGTTGTATCATCCAGCCTGGCCAATCTGCGGTCTTCTCCAATTGGAGTCCGGTGCAGCGACGTATTCGCGAGCTGGGGATAGTGCAGAGATGTCCGGTGATAGTGGATCTGTCGGGAGCGAGGTACGTCGATCAGACGGTACAGGAGAGGTTGAAGGAGCTGCGAGAGGAATTCGCTCGGGAGAATCTGTCTCTTGTGATTCGCGGGTTGGGGGCCGGTCCATCGACCGCTGCCAGCAACCCGGGCGATCGCAAAGACGAGGTGTTTTAGGACTCCGATCCACCTTTGGGTGTTCTGCTTCCTGAACCGATCCGAGACAAGAAGCTTGGATGGTTTGCGGCGTTGGCCCTTTTCGGAAGGATTGTATTAGATTTTATGAGGTCTCGCAGGGCGCTGCATCGGGAGACGATCGACCCTCCTGATGCCCCCTTCGAACCCCAGTCCTGGCTACACTGTAGCGTGGTTCTTGGGGGATGATGCGACCTGCGAACGGAGGAGTCAACGATGGAGACCAAGAAGGCAACGGGCACCGCGCGGGAGGCTCGGCTGATGGCAGGGATTCCGGCCATTCATGCAGGGATCTATCGGAGGATCCGTTTCTCGGTGGGTGATCCGGTTGCTGTGATCGATCTGCCCAGATCTGATACGGCCAGATCTGATACGGCCAGCTCTGTTGTGTCCAGTCGCGAGGCCCCATGGGAGACGACACTCATTCTGCGCGATATCGAGATGGATCGAGCACGCCGGCAAGCGCGAGTCGATCGGGTGCATTGCCCTCGCGATTTCGCGCCGGCGGAGGGGTTGTCTGGCGATCGGGAAACCGCGACAGCGCAATCTGCCGCCGAATGCGTGCGGCGATCTGGATGCGTCCGCGTGGTGGTCGATCGATCGTTGCCAGCCATCTACTCGGAAATGCTGCATCGGGCAGGAATTGCCGTGCAGTGCGACACCGAATGGGGGATTGTGGAGCGGAGGCAGAAGGATCCGCAGGAGATCGCATGGATTGCCGAGGCACAGGCGGTGACCGAAGAGGTGATGGAAAGGGCCTGCCGCACGATCGCTGGAGCCCAGGCAGATCGAGATGGATACCTGCTGCTGGATGGCTTGCCACTGACCAGCGAAAGAATGATGCGCATGATCACCGGATGGTTGCTGGACGCGGGGTACTCCAACCCCGGATCGATCGTGGCGGGCGGCCCTGTTGGCGCTGACTGCCATGACCATGGTCATGGTCCACTGCGCACGGGGCAGCCGGTGATCGTCGATATCTACCCCAAAAACCAGACGACGCTTTACAACGGCGACTGCACGCGCACGGTGGTGCACGGCCAGATTCCGGATCCCGTCGCAGCGATGCATCGCGCGGTTGTTGCAGCCAAGAAGGCTGCGATTGCGGCAATTCGCGCCGGAGTCACGGGCGAGCAGGTGCATCGAGCCACCCTTGGGGCGCTGAAGGCAAGTGGATACCAGAGTGGTTTTCCACCTGCCGGATCGGCCGATGAAGTCGCCACGATCACCCATGGCACAGGCCACGGCATCGGGCTGGATGTCCACGAACCGCCACTTCTGGATCTTGGTGGACCGGCGCTCCTGGTCGGGGAGTGCGTCACCGTTGAACCGGGCCTGTACGCGAAGGCCTATGGTGGCGTGCGCGTCGAGGACATCGTTGTGGTGACCCAGGAAGGCTGTCGGAATCTCAACCGACTTCCCGAAGGTCTCCACTGGGGGCATTAACCGGGGTGCGATTCGGGAGGGCGGCAGCGACCGAGCCGCGAGTCGCTGCGACTCGCGGCATGCAAACATTCCGTTTGGTCCGTGGGCCTTATCCGCCGAACTCGATCCCCTTCGACTGGGAATGCCCCTTCGATCGGGAATAACAGCTGACTTAGGCTCGTCCTGTCAATTCCTTCCACCATCGGTGCATCGAGTGCTTGATGAGTCGTGAGGGGAGGACATCTGGATGTCCTCCCAGTTGCACCTGATCGAGAATCTGCAAGCCACCTGGTCCGACGATCGAGGTCGTCCAAGGGAAGGTCTGTCCTGGAGACTGTTCTACTGCAATCGGTTCCGGAAGATAGCCGCAGGCAATGCCCCAGTCGCTGCCATGAATTTCCTTAGCTCGTTGAGCAGCCGCTAACAGTGCCGATCCCAAATCCTCGGGGGAGGCTGAAGGGGTGGGAGGAGGCGTCCGGTGGAAAGCCCGGGAGAGCGATGGGATGTCGGGGAACCACTGCGTATTTCGCAGCACCGCCCGACCACCGCTGGGACGGCAGAGGGCATAGGCGAGTCGAGGGCTGGCTCCGACCTCCACCACCGCTGCTGATTGATGCTGTGAGGCAAGTTCCATGACGACCGCATCTTCCAAGTCCATCTCGCCGCTTCCGAAGATCCAAGGGGCCAATTTAGCGTGGATCAGATCGAGGGTGGGCTGCTGGAAGGCGAGTGCCTGAGCGGCATCCGATCCCAGGGAGGAGATACGCAGGGTGATTGTTGCCTGGCTGGCGGTGATTCCCACCCTGGGGTCACGATCGCGATCGATCAAGTTGGGTACAAGCGTCTCGACCTCGCTCTCACCAATCCCGAACAGCTTGACGGTCTGGAACGAGAGAGTCCTATTGGCGAGGTTGGTTTCCAGAAGCATGCGGGGGCGTGCAATCTGATTCCACATCGCCTTCATCTCCGCCGGGACCCCTGGGAAGGCCATCACACGATGACCTGATTGTCCGCAGCCCTCGGGGATCCAAAGGTCGATACCCGGTGCAGTGCCATGTCGATTGGGAATCACCTGGCAGCCTTGCGGGAAATAGGCCTGAACCCGGTTCCTTTCGGGCATCGGTCGCTTGCGTCCGGAGAAGAGCGCTTCGATTGCTTCCAGTGAGGCCTGGTCGAGCACCAGCGGCCTTCCGAAGGCTTCCCCAATCGCATGGCGTGTCAGATCGTCTGCCGTCGGGCCCAGGCCTCCGGTGGCTACCGTCCAGTCGGCTCTCTGAGAAGCGATCCGAAAGGCCTCGATGTTGTGTTCCATCGAGTCGCCGACGGTGGTGTGCCAAAGAGGCTGGACTCCCAGAAGCGCCAATTGACTGGCGAGCCAGGCGCTGTTGGTATCGACACGTTGGCCTGTGATTAGTTCATCGCCTATGGCGATGATCTCAGCGGTCCTCGGGGTCCATTTTTCCTTTTCACTCAGTCCGCTCATCCCAAGCTCACCGTCACAGTCTTCGTCTCCGTATAAGGCCTCAGACCTTCCTCCCCCAGCTCCCTCCCCTGCCCGCTCATCTTGAAACCGCCGAACGGAGCCGCTGCATCGAAAACATCGTAGCAGTTGACCCAGACCGTCCCGGCTCGGACACGCCGCGCGAAATCGTGAGCCTTCGCGACATCGCGAGTCCAGACTGCCGCCGCCAGCCCAAAGCAGGTTTGATTTGCTCGATGCAACAGTTCATCCCACGAGTCGAAGGACAGCACGCTCATCACAGGACCAAAAATTTCTTCCTGAGCGATTGTCATGCTATCGTCGACTCCATCGAAGATGGTGGGCTGGATGAAGTACCCTGTCTTGCCTTCGCGCTGGCCACCTGTCAGGCAGCGAGCTCCTTCCTGCTTTCCTTTTTCGATCAGGCCGATGATCTTTTCGAATTGAGCCTGATCGACCTGCGGCCCTTGCTCGGTCTCCTCCGAGAGCGGATGCCCCAATCGTCGTTTGGAGGCTCGTTCTACCAATCGATTGACAAATTCCGCATGGATCTTTTTCTCGACGAAGACGCGGCTTCCAGCGCAGCAGCACTGCCCCTGGTTGAAGAAGAGTCCAAAATGGGTTCCATCCGCAGCTCGCTCCAGATCGGCATCTGCAAGGACCACATTGGGGCTCTTGCCACCCAGTTCGAAGGTCAGTCGTTTGAGCGACTGGGCGGCGTTGCGCATGATGATCTGGGCGGTGCGATGTTCGCCGGTAAATGCCACCTTATCGACTCCCGGGTGTTCGACGAGAGCGGCGCCTGCGGTGGGCCCAAAGCCCGGAACGACATTGATCACCCCTGCCGGAAATCCGACTTCCATCGCCAGCTGGGCCATCCGCAGGCAGGTCAGCGGTGTCTGTTCCGCTGGTTTCATCACAATCGTGCAACCGGCCGCCAAAGCTGGTCCCCATTTCCATGCGACCATCAGCATCGGGAAATTCCAAGGGATGATCTGCCCCACAACTCCTACCGGTTCCTTCCGTGTGTAGGTGAAGAAATTGCCTCGTACCGGAATGGTGCTGCCATGAATTTTGTCGGCATACCCGGCATAGTAGCGAAGGCAGTCGATCACCAGTGGCAAATCGGCAGCTCGGGAGTCCCGAATCGGTTTCCCGTTGTCCAGCGATTCCAAAGCAGCCAGTTCTTCCAGTTCCTCTTCGATACGATCGGCAAGTCGATACATCAAGCGGCCGCGATCCCTCGCATCCATTCGGCTCCATGGCCCCGATTCGAACGCCTGCCTCGCAGCGCGGACCGCACGGTCGATATCTTCTCGATCCCCTTCGGCTACATGGGCGATGACCTCTTCGGTCGCGGGGTTGATCGTCGCAAAGGTTTTCCCACTGGCCGAGTCGACCCACTGACCATTGATCAGAAGGCTGGTGGGGCCAATCTTGGGATTGGATCGCGGTGGTGACAACGTGGCGGACATGGTGCAGCTCCATTTGGGGAGAGGAAGGAGGGAATCCAAACGCCCAGCATAAGATCAGACTATCGCCCCCGAGCATTGCTGGCCAGCGGGGATTCTTTCCGGGAACCGCATGGGAGATCCTGCCGAGACGCCTGACCAGTTGCCTGGGGCGGGTTAAAATCGGGCTAGTGTTTGAGGATCCATGCCTCTGTATCGGGAGCGATGTTGGTGGAGCAATCATTTGTGGCATGGGTGGCACAAAGGAGCCGTCGGTTGCCCCAGGTCCTGCTGGGGATCGGCGATGATGCGGCCCTGCTGTCCGCCTCCGGACGCGATTGGGTGGTCACCACCGATTCGCTTTGTGAAGGGACCCACTTCCTAATAGATCAGGCGGGGCCTCGCCGAGTGGGACGTAAAGCTGCCTCGGTGAATCTATCGGATCTGGCGGCCATGGCGGCCGACCCGGTCGCTTTGTTTTTGTCGCTGTGCATACCCAGAGGCAGCGATCCGAAGATTGCTACGGAACTGGTGGAAGGGGTCTGCGAGCGAGCCGAGGAGTTTGGTGTCGCTCTGGCGGGCGGCGACACCAATGTCTGGGACGGACCCTGGGTGATCCATGTCACTGCAGTTGGCACCGCACCGGAGGCCGGTTGCTGGACACGTTCCGGAGCCAAGGTCGGAGATCGACTGCTGGTGACAGGAACCCTGGGAGGCAGTCTGCTGGGGAAACACCTCGACTTCACCCCTCGCCTAGCCATCGCCAAGTTGCTGAGAGACCAATGGAAAATCGACGCCTGCATGGATCTCAGCGATGGCCTGGGGATCGACCTGACGCGCCTTTGCGCCGCAAGTGGACTGGGAGCGGTGGTGGACCTGGATCGATTGCCGATCAGCGACGCGGCAGTCCAGATGGCTTCCCAGTCGGGGCGCAAGCCGATCGACCATGCGCTGGGTGACGGCGAGGACTTTGAGCTGTTGCTGGCGGTACCCGAGGCGGTGGCCGCCTGCTTGCCAGATACCATCGAAGGGGTTCCATTGACCGAAATCGGCACCTTCGTATCCAGAACGGGCCTTTGGACCAGGCGGGATGGAAAGCTGCATCAGCTTCCCGCCTCGGGGTATGTCCACAAGTAGCGTTTGCCCTTCGATCACCAGTCCTTGCATCAGCCGGGCAAATGGAGCCACTTGGGATGACCGACTGCCAGTGGAATGCCGTGCTGAAAAACCTCGATGACGCCAAGCGGCTGGCGCAACTGGTCGCCAAACATGCGCCCATCCCCTGCCTGATCGGACTACAGGGTACCTTGGGGGCAGGAAAAACCACCTGGACGCGCATGCTGGTCGAGACGCTTTCGCAAGGAAGGCTGGCCGCCACCAGCCCCACGTTTCAGCTGGTCCACCGATATCCCACCGATCCCCCGGTCTATCATGTCGATGCCTATCGATTGAAAGGAGAGGAGGAGTGGTGGGATCTGGGAGTCGAGGAATGGATGGAGACTCCTTCGCTGACTGTGATCGAATGGGCCGATCGAGTCGCCAAGCGGTTGCCACACGATCGGCTGACGATCATTCTGGAGTGCCTGGAAGGGGATGGGAGATACGCAACGATTCGGTCGGGTGGACCACGCTCTCTCGCTTGGTGCCAGGCCATCGGCTGCCAGTGGGAGCGACATCCATGATCTATCCCAAGATCCTCGCGGAGGACAACCACCTTCTGGTGGTCAACAAGCCGCAAGGTTGGATTACTCAGGGCGCTCTTCCCGGGCAAAGATCGCTTCTAGAATGGGCCAAGGAGGATTTGAAGCGACGCTATCAGAAGCCGGGAAATGTATTCTTGGGCGTGGTCAGTCGACTGGATGGGCCGGTCAGTGGCGTGGTACCACTGGCGCGGACTTCGAAGGCCGCTTCGCGACTGAGCGAACAGATCCGGAATAGGCAAGTGGAAAAGATCTACTGGGCTCTGGTGGTAGGGACGCCCCACACAGCCTCCGGGCGCTGGGTGGATGGTCTGTGGAGAAATGAGGCTGCAGC
>JBIINB010000223.1:0-4786 GCA_044337705.1 Pirellulaceae bacterium | reverse complement strand
CGCAGGTCAGAAGAACGAGGGCTCCTGCTGCTGCAGAAGTGGAATCGACAGCATGCCGACGATCGATCGGGTGACTCCCTGCTGGAAGCTCGCATCGCCTCCTTTGAGCTGGCAGGGAAGCTACAGATGAGCGCGCCGGAAGCGGTGGACCTTGCGGGGGAAAGCGAGCGAACGAAGGAGCTGTATGCACTGGAGGATCCTGACATCGGTCCTTTCGGAAAGCAGTGCCTACTGGCAAGACGACTGGTGGAACGAGGCGTGCGATTTATTCAGATCTACTGCGGTGCTGAAAACACTTCCAGTAAAGCTATTCGTCCCAATTGGGACTCCCACGAAGATATCGTGCGCGATCATGGCTACTGGGGCCGCATCCTCGACACCGGTGCCGCTGCCCTGCTGCAGGATCTAAAGGCCCGCGGGCTGCTGGAATCAACACTGATCCTCTGCACCAGTGAATTCGGCCGGCAACCCTTCATGCAAGGGGAACAAAAAGGAAGGGATCACAACCCAGGTGCCTTCACCGCCTGGATGGCCGGTGGAGGTATCCGGGGAGGCATCTCCTATGGCAACAGCGATCCGATCGGCTTTCAGGCGGCCGAGCACCCGACTTACTGCTACGACCTGCACGCCACCTCACTCCATCTGCTTGGGATCGACCACCAGAGATTGACCTTCTATCACAACGGGATCGAACGACGATTGACCGATGTGCATGGCCATGTGATCTCCGAGTTGCTGGCCTGAGCTAGAGGAAAGCAATTGCCAACGTCAGGTAGCCACCGCGGCCACGCGGTGGAGAACCAGGCAAGACGTCGATTCCTGCGTCCACCATCTGGGGAGACGGTGGCTACGGGGATGCGTTGAAAATTGAAGCGGGACGTCGCATCGAGTCGATGCACTTGCCGCCCGCGTCGTAAGCAATGTCGGGTTGCCACCGCCGCCACGCGGTGGAGATCTACGCACGACTGATTCCTTATCATCCACCATCTGGCGAGAGTCGCTACTGGGAACAGATGTGTCCGCCGGTCAGATTTTGAATCGCGCCACAAGATCGCGAAGACTCTGGGCCTGCGCTCCCAGTTCCTCGGCACTGGCCGCCATTTCCTCCGATGCGGCCGCATTCGATTCGGTGGTATGAGAAACGCTGCGAATCGCCGCTTTGACTTCCTGGGCGCTGGCAGCCTGAGCCTCCGTCGATGCTGCGATCTGGCCAATGCCTTCCGCCGTATCGTCGACCGATGCAACAATCTTCTTCAGTGACGAACCAACCTTCTGCGAGAGACTAGCACCCTCCTCCACCCGCTTGGTCGACTCCTTGATCAGTTTCGTAATCTCTTTGGCTGCCTCGCTGGAGCGTTCGGCCAGCTTGCGAACCTCATCGGCCACCACTGCAAACCCCAGCCCATGCTCCCCGGCTCTTGCCGCTTCGATCGCTGCATTGAGCGCCAGCAGGTTGGTCTGGCTCGCAATTTCACTGATCACCTGAATAATCTCGTTGATCTGCTCGCTCGACTTCTGAATCAGCTTCATCGCGTTGATCGCTTCATCGACCGTCGTACCACCTCCCTTGGCCAGATCCGAAGTCTCGATCGCCTTATTCTTCGCCAGATTTGCATTCTTGGAGATCACCTCCATAGCGTCGATCATCTGCGCGACGCTGGCAGTCATTTCTTCGACTGAGGCGGCTTGAGTCTGCGCACCTTCACTGAGATTCGCGCTGCTTTCGGCTATCGTGCGCGCTCCCTCGTTCTGCTGCTGAGCTGCAGCCATGACCTCACCGATAATCGATCGAAGATCTCCAATCATCCTGCCAAGACTTGCTCCCAAACGCCCCAGGTCGTCGCTGCCGGTGACCGTCACCGCCTGCGTGAGGTCTCCCTTGGCCGCAGCTTCTACGGTCTTAGAAAGTTCATTGACCTTCTGTTCCAGCAACAGCTTCGCCTCAATCTGCTGAGCATGAGCTGCCGCTTCTCGCTCCTCCGTCTGGATCTCACGGAGCGTGTCGGCAGTGACATCGGCAGCCATCTTGACCACTTTGACTACCGAGCCGCGTTCGTCCAGCACAGGACTGTAAGCTGCCTGGATATAGATGACTTTGCCACCCTTCCCGATTCGCTTGAATCGCGCAACTTTGAAAATCCCTTGTCCTAGGTCATGCCAGAAGTCGCGATATTCCGCAGAGCTTCGGTACTCAGGGTCCACGAAGAGGCTATGGTGCCTCCCCTGGATTTCTTCCAGGCTGTAGCCGATCGCCTGAAGAAAATTGTCATTGGCCCAAAGGATTGTCCCATCCGTCGTAAACTCGATGAAGGCCATCGAGCGGCTAAGCGCATCGAACATACTGCTCTTGGCGGCTAAGGCATCAGCCCCAGTGGATTGCTGGAGCGATTGATTGCCAGTCGAAGTGGTGCGGCGCCCTGTTCGACGGGAAGAGCTGGTTGGGTCGGCCATGGGTCGACTATCTCCATAAATTGTTTGCTGTTACTTGGTCTATTGAGTCCCGCGAGGGTCCTTCAGGCCATCTGCTGGAACGGGACACGATCGATGCTTTTGCTGCAATCCGATCCCATTGCAACCAGCATGCGGTCGGCGGAATTCTGCCTCTTTTCGGTCGCTGCACCTAGGACTAAGGTCGCAATCCCCGACTAGGCTACCCGGTAACTATCCGTCCGCTCGGCTGCCGGAAGCCTACCCACCGAGGCAAGTGGCCATACCCAGGCCACCCCTCGCCCGGGGGCTTCGAATGTGAGAATAGTTGGCATCAACTGCCGGTCAAGCAGCATGGATGGCAAGTTCTTAGGCAAACTGGAGATAAGTTTCCGGTTATTCCGATCGCACCACACAAAGCGACCATCGCCACCTTCTTCGGACACGCAGCAGCGACTGCCAGACCAATGAATTCCCTTTTTCGTGGCCGCTTCAAAACAAGGGGGCTGAAAAAGCAAATCGCGGGTAGCACCAGCAGGCTTCTTCAGGCTGCCCGATAAAACGTAAGGCCCGTTAAGCCAGAGGATCGCGTCCAGACGGATTTTGCAAGGAGCCACTGAGTTAGGGAGATGAGGAAAAGCGATCGCGACTGGTCTTTCCGCTACAACTTCACTGCTACAAGCGGGTACTCTACCCACTGATCCCAGGCGGACTGCTGGAGCGTTCCGGAACGAAGTTTGGATCCTTGTTTCGATTGGATCCGGCGTAAGGAAGACAAATCCTAGCTCTCGAAACCCTCCATGATTACCGCCGGTCGCCCACCCGCCCTTAGGATGGTCCCACTCCCTAACCCAACAAGCATGCCGACGATCCTTGTCATCTTGTCCTCTCAATAAGAAATGAACCGTTTCCAGTTGCATATTTTGACGCATCGTCAATAATTGACGTCATGGTCGAATTAACGCGAAAACAACGGGAAATAGAGCAGCGCACGAGGGAAATCCTTCGGGTGGCCAAGCCGATTTTGTTGCGAGAAGGTTTACACGCCCTGACGATGGATCGCGTTGCTGCACAGATGCAGTACGCCAAAGGGACGATCTACAACCACTTCCCACACAAGGAAGAGATCGTGCTTGCCTTGGCGTTCGATGCGATGCGACTGAGGCGTGCTCTGTTCCAAGCCGCAGCACTCGAAATCATCTCCAGTCGTGAGCGACTGATGTGCATTGGCCTTGCCTGCGAATACTACACCCAGCACTGCCACGAGGAATTCCAAGTGGAGCAGTGGATACGGCATGCGAACATTTGGGACAAATCGTCTGCCGCGAGACAGCAGTGCATCCGGGAATGCGAGGCCGGCTGCATGGAACTGGTTGCAGGACTGGTACGGGACGGCATCCAGTCAGGGGATCTTCATAGCCTCCATGGGGACCCGCATGGCCATGCGTTGAGCCCCGAGGAGATGGTCTTCGGATTGTGGTCCATTACCTTCGGTTCGCAGATCCTTTCGTCTAGCAGCCCCTCCCTGCCAGCGCTTGGGGTGATGGATCCGATTCGCTCCACGCGGGTCCATTGCTGCACGTTGCTCAACGGGTTCGGATGGCGTCCTATCTATTCGGTCGATGCATACCTGCTGCGGATTGAGCAATTCGCGGAGACGATGCTTCCGAAATTTCAATCCATACAGCGAGATCACGCATGAATGCCACAGCGCCGGCGAAACCGAAGGTCCCCCCTTGGGTGGTGCGATGGATCATTGGTGGTGCGATGCTGACGGCATTGGCTTGGATTGTTTTCTTTCCGCACGAAGCCAAAGGGCATCGAAAGAGCCCTCCACCATCGCCTCGTAATGTTTACCATCCGCTTGACGGTGATTCAGCACCAGTTGCATCGGATGCGCTTCGGGGAAATGCCAAGGATACAGGCACGCATAATAGCTCCAATCCCCCAGCTAACGGAACCGAGCTGCTGGTGCGAGCCTATACGATTCCTGACGGCAGTGCAGGGCCAGCCAGTCAGCGGTCCTTCTCGGGTACGCTTCAAGCAAGGTACCAAAGCCTTCTGGGATTTCGTGTTGCAGGCAAGATCATCGAGCGGCATGTAGAGGTCGGCGATCGGGTAGCGAAAGGGCAAGTGCTGTTTCGCCTCGATCCCACCGATTTTGACCTGCAGATTCAAGTAGCTGAATCGGATCTTGAGGCAGCGAAGTCGCAGTTGATTCAAAACGAGGCGGAAGAGCGTCGACTGGCGGAGCTGCAGCGAACGCGTTCCACCAGTCAGTCGGATTACGAGCTGGCGCTCGCAGCGCGCGATACAGCTCGTGCACGCCTGCGGGCCGCGGAAAATCGCTGGATGATGG
>JBIINB010000099.1:0-16440 GCA_044337705.1 Pirellulaceae bacterium | reverse complement strand
TCGTTCACGCCAAGCCGTCACCGCCGAACCCACTCTGGCATAAAGGCAGTCGTCGATAAGGGTCAGCGTGCTGCGTGGCACACCCACCACCGACTCGGCAGCTGGCACGTACTCCTCCTCGGCCACCTGGGTATCGAACAGTACGCCGTTGCCGGAGACCCAGCGCCCATCCGGGTCGATCGACTGAGCGATGATGCGATGACCGAGATTGCAGTAGAGGCGATCCCGATGCAGAACTGGAAAATAGCCCAGCAGCCCATCGGACGATTCAGCCAAACGGGGCGGGATCAGGTCGCGTTCCATCCGTCGAGGCAATGCGCCCGATGCGACGACCGGCAGCCATCGGCGCCACTCCTGATCGGCCAAAGGTGGCCCCTGAGCGAAGTCGCCGGCGATGGATGGAAGTGGCGTGCGTTCCCCCAAAGGCCTTGTGGACTCTTCGCGGTTCGACAGTTCCATCGCGATCTTCAGACGCCGCAGTAGCCCTTCTCCCATCGGTCGATCGACATCCTGAGGTTCCAGTGGCCAGGGATCGAGTGCGTCGGGAAACAGTTGCTGCAGCCACCTTATTTCCACCTCGGCACGCCGCCACTGACGGGAGAGGATGGAGCAGTCGACCAATCGGGACCAGGCGGTTGCCTTGGCGATCGCGACCTGAGGCGACCTAGCAGAACTAAGGATATGTTTCCGGATCGCTTCGGGCACCTGCATTGGATCGGACAACTCCTTGGCCACCCAGTACCAGGGAATGCTTCCTCGGGGTGAGTCGACCGGACCCAGTGGCGCTTCCAGGGACGGGTCGATTCTCCGGTAGCATCCCCTGGCTCGCTCCACCGCCCCCATTTGCAGCAGCCGATCTCCCACTTCCAGCCAGCCAGGGACCGACTCCATCGCGTCGTCTGGAGGCAGATTGGCCCGATCGGCCGTCTCCGCATCCCATGCCGCCTGCTCGGCAACACGCACCATCGACGCCAGAGAACTGCCGGGCGGCAACGGCCTCGCGGACCATCGGGTGCGCAGCGGCAAATCGGCATCCGGATTCAGATCAACCTGCAGCCATCGACGCCGCTGACGCGTCTCCTCTCTCCAAGCTCTGGCCCCAAGCCATCGCTGGAATTGATCTTCCTGAGAGGCCTGCCAAGATGAACCCGTCGCTGGATCGTCTTTGCGCAATGGGATGGCGGCGATCGGCGGAAAGACTCCCTCGGGAAGCTGGCGCCCCCATTCTTCGATCGCCAGAGCCGATTCATCCCACGCCCTGGAATCGATCTGGGAGGCGATCTGCCGGGCTTGCTGCATCGCCTGGGTCGCGCCGATTGGCAGCATCACCCCCGACTCTGAGCGGCCCATGGGTGGCTGGTTGGCCCACAGGCGTCCGGTGTCGACTGCAGCACGCCTACCAGGCCAGTTCGCCTGGCCCCAGATCAACCATCCTGCGAAAAGCAAGATGAGCATGCAACGGGCCCAGGAAGTCCGGCCCGGCGGCGTCATGGCGTGCCATCCGTCGTGGGCTCAGCGGTTGACTGGTTCTTCCCCGAAACGCCGGTCGATACCATGGCTCGGACATCTCTCTCCAACAATCGAAGCTCTTCCGGCACGTGCCAGTCATAGGCTGCTAGCCACTCCCCTCGCTCATCCATCAGAAGAAATTTTTCGATGTGCTCTCTGGGGCGATGAAGCCCGTGAAAGAAGACCTCGCTGGAGATCTTTTCCAGTTGCTCCCAGGTCCCGGTTAGAAACAGCCACCGCTGCGGGTCCGCGCGATATCGATCGGCATATTCTCGCAGCACTTCGGGAGTATCGACCTCAGGATCGCACGTGATGCTCACCAGACGCACCGGAATATCCTTCAGTCGCTCCTGCAGCAATCGCATCTGATCGTTCTGCTGGACGCAGATGCTGGGGCACTTGGAAAAGAAAAAACTGGCGATGTAGGGTTGCCCGGCCAGTTCCCTGGATCCGATCGGTTTACCGCTCCGCTCGATCAGTTCGTAGTCGTGCAGCCACTGGCCGGGTGGAAGGTCGCGAATCGATTGACGCATCTTTTGCGCCAGTTGCCGACTGGCTTCGATACGAGCTTCGGGGGAGTCAAAGACCGCCTTGCCGGCGACTCCCTGGGTCTCCTGGAGGCTCTCTTGAGCCGTTTCCTGCCCCTGCCCCTCCAGCGGCTCCAGGCGAGGTTTGCGAGGCGTGCTCCACCAGGCCGCCAGCAGTGCCAGAAGAATCCCTAACAAAACCCATCGCCATCGATTTTTCATCGCCTTCCCTTCGGCTGCTTGCTCACCATGCCTGCTGCCAGCGCCGCCAGGCCCAACGCGAAACCTGCCAGCACCATCCAGCATACCATTGGCCCAGGGCTCCATCCGGTCGCTTCCATCGCTGGATGCAGGTGCTGCCGAATCCCGGCCACCACGTAGCTCATCGGATTGACTCGCATCGCCCAGTGGAACAAGGTTTCGCTCCAGGTGGCATCGGGGGTCAAACCAGGGATCGGGAAGAGTGCGCCGCTGAGCAACCACATCGGAAGAAGCACCAGATTCATGATGGCATGAAAACCCTGGGTTGAATCCATTGGCCAGGCGAACAGCATGCCCAGGGCGGTGATGGCGATGGCTGCCAGAGCCAGGAATGCGATCAGCGATAAGGAAAGGGAGCCGATCTCCAGGGGTCCTAGGACTGCCGCCAGAAGGACAAACAGGAGCGCCTGCACCCAGGCGATCGCAGCCCCCCCGAGGATTTTCCCTGCTGCGATGGCCCAGCGGGGCACCGGTGCAGCCAGCACCCCCTGCAGGAACCCGGCTTTGCGGTCTTCGATGATCGAGATGGTGGTGAAGATGGCGGAAAAAAGCAGGATCAGCGCGATGGTTCCCGCCAGATAATATTCCGAAAAACCAATCCCCCCGGCCCCCTGGAAACTTCGCCCCAGACCGATCCCCAGCAGCAGCCACAAAAGTACCGGTTGCCCTAACGCTCCAATCACGCGGCTGGGTTGACGGAAGAAACGAATCCACTCGCGGACCGCCAACGCCATCACACCACGCCATCCCGAAACCATCTGCCCGCTCATGCTGGGGTGCCTCCCGGTCGACGCCGTGAGCCGCCGGGGCGGTCGGTAGGTGCAGCGGCTGGATCACCAGCAAACGATCTGCCTGTTTTGCGGAGGAAGAGGTCTTCCAGCGTCGGCCTGCACCAGCTCAATTCCCGTACCTGCTGTGGGTATTCATCCAGCCAACGCCTCCAGTCGACCTGCGCCTCCAACCGCTCGATCAGCAACTGATCCGCCGATTGCTCGATCTTGCACTGCCAGCGTTCCAGGAGTTGCCTGCGGAAGGTTTCCGCCTGCTGCACGCCATGGCATCGCACTCGAAGAACTGCGTCTCCAAGGTCGGAACGCAAGTCGGAAGGCGCTCCTTCGGCAACTTCCTTCCCCCGATCGACCAGCAACAGTCGGTCACATCGTTCCGCCTCATCTAAGAAATGAGTCGTCATCAGTACCGTGACCGCCTCCTGGACGCGAAGACTTTCGATCGTCTCCCAGAACTCCAGACGGGCGGCTGGATCGAGCCCACTGGTTGGTTCATCCATCAGAAGCAGCCTCGGTTGATGCATCATCCCTTTGGCTAATTCCACACGCCGCTGCATTCCGCCAGAAAGCGACTGGCAGCGACTGTGCGAACGATCCTCAAGCCCGAATCGCTGCAGCCAGCGTCCCGCCCGATCCCGGGCCTCCACTCGGCTCATCCCATACAGCGCCCCGTGGCAAAGTAGGTTCTCCAGAACCGTCAGCTTGGGATCGATCGCAGGATTTTGAAAGACCACCCCTAGATGTCGCCGTATGGCCGCCGGGTTCCCTTCCAAATCGTCTCCAAACAGGGTGACCCGACCATGCTGCATCGGGGAGATCGTCGCCAAAAGTCGAAACAGCGTGCTCTTCCCACACCCATTGGGTCCCAAGACCCCATAGATCGCACCCTGGGCAACTTGCAGCGAAAGGCCATCCAGAGCGACGCGATCGCCGTAGTGATAGGTGATTTCCGAAGCTTCCACCGCAGCTTTCGCTCGAGCTTCCCCCATCAACCACCTCATACGCAGACGCGAAGGACCCACACCAGAAGCATCGCTGGCAGGTAGATCAACGATGCACGAAGCAAATATCGGGCGGTGATCGACGTCTGCTGCTTCCAAAACCGATACGCACCCCATGCCATTCCGAGATTGGCCAGGACGCTTGCAAACCCCAGAATCCAACCCCAGGGGCCGTCGGCACCCACCGACAAGATACCCACCGGGAAAAGCGCTAAGGCAGGCAGCAATGCATGCCATGCTGCCAGTCGACCTGTCGGATCGACGGTCGTCAGCATCTGGAACCCAGCCGCTTGGTACTGCTCGCGATACAGCCAGGCAATCGCCATGAAATGGGGCAGTTGCCAAAGCACCAGCACCGCCGTCATCCACCAGCCCAATGGCTGATTCAACGATCCCCCACCCGCCGTCCAGCCGATCAGCACAGGAAGCGCACCAGGCAAGGTCCCTATCAAAGTGTTGATGCTGCTGATCGACTTCAATGGGGTATAGAGGAGTACATAGAGTCCCCAGGTCGCCAGCGCGATGGAGGCTGGAAGCGGCAGGCCCCCCAACGCAAAGACCGCCAACCCCAGAATCACAAGCAGAAATCCGAACCCCAACGACTCAATCGCCGTCAGCCGACCTGAGGGAAGTGGCCTCCTCCGAGTCCGCTCCATCCTCGAGTCCCGCTCGATTTCGTACCATTGGTTGAACACGCTGGCGCTAGCAGCCACCAACGCCGTTCCCACCACCGTTGTGACCACCGCCTGCCAGGAGAAAAGTCCCTGCGGCGCTGCAGCCATCGCAACCAGGGCCGTCATGACGATCATCAACAGGATGCGAGGCTTGGTCAGCTGAAGATAATCCCGCCAAACATCGCGCAGCGCGACCACCGTTCGGACCGACGCCTGGTCGACCGACGAGCGACTTGCTGCCAGTTCCGTTGTCTCCGTCGCCATCGTTCCCCCGTCCTGCACCCTGCCAGCTGTGATCTCTGGACGGCTTGGAGCAGATCCAAGCCGATCGTTCAGATTATCCCAATTCCCGATTTTCACCAGCCGAAACGGTGCTGGGTATGCCGATCCTGCCGTCAGTCTGCGAGCCGCCAGCCGGAAGACTATTCTCCATCGATCGCCTCCTGGCGACCGTGGAAACACCTCCCGCCGACAGGATCCCGCTGCGCCGACCAGCCTCACCCATCCACAACCACCAAGCGGTCGAAAGTCCGATCAGCAGGGAACCGGTCGCCTGATGGCCGGTGATCACCCACGATTCAAAGTACCCTTTCGCCTGAAGCACGTACCGATCCAGCCCACCCAAAGAAATGGGCCAGGGAGATGCGTAGCTGACAAACCAGGTTGCCACCCCCAGACTCAATTGCAGCAGCAGCAGTGCCGCAAGTCCGTCGACTGGCCACCGAATCGCTTTGGACTGCCGCAAAGGCATCGACCGACGACCCAGCCACGCCGCGAGAATCAACAAGGTGACGATCGCTGCAAAGGTGAGGTGGAGATGCACCCAGAAGGTGAATTGAGATGGTAGCGCCCAGGGAACGATGTGGCGCACTTGAGCTCCCAAGGCCAGTTGCATGAGCACAGCGGCCAGAATCGCTCGGGACAACCAAAGCCATCGGGCTGGAAGCGGCTGTTCGATTTGAAGTCTGGAGGAATTCCAGATCCTCCCAGCCCAGACAGCCGTCGCCACCGCCATCGCAAAGAAAAGCGGTCCGGTGCAGCCATGGATCATCGCCATCACCCGTTCGTCCAGCCGAACGCGAAGCCCCCCAAGGATCCCCTGCCCGATCACAGCCGCCAGCACCGCCACCGACCACCATCGCATCGACCGACTGACATGCGGCCTCCAGGCGCTTCCCACCAAGCAGATCGCAAGCAGACCGACGAACGTGGCAAGCAATCGATGGCCATGCTCCACAAACAAATCGAACGGTCCAAGCAACCATGTGGAGATGGGATAGAGCCAAAGGTTGTACCCGAAGGTCCCAGGCCAATCAGGAACTGCCATCCCTGCATCCTGAGTGGTGACTAGGCCTCCCAGCCAGATCAGCGGGAAGGTGAAGAAAGCAAGAAGCCGAGCCCAAAATCGCACACGCCCCGTCGCGGCGTCTCCATTCGGATCGGATGCCAGGTCCGTAGCCACCATATCCCCTCTGGCATCGACGACTGGAACAGATCGGTTCATGGGATCTCCTTGTCAAGAGCCGGGCGATCGCTTCCCGATTCGATTCCGGCGATGGATCTCCCATCGTCGATGGTTTCTGGCCCAGCGGGCATGTCGAGCGACAAGGCAACCGATTGCCGGTCGCCCGACGCTTGCTCTGCGGTGGCACCCGAAGTCGCCGATTGAGCCGCAGATTCTCTGGGGAATTGTTCCGAGTAGGGAAGCCACCGGACAAAATGAACCAGATCCCAGACATCCTGGGGAGTCCAGCCTTGCGGGTTGGTCGGCTTCAGAGGGAGCGCCGGCATGGGGGAACCATCGATGCCGCCAGCGATGCGCCGGTAAAGATCCTGAGGACTGGCTCCTCCGCGATAAACTCCTGCATGCAGGTCCCGCGGTCGATCAGGGACCGGTTTTCCAACCCCCAGCCGGCTCCATCGCTTCCACTGCGAACGATCGGTTGGATCGACCCCGGCACGAATCGTCCAATCCTTGGTCCATTCATCGTAGTCCACCACACGGCCATCGCCCCGTCCGCTTAGGCCGTGGCAGCTGGTGCAGGCGGTAGCTGGCATGCCAAAGAGCTTTTCCCCCCGCTCAATGGCCGCCAACAACTGGGCCCTCTGAGGACTGCTCCAAAGATCTTCGATCGAACGATCCGCAAGTTCGTTGTCGGGCACTTCCAGCACCTCCTGAGAAGCATGACGCCACCGACGCAGAACCTCAGCTACCTCTCTTGCGACTGACGGCAAAGCATCCGGCGCGGTCGATTTCTGATCGGTAGGCAGCGCCGCCTCCCACCCCTCTTCTCCCGACTCACTCAGAGCACCGATCAGCCGCCGCTCCACTTCGCCTCGCACTGAAAGGTAAATGACGTAATCGATCAGCGGTTCGTAATCGTCTCGAAAATGTTTGCTCTCGGATAACGACGCAAAGGAAGGCATCGAGGTACCGGGAATCCCTCGTTTGAGCACCGCCATCAGGTCGCTGCGAGTCGGACGACTTCCAACGGGAGTCGACTTGAACTTGAAAGTGCCACGGCGAAAATCTCGCGGATAGGGTGACAGATTGGCTGCCGTCGCTCCCCAACCGTCTCCCGAAACACCGTGGCAATGGGCACAGTGCTTTCGATAAAGACCATATTCGACGCGATCCTCCAGACGCCGAACCGGCCCTGCCGCCCGCTCCAGCTGCTTTGGGTCGACCAAGCTGACCAGTAAAGATGCCTGGTCGATGCCGCAGTTGGTGAGCTTTTCAGCTGTGGGCCAACGGGGCTTGTCGGGAGTCCCAAACCAATCGGTCATCACCGATTCCAGTCGTTCGGTCAGCGCCTCTGCCGATACCTCACGGCTCTCGGAAACCTGGTGGATCTGGACGGCGCTGGAACCAAAGGATCCTGGAGAGCGGGCATTACATCCGACAACCAGTGGAAGGATTCCCAGGAAAGCCATCACCAACCACATCCTGGTCCTGACCATGCAACCGATCATCACTTCCCACTGTCCTTTTCCACAAGCCTGCCACCAAGCACCGTCGGTTCGCTGCACCAGTAGTTCACCGCAATTCCATCCGGTGATCAACCCAAACCCAACTCCTTCCCCAACCACTGCGACAAAATGGGACATTCATGGTGTCCCCATGGAATCGAAAATCGCAGGATATTCCCTGACAAAAAAAGCCGGCGGTCCCTTGCAAAGGCACCGCCGGCTGGCATCGGTTTCCGCCATCAGAATTCCCTTCAGAACGACACGCAGCGGTCGATCCTGTGGGAAGCCTGCTTTACTGGTTCTTGAACTTGTCGGCACCGATGACCACCGTGCCAAGATCGTTGGCACCTGGCTTCAAGGTGTACTCGAAGTTTCCCTTCGCCCACGCTTCTTTCTTCCCCCCAAAAGTCACCTCGTCGATCGATTTCTTCGAATTCTCGTGGTAGACCTTGAAGACCAGTTTGGTTCCCGCAGGAAGTCCCTTGATCGTCAATTTGCCATCGGCATCGCTCACCCCAACATAAGGATGGTCGACCACAATCAACTTGGCTTCCATCCATGGGTGGACATTGCACTGCACCGGAATCGGAGCCGGTTCATCCTTCTCCAGCTTCAGATCCTTCGATCCGCCGGCAGGGACAACGAAGTTCTGTGCGGAGTTGTTCAGAAAGTTGAAATTGGCGTTGTGCCCGGTGGTGTCCGAATTTTTGACTTCGATCGTCTGGCCCGGGCGAGCGATGACGATATGGGGAACAAAGACGCACTCGAGATTGTCCAGAACAATTTTTCCGTCAGAAGGTTTTTTCAGATCCGGATGGATGTTCTTTTCGGTGATCTTTGATTTCTTCGCATCCACCCAGAGGGCGATATTTTGAATCCCTTTGTTGGAAGGATTGACGATCAAACCTTCATCGTTCTTGCTGCTTTTGGCGCAAACCGAATCCTTCGACAAATCCAGCGGGGCCCGAGCAGGGACTTTTTCGCCACCGTAGACGAAGGAAATCGTCAGGTCAGCCCAAGCCGCTTCCTGGCCCATCGCTTGCCCAGCACCACCAATTCCTGTCGCCAGCAACATGCCGGCAAACCATCGCATTCCCGTTCGCACTCCAGGCCTCTCTTTCAGTAAGTTCGTCTGCCTCTGGTCTCATCCAAAGATGGTCCCACCGTTCTTCTCCACTCCAATTTCTGCATCACCAGCGTCTTCCGATCGACTGGCAGAAGGGAGTCTCTCTGCCTGTCATGGTAGCCAGCGATCCAGCGAGCGTCCACCAAACCGCCAAGGGGCAATGCAGGCTCCAAGATCAGGCGACGGGGTCGATCCACCGAAAGCAGGCAAGGGTGCAAAGCTTCCGTTTGCTGAAATCCACTGCCCGGGCGCCGCGGGACCGGCGAGTCCTAAGCAGGCAAACTCGAATGAAGGCCGGATCTGCCTGAGGACCGGCTAGCTAGAAAGAACTTCAGCGCCCGGCCCCGGAATCTCCAAAGGAATGCTCTCCGGCTCCGAAACAACCTCCCATCCCAAAGTGTCCAGTCTGAGGACTAGGCTGGCAGCCAGACGGATGGATATTCCAAATTCCCGCCTCGATTGCCGCTCCCGGTTCCGATGGCTTGACGGGAGGCCTCCGTCACCTCTTCAGCTCATCGACCCAAAAGTAGCCGAACCTTCTCAGGAGTTGGTTCACCACTATTGAATTCCTCCAGCATCACATCCGCGTCCCATCGTCGCGCACTCTTCAGCTGGATCGCACCGGTGCCCGGCGCGATTTGATAGACAACCAGCGATTTTCGCTGCAGATCGACCAAACAGACTTGCTGAGATCCGTCGGCAAGCAATTGCGTCAACGCTATCAATTCACCCGCCGACTGAGCGGATGCGGAAGGGGCAGCTGAGTAACTTCCAGGCTGGAAGTTTCCGCCTTGACTCCATCCATTGAGATTCGTTAGTACCACAGACAGCATCGCGATCACCCAAATCCAACCCATCGATGTTGCACGCATGATCAGTTCCTTGTGTTCAAGCCGGTTGGATCTGTAGCGGTTTGCACGATTGTTCGCAACGGTGTTTTCGCGAAACATAAAAAAACGACACTTTCCTCCTGTTCAAGTTGCATTCGACTTTATGAGATTAAACGACGCCGTTGAGCATGGTCAGTTCCTTTATTCAAGTCGGATTGATTTGTAGCGGTTTGAACGATTGTTCGCAGCGGTGTTTTTGCAAAACACACAAAAACGACACTTTCCTTCTGTTCAAGTTGCGGCCGGCTTTTGTAATGGTTATCGCTTGTCCTGCTTGAGAGGGCAGGCGAACAATTCCTGTGCCAGAGATTCTGGGACCGGATCAAGTCATGACACTTTCGAAGTCGATAAATCGCCTACCAATGGGAGGTACCATGATCATCCGATTCGCTCTGGCCGCTTTTGCGACCCTAATTTGCCTGTCGACACCGTCGTCGGCGGCGGTTTTAACCACCAACAATCTTTCGGCAACCGAAAACGGTTCCGATGCGATTGCCTTTGCCTCGGGCGTGTCCCTAGGCACAATGTTTCGCACCACAGGGACTGTAGCGGACAGCTTCGGAGTCAACCGATTGACTCTAAAACTGCGCAACACCGGCACTGACACCTACAACCTGTTCGACACGCTGCTGGGACAGGGAACGATCAAGGGTTCGATCTACACGAACTCGCCCCCTGAAAATTTGGGGACCAAGCTGCCAGGCAGCGACTTTGTCAGTAACAGTATCCTTGCCGCGGCACCAGTTCCAGCCTTGGCTCCTTCGGTTGACGTCGATTTCTTCACGGCCGCTCCACTCTACTTGGCTGGCGGTAGTACCTATTGGGTGGTCGTCGATGCTATCAACGTGGCGACTGCCGTCAGGCAGATCGAGTGGGTCTACACCTCGACAACAACCCCTTTTCCAGGAACTAACGGAGAGACGCTTGGGCGATTGCTGACGGAATCAGGGGCTCTGACGTTGGTCAATGATGGTCAATACCTCCATTCACTCGGTTTCGACGTGATCAACGCTATTCCTGAACCTGCCTCCACCTCCCTTTTGGTGCTGGCTTTGGGGGCGATGGGCGCCGCCAGGCGACGTCGAGCCTAAGGCTGTTCTGACGCCCCTGGCATCGGACGGTTTGGATCAAGCAATCGAAAGCCCTGGGAGAACTCCTGGGGCTTTTTTCGTCCGGATGCCGCCACCAGGGTGCCAGCTGATGGAGATTTGGTCTGGACCGGTGGAATTGACTTCCCTCTTCCGACTACAATCAATAACCCATGGCGATCCTACCTGCCCAGTCGCCTGGGAGATGAAGCGTCGAATTGGAATCTCCCCACCCCTCCCGCCCCGGTACCTTCGATGATTCGAACCATCGCCAATCCGATCTCAAGCGGCTTGGTGCAGGCGGCGATGCCAAGCAAACAGCTGAGAAACTCCACCAGGATTCTCCTGGCCTGCACAGCTTCGATTCTCTGCGTGCTGGGCACCCAACAGTGGCTGTGGGCCGAGGAACCTTCGCAGGTAGCCCGCGTTCCGAAGTTTGAACTCGACATCCAACCCATCCTGACGGCTCGTGGATGCAATTCGGGACCCTGCCATGGCAAGTCGCGAGGTCAGAATGGATTCTCCCTTTCGCTTTTGGGTTTCGATGCCGATTGGGATTACCGCGCCATTGTCGAGGAGGGGAGAGGCCGGCGGTTGTTTCCCGCAGCACCCGATCAAAGTCTTTTGCTGGTCAAGGGATCTGGCCTCCAGCCTCACGGGGGTGGCGTCAAGCTGGAGCCATACGGTGAGGACTGGCAGACGATCCGGCGGTGGCTGGAGGGGGGGATGCCTCGCACCTCACCCGAAGATCCAACCATTTCGGGGCTCCGCATCGAGCCTCCTCAGCGTTCCATGCAACCGGAAGAGTCGATCGAGCTGTCGGTGATTGCGATCTACAGCGATGGTAGCGAGCGGGAGGTGACACCGATCAGCGCCTACCAGTCCAACGAACCGGCCATCGTGTCGGTGGCAGCCGATGGGAAGCTCCAAGCCAGTGTGCATCCTGGCGAGGCAACGATCATGGCTCGGTTCATGGGCCGCATCGCGACCTGGAGCACCGCCATTCCCCAGCCGGCACCCTTTGACCCGGCCAGCCTGACGCAGTTGCAGTCGAGCCCTTCCTGGATCGACCAGATGCAGGCAGAGAAGTTCCGCGAGTTGCGTTTGGAGCCCAGCGCTCCTGCAAACGATTCGCAGCTGCTGCGACGCCTGGCGATCGATCTGATAGGGCGGCTTCCAAGCCTCGAGGAGGCGACGCGTTGGCTGGATGATCCTCGGAGCTCCGAGGAAAAGTTACCAGAGTGGATCGATCACTATCTGGCCCAGCCGGAATACGCCGACTACTGGGCCAATCAATGGGCCGATCTGCTACGTCCCAATCCCTACCGCGTCGGCATCAAAGCCACCTTCTGGCTGGACGCCTGGCTGCGGGAGGTATTTCGACAGAATCTGCCCTACGACCGCTGGGTCGGTGATCTTCTAACCGCCAAGGGAAGCAACTGGAAGTACGGAGCGGTGACGGTTTTTCGCGACCGCCGCGAACCGGAAGAAATCACCACCATGGTCAGTCAGCTTTTTCTGGGGGTTCGCTTGGAATGCGCCAAATGCCATCAGCATCCCTTCGAGGTCTATGGTCAGAAGGACTTTTATGGGCTGGCGTCGTTCTTCTCGCGAGTCGGCTACAAGGGAACCGGCCTGTCGCCACCGATCTCTGGCGGCGAAGAGATGGTATGGGTGAAATCCGAAGGAGCTACTAAGCATCCGCTGACCGGAGAGTCCCTGGGGCCAACGCCTCTGCTATCCGAACCATTGCAGTTGGCCGAGGGGGAAGATCCCAGAGCCAGGCTGATGGACTGGCTCACCCAGCCCGAGAACCCCTATTTCGCTCAGGCTGCCGTCAATCGCATCTGGGCTCATCTGTTTGGAATGGGGTTGGTTGATCCGGTCGATGACATGCGGGCCACCAACCCCCCTAGCCATCCGGAACTGCTTGCCCGGCTAGCCGATCATTTCCGCGAAAGCGGTTACGACCAAAAGACGTTGCTCCGCACTCTAGTCAGCAGTCGACTCTATCGACTCTCCTCCCAGCCCAACGCCACCAATGTGGCTGATCGCCGCAACTACTCCCGGCATTATCGCCAGCGACTGCGGGCCGAAGTGCTGGCAGATGCAGTCAGCGATATTCTGGCCCGACCGGTCTCCTACGCTGGGATGCCGGTTGGTTCACGAGCCATGCAGATCTGGACGTTTCGAAGCGATTCGGAACTGCTGGACGCGTTCGGCCGCCCCGACCCCAATCAGGATCCTCCCTGTTCGCGCGAATCGGAAGCGACGGTGGTGCAGGCGCTGCATCTGATGAATGCACCCGGAATCCAAAATCGGTTTGCTGATGAGCAGGGCCGATGCCGACAACTGGCAAAAAGTCCCCGATCGATCGAATCGATCATCGAGGAGCTCTCGTTGCGGTGCTGGAGTCGAAGGCCCAGCGCCGAAGAGGTTGCCGCTCTGGTGGCCGACTTTAACGCCTCCGGGCAGGACCGAGCTCGTTGGATCGAAGACTATGCTTGGTCGTTGCTCAATACACCGGAATTCCTTTACAAAGATTGACCGAAAAAAGCGTTCCGGGATCCGACTGCACTGGACGCTGCAAGCAAGGGAGGGAGATGCGATGAGGCGACGCGACCTGTTGCGGCTGGGAGTTGGCGGTTTGGCCGGCGGTAGCTTTACCGAACTGCTGAGGATGCGCCAGCTATGCGCTTCCGAGGGCCAGCTGGAAACCTCTCGCAAGCCATCCAGCTGCATCCTGATCTGGATGGATGGTGGCCCCACCCACTTCGAGACTTTCGATCCTAAGCCCGATGCGCCGTCGGAGATTCGTGGCGAGTTTCAACCCATCTCCACCAACGTCCCGGGGATTCAGATCAGCGAGCATCTCCCCAAGCTGGCGGCGATGGCCGACAAGTATGCGATCATCCGTTCGGTCTGCCACAATCAGGGGAATCACGGCGCTGGGAATCACTACATGATGACCGGCGCGCCGCCGCGGATCCCGGTCGGTTGCGGAGCGTTTGTCAGTTTCCATCCCAGCCTAGGATCGGTTGCAGCCTACGAACGCCGTGCGCCTCATGGTCTACCTGCCTATTTCAGCATGCCCAGCATGAGCCGCTCGGGGGGCCCCAATTTTCTAGGAGCTTCCTACGCCCCCTTTGTCGTCGGTGGTGATCCCAACAGCAAGGGGTTCCGCGTCCGTGATGTCGAACTACCATCCGGTATCGATGGCACGCGTTTCACCTCGCGTCGCGATCTGCGCAAGCTTGTCGATCGAATGCAGCGCTTTGACGCACCCGCAGTCGCCGATCCGGTGGTCGCCCTCGACAGCCACGTCCAGAAGGGGGTCGACTTGGTTACCACCCCGCAGGCTCAGGCGGCATTTGATATCGATCAGGAACCCGAAGCGCTGCGCGATGCCTATGGTCGTAACGGATTCGGTCAGCGAGCCTTGTTGGCCAGGCGATTGGTCGAGGCGGGAGTCCCCTTCGTGACGCTTTACGACGGCGGTTGGGACCACCACTCCGATCTCTTCGGCGCGCTCAAAAAGCGGCTTCCCGAATGGGATCAAACCGTTGCCACCCTGATCAGCGATCTCGATTCGCGTGGCTTGCTGGAGACAACCATGGTGATCGCGCTGGGCGAGTTTGGCCGCACCCCCAAAATCAGCACCCTGCCCGGCCAGACGCTGGCAGGAAGAGACCACTGGGCCAATGCCATGTCGATCCTCTTTGCCGGCGGCGGCACTCCCGGAGGTCAGGTGATCGGTGCCACCGACCGACAAGGCCACTCGGCCGTCCAGCGCGTCCTTGGCCCCGAAAATTTCGTCTCGACCGTCTACCGCAAAATGGGCATCGACCCAGGCAAGATCTACCACACCCTGGAAGGTCGCCCCGTTCACCTGGTCAGCGACTCGACGCCGATCAGCGAACTAATGGGTTGATGCGACGCTCATGCCTCCCTTCCCTGCACTCAGGGCGATGCCCTGGGCTATCGTATTTGGCCGAGTTGCGGCCAATGACCCGCCACTGTCGATGGATGCAAGCGACGTGCAAATCAGAACCCAAACCCATGCTTCTCCGTGCGCTGCGCGGGTGTGGTCGGAATGGACATTCCACACGCTTCTGAGCCCTCCATGGAAGCGAAGCCCAGCCATCGCCGACACGCTAGGTACTCGCCGAGTGGTGGCCTGGTGGCAGGTGGCCGCAGCGATCGTTCTTTGTATCACCTCCCCATCGTCGGCCGCGCCACCCGAACTGGCGCGGTGGTTTCCCACTGGCGGTCAGCGCGGAACAACGATGGAAATAAAGGCTGAAGGGACGCTGCCCGACTGGCCCATCGCGGCCGTCGCCTCCGATCCCCGCATCTCCCTTGAGGCGAAGGAGACGAAAGGTCTTTTCCAGGTCACCATCGCACCGGACGTGCCTCCCGGACTGGTGACGATCCGTCTGCACGGCACCCAAGGTGCCTCGGTCGCAAAACCCTGGATGATCGGCGGCATGCCGGAACTGGTGGAAACCGAGCCAAACAATGGGATGACGGAATCGCAGTCGATCACCAACCTGCCGGTTGCCATCTCCGGTCGCCTGGAGAAAAGTGGTGATGTCGATCTCTATCGCGTCCAACTGACCGCAGGACAGCAACTGGTAGTACAGGCCATCGCCAATCGTGGGCTGGATGCGCCCCTGGATAGCTGCCTGGAACTGCTGCACGCCAACGGCCTGGTGGTCGCTCGCAATCACGACTCCCGTGGGCTCGATCCGATGCTGGTGTTCACCGCCCCCCAACCGGGAGAGTATGTGGTGCGCATCTACGGCTTTCCTTCCAATCCCGACAGCACGATCGGCTTGGTGGGTGGCGAAGCGATGGTGTATCGCCTGTTGATGTCGACCGGACCATGGATCGATGCCGTTCTTCCATTGGCACTCTCGAAGGCACACGCCAACTTCTTACAGCCTGTGGGATGGAATCTTCCCGATGCGATCACCGCAAGCCCTAGGGAAGTCGCCCCCCAGTCGCTCGCCGATCCGATCCGGTGGCATGTCGATTGGCCAGAAGCCTACAGCCATTTTGCTGCCGATCTTCTTCCCTATCCCTCGCGACGGTTGGAAGCGACGGCGACCGTTCAGTCGCCACAGGCAATCGAACCCCCGATCATGCTCAGCGGACAGCTGAGCTCCGGCGATCAGCGTCTGGCGGTGCAGTGGCCCGTCACCAAGGAGAGTCGCTGGAGGATCCATTTGGAAAGTCAGGCGCTGGGACTGCCCGTCGACGGGCTTTTGGAGCTGTGGGACGCGGAAGGCAAGCGTCTGGTGCGGCAGGATGATGGCGGGGTCGATGGCGATCCGAAATTCGACTGGAAAAGCCCCTTCGACGGCGTGGTCACTTTGCGCATCAGCGATCTGTTTGGACATGGTTCGCCCGAGCACCTATTTCGGCTGAGCGTCTTACCGATCGAACCTTCGTTTCGGATCCACCGGGCCGAGGATCTGGTGAGGGGAGAGGTGGGAAAGCCGGTGGAGATCGCAGTCGAGGTGGAGCGGCGGGATCAGTGGAATACGCCGCTGGAGATATCCCTCGAGGGGCTGCCTGAGGGGATGCAGTGCCCTCTGGTCCGT